>CAYZUE010000040.1:0-11331 GCA_964481825.1 Candidatus Hydrothermarchaeota archaeon | reverse complement strand
GTTATTCGTTTTTAGTATTGGATTTACCAATATTATACGAATAAACTTACTTTTGGTTACTATAATAATTAGAAAAATAAATAACATAATAAAACATTTTAGTAACCAAATGTAATAATAAATATTTTATCCCGGAAAAAACTAATTTAAATGCGATTTTTTATTATTAAATTATAATGTAATGCCAATCATCATTTTTTTTCTCTATTAGTCTGGATGGTGGGCACTTCTACAGCCATGTTCAGTGCTATCTCAGCAATATCGCTGCTGTAATCTGCAATCCTTCTAATGCTGTCTAAAATGGACTTTTTATGCATTGTATCAGGAATATTTATTCCCTCTAAGAAGAATTTATTCGAAAGTTCTTGATGCTGCGTATTTATACTTGAAAGACTTCTAAATACCTTTTCTGCTCTTATTTTATCTCTATTAAATAAAGACTCCATAGAAGAGTTATAAATTTTAAGGACTAATTCGGTTACACAAATAAATTCTTCAAGGTCTGGTGCTTCCTTTTTTTCATCGATAAGGTCTAGATAACTGTTCATCACATTTTCAACGTGATCAGCAATCCTTTCTAAACTCTTAACCACTATCCTATAACCAAGGGTATCTCTCTGATTTTTAATTCCAAGCTTCTCCGCTATCTGCTGATATTGAACTGCACTTTTTAATTGTCTAAGTATCAGAAAATAAAATCTATCCACCTCACGTTCTCTAGAGATTATATCCCTTGCTAATCGCTCAATATCCGAGGATATATATCCATCTCCAGATTCCATTACTTTGATCGAGTCTTTTATCATAGACTTAACTATCAAATAAATTCTCCGCAATGCAAGAGGAGTACGCATCTTTCTATGATCAAGAAGAATCTCTAGAGTAACGGTATCTCCAAGATCCTCAACAATTTCTATTCCAATGAGAAAGTCTAAAACTCTCCTAGCACTATCTTTATATTCTGGAGTCATTGAATCGAGCTTGATTTTTATTGTATCGTAACCCCCCAGATAATATGCAATTATAAGTCGTTCTAGTGATTCTGGAGTTGGAACATCGGAGGTATTAATCTTAACAGCTTCAATATCTGCATTGATGACGCCAGGTTCAATCATCAAGGAGCTAGATTGTCGTGTTACAACAAGAGAATCTCCTGCCTTTATCTTGTTTTTTATTACCCATTTCTTCGGGAGCGATACTATATAGGTCGAACCTCCACTAACATAAACTTTCCTAGTTTCCATTATTAATTCCTTATTTTATTAATTTTATATATAGAGTATATATTGTAAAATATAATTATATAATACTTCCTATTTTATCCCTAGTAAGTTAATTATTGTCAAATAACATGTAATGATTCGTGATTTATTGAAGCTGTAATCTCTTTTCCAACCTCAATATCCATATGGTTAACAACATGCCGTGGTACATCAACCTTAACAATCAATCTTTTATTAACTTTAATAAAAAGTCTAATCAAAGCTTTTCCTTGGGGCGACATTCTAGTAATATTCCCATTAAATTGATTTGGATAGTCATTTCTATGCGTTGCATCATTCCTAATCAGAAAAATCTCTTCAGGTCTTATACAAACAGTTACCTTATCTCCAATTTTTTTAGTAATCACCGGAGTTTTGAGTCGTATCCAATCTAAATCAATTGAATTCGATCTTATTATGCCCTTGAAAATATTTTCAACTCCTACAAATCTGGCAATAAATACTGAATTAGGTCTATAGAAAATATCTTCGGGAGGTCCTATCTGTTCGAATACTCCTTTATTGATTACTGCAATCCTAGTTGCTAATGATAATGCCTCTTCTTGTTTGTGAGTGGTAAAAATTATAGTGATTCCTAGATCATTAATTCTCCGTATTATACTCTCAATTATCTTTTCGTTTATCGGATCGAGACTTGCTGTTGGTTCATCAAAAAGAAGAACATCTGGTTTTAGGACAACAGTCATAGCAAAAGTCATCCGTTGCTTTTCTCCCCCCGATAAAGTATGAGCCCTCCTTCCTGAGTATCCTTCTAATCCCACTATTTTCAATGATTCATTGACGCGTTTTCTTATTTCATCTTTATTAATTCCCCTAATTTTAAGTCCATAGGATACATTATCATATACACTAGAATTGAAAACGGCACCGTCCTGAAAAACCATTGCCATTTTTCTTCTACTATTAAGAAACTCTTTACCTCTAGAGGTTAATAGGTTCGTCTTTTTAAAAAAAACTCTACCACTGTCTGGTTTTTCGATTGAATTTAGAATTCTTAATAAAGTAGTTTTCCCTGCACCACTTGGACCTAATATACAAAAAATCTCTCCTACATCAATATTTATATTTATATCATTTAAAACCTGTTTTTCATTGTACTTTTTATATAAATCGCGTATTTTAAAAATATGCGCCATCTTTACTCACGATCCTGAAGCCTATTTGAAAGTAGATTAACAGATAATGCAATGCTTAGAACTATTATTCCCAGTGCAATCGAAGTAGAAATATCCCCTTTGCTGGTTTCTAACGTGATTGCAGTAGTAAGGGTACGAGTATAAGAACTGTAAGTATCAGTCTCAGCATCCCAAAATGCCACATTTCCTCCCGCTATCAGAATTGCACCCACTTCTGCAATTGCACGTCCAAAACCAGCTAAAACAGCAATGATTATTCCTACTTTAGCTTCCTTCAAGATTATTAAGGATATATCCTTTTTTGTTCCTCCTAGAGTGAATGCGGTATCTCTAATTGATTGGCCTACAGAATTGATAGATGCAATTGAAATACCTGTTATTATTGGTGTTACTAATATGAATTGAGCAATTATCATTGCTGCTGGTGTAAATATAAGTTGGAGTATTCCTAATGGTCCAGCAGGAACAAGCATAAGAAAAACAATTAACCCAACAACTACAGGTGGCAAACTCATTGCAGTATTAATTAGAGATATTATGAATTTTTTCCCTCTAAATTTATTGGTAGAAATAAGAATTGCCGTGGGAATAGAAAACAAAATACTAATTATTACAGCCGTCCCAGATATTTTTATTGAAACAGCAGTTATACTCATGACATAAGGATCATTAGATAATATAAGGGCTATAGCTTTTAAAAAACCATCAATCAAAAAATTCATATTTAAGATACCGCCCTTAAACATTTTTGATTCATGTCAATTATCCCTTAAATATTAAAAAAAGGGGGAATGATTCCCCCAATATATCCGAATCATGAAATTGCATCTGGATAAAATAATGCATGTCCAAATTCATCTTTCCCATATTCAGATATTATCATTTGTCCTTCAGGAGATGTTAAGTAACCAATATAGAGCATTACCATCTGGTATTTTTCATTCTTATCAGGATATCTAGCAGGATTTACAGCAATAACACTGTAGGGATTATAAAATATGGGGTCTCCCACAACTAAAATTCCAAGATTTATCCGTTCTTTCATTTTAAGATAAGTTGATTGATCGCTGAGGGTATAACCGTTCTGTGCATTTGCTGCAATAAGGGTGTCTCCCATACCTTTACCTATTGATTTGTACCAGGAGCCAGTGTTTAACATACCTATTTTTTTCCATAGTACCTTCTCTTTCACATGTGTGCCTGATTCATCCCCTCGCGAGAAAAATCGTGATTTACTGTTGGCAATTTTATTAAAAGCATCACTTCCACTTTTCATCCCACTGATCCCTGCAGGGTCGCTCTCAGGACCAACAATTATGAAATTGTTGTGCATCAAATCTCGTTTGTTAATTCCAAATCCCTCTTTAATGAATACGTCCTCTTTTTCCCTGGAATGTACTATAACGACGTCGCTTCCTCCCAATTCCGCTGTTTTTAAAGCTTTCCCTGTTCCCTCCGCAATAACTTTAATGCGGATTTTATATTTTTCCTCAAATGGTTGATTAAGTATTTTTAACAATCCTGAATCATCAACGCTGGTTGTCGTTGAAAGAGTTATTTCCTTTGGTTCAGAAATCGTATTTAATGTTTTTTCATCATTTTGTGAAAGGCATCCAGTACTTATAATTAAAAGAAAAAGAAATATTTTAAGCCTCATTCCCATATTTTCACCGATATGTAAGCTTAATAATAAACTTTATATAAAACTTTTTAAATATTCTAGTATTATGTAAATATATCTATTAACATTTTTCCAATTTAGAGGTATTATGCCAAACTATCCATTATTTATCACAAAAAAACAACTTCAGATCCTTGAATTAAGGGGCGAGGGTCTTACCCAAGACTCTATAGCAAAAAAACTTGGAACTTCCAGAGTAAATATAACTATAACAGAGCAACGTGCAAGGAAGAATATCCTAAAGTCAAAAAGAACAATAGAAGCTTATGAGAAGCTTTGTCCTATTGTGCTTTATATACAAAAAAATACAGATATTTTTGAAATTCCACAATTAATTTTCAAAGAGGCAGATAAGCATGGGATCAAAGTTATACATGATACAGCATCTTTAATTAGTATATTACGGAGGAACGTAGCCGATAAAATAAGTGGTAATAAAGTTATTTCAACTTTTGAATCACAGCTTCTTAGAAGTGGAAAAGTGATTATTAAATATGAAAACAATTTGTAGCTATTGAGAGAAAGGTGTGTAGGTTATCCTCAATTTATCAGAAGTCCAATCGTATGATGGAATAAATCTTTTCAATCCTTCAACCCTTTCTGAAAGTGCATGTGCCATTAGAGGAAGGGCGATAGTAGCATCAATAAATACCTGAACATTCTTTGCTTTAGGAGATATTTTTCCCCAAGAAATTGCTTCTTCGAAAGTACATCCACTTAATCCACCAAAATATGGAGAATCGGTAGTGAATTGAATTCCATAGTCATGACCTCCCTCTTTTTGGGATAATATTGCTGTAATAACTTTAGTTTGTTGAATAAAATTCTTAGGCACTCCGCCTCCAACATAAATTACTCCAGTTTTTTTTGATTTTTCGATTATTTGTGTTATTTCATCCATATCCTTCATGTGGTCTATAGTAACACCATAACCTCTCTTCCTAGCATCTAGTAAACCTATTCCAATTGAACTATCCTCCAGAGCAGGGAGAAATATTGGAACATTGTGTTTATGAGCACTTACAATAATCGAATCTTCTTTTCCGTTTCTCTCATAAACAATTTTACCAAGATATTCCATAATCTCTCTAGAGGAATAGGCCTTCGATTGGTCTAGTGATTCGGCTATTTCTGAAATAAACATGTCAACTTTTCTAAATTCTTTCTCAGGTGCAAGAATATCGTGCATTCTATCAATTCTATGTTTGTAAAGGTCGGTATCATTAAGATTGGCATGGCCCTTGTAGTGAGCACCCCCCAAAGCTTCATAAATATCATGAAAAATATTAGCGCCAGTGCTAACTAGACAGTCAATAAGCCTTTCTTTGATTAGGTAAGAAATAATCTGCCTCATACCTGCAGGGACCATTGCACCGCTTAAACCCATTAATATAGTAAGTTCTCTTTCTTTAATCATAGCATCCCAGATCTCAGCTGCTTCTCCAAGTTTTCTACCTTGGAACCCGGTATTAGTCATTGCTTTTAGAAGCTCACTAATACTTCTTGATTTAACGCTAATAGGCTCAGTTGGAAATGATAAATATCCCTTTTTATTAGTCATGATTTTAAGTTATAGTAGATAGTATTTAAAATAATGATAGAAATAGACGGGGGGTTTGGTGAAGGAGGAGGGCAGATTATGCGTACATCGATTGCTTTAACTTTTCTCCTTGGTGAGAAATTAAAAATATATAATATTCGTAAAAAAAGACCTAAATCGGGTTTGGCCCAACAACATTTGGTTAGTTTAGATGCAATTAAGAATATGACTGATTCAAAGTTAAAAGGTGTTTATTTAGGTTCCGATGAAATTATATTTCATCCTGGAAGTATAATCCCTGGGAAATATAAAATCGATGTAGGTACAGCAGGAAGCATCTCTTTGGTTTTGCAAACAATCCTACCCATCTGTCTTTTTTCAAGTCAACCTACGGAATTGATTTTAAGGGGTGGAACCGATGTTAAATGGTCTCCACCAATAGATTATCTAAAAAATGTATTTCTTCAAATTCTTAGTAAAATGGGAGGCAGGGTAGATATAAATATTGAACGGAGAGGTTATTTCCCTAAAGGCGGGGGGATTATTAGGACAATTGTACATCCAATAGACAAATTATCTTCTTTGAACCTATTAGAGAGAGGAAATCTTCAGAAAATTAGGGGTGTGGTGCATTCTAGCAATTTACCTAGTCATATAACTGAGAGAATCGTAAATTCGGTAGATGAGAATTTAAAATACCCATCTGAAATACAGGTGGAACAGAGAAATGGAGATTCTACCGGTGTGGGTATAAATTTATGGGCCGTATTTAAAAACTCCTACATAGGTGCAGGATCATTAGGCGAAATTAATAAGTCAGCAGAAAAAGTAGGAAAGGAAGCTGCTTTAAGGCTTTCATCAGAACTTAAGAATAACACAGCAATAGACTCCTATACAAGCGACCAGATAATACTTTATCTAGCACTTGCTAAAGGTATTTCAAAAGTTCGTTTAGCAAATCTCACTAGTCATTTAATTACTAATATACATGTTGTTGAAAAGATATTGGGAGTCAAATTTAGAATCACTGATAGACATGTCCTTAAAATAACAGGTATAGGGTTCAATAATGATTCATTATAAAAAATAGGGTCAGGGAGTACAATATTAAATATACTATTCCTTATAGGAACTTCTGCAATTCATAATCTCTTCTCTTAGTTCATCTATTCCGGTTTTTCCAATTGCAGAACATTTGAATCCATCTAAATTCAATGAATTTAAAAATTCAGTCCCTTCCTGTTCTCCGTGCAAGTCTATTTTGTTAACCAAAGGTATTACTTTTACATTGAAATTTTTCACTAGTTCTTGAAAAACATTTAATTGTTCTTTTTTTGTGAAACCACATGTCTCAGTTGGATCAAAAATGTAAATTACAATATTCGCTAAATGACGAAGAGAAAGAATTGCTTGTCTTTCAATAGGATTTCTCTCTTTTAATGGTCGATCAAGAAGTCCCGGAGTATCAATTACCTGGTATCGAAGATGTTTTGCTTCAAAGTATCCAAGTAGCATACTCTGAGTTGTAAATGGGTATGGTTCAACCCTTGGAGATGCGTTTGTCATAGCTTGTAATATAGATGATTTCCCTACGTTAGGAAGACCGACTATTACTGTCGTAAATTCGTCTTCTATCTCAGGAAATTCAATTAGTCTTTTTCTGCTCTCTGCTAAAAACTCTAATTCTCTACGGATTCGTTTTAGTGTTGCTTTAACCCTCCCATAATAAACTTTTCTAATCTGATATGCTGCGTCATTATTTAGCCTTTTTCTAAGTTTTTTTTGGAATGTCTTTTCTAGTTTATGTATTACCATTTCACTTTTTTTTAAAGCCGTTAAAGCATTATTTAGTTCATCTGTATCAATTGTGATGTTAATTAGTTCATTGTAAAAAAGTGGCAGTTCATCAAGATTTGGCCAACTTCGTGTTACTTTACTTAGATGTTTTCTAATAGTTTTAGATACAAATTCCACCTTTTCTGCAGGTATCTTCTTTGATGCTCTACCAAACGCAACGTCTACTAGTTCTTCATATCCTAAAACGAAACATATTCCTTTAAAATTCATAAGATAAAGTTATAATATTCTACATATTATATCCATTTGTTCATATGTATCTTCTTTTTCCATTTTTTTTAATGATAAAATCAATAGAATTCTTTGAATTATTATTTTTTCTTTTGAAACTATTAGAAAATTATATAAGGTGTGATACACAGGAATAAAAAAGTTCTCTAAAAAAAACTCAAAAAATTATAGATTTACTAAGAGATTAAGGGAATAAAACAGTAATTCAAGTGTGATAATAAGTAAAGGCCTAGGAAATTTTCCTAAAGTTTAACCGAACATGTTCGGGAAAAACATAAAATTCCCTAAAAAATTTAAAAAAGAATAAGAGGTTTGTAGGATATGAGTACAAAGGAAGAGTTACTTAAAGGATTAAAGGAAGGGGTTATTGAATTTGATGAGGATACTACTGTAAAATGCTCTGAAGAATGGATAAAAGACGGATACAATGCTAGTGAAGGAATTTTTGATGGGTTAGCAGCTGGTATGGAAGTCGTTGGAGACCTTTTTGCAAAAAACGAGTATTTTGTACCTGAGGTTTTAATGTGTGCAGATGCATTGTATGCTGGCCTAGATCTTCTTAAGCCCCATGTAGAAGGGGACGAAGATGAGTCTAAAATTAAAGGAGAAGCAGTTATTGGGACTGTTGAAGGCGATGTTCATGATATCGGTAAAAACATAGTAAAACTCATGTTTGAGGTTGCTGGATTTACGGTACATGATTTAGGTAAAGATGTACCTCTAGACCAATTCGTTGAAGAGCAGATGCGTACAGATAGTGATCTTGTTTGTTTATCCGCAATGATGACTACTACTATGGTGGGAATGAAAAAAGTTATCAGTAATATGCGTGAGAAAAATCCTAATGTAAAAATACTTTTAGGTGGGGCTCCGGTTACAGGAGACATTGCTGATAAATGGGGGGCTGATGGTTATGGGGATGATGCTAGTAATGCCCTAACTGAGGCTATAAACATGGTATCAAGTCTGAAGGAACTAAGAAAGTCTGGCGAATTATAGGGTGTACTCTCATGGAAAAATTTAAAGTAATATTTCAGCCTTCAGGCAGTCGAGGGCAAGTTGAAGAAGGAAAAACTGTTAGAGAAGCTGCTCAAGAGTTAGGTGTTGATATTGAATCCGTCTGCGGGGGCAAAAAAACGTGTGGTAAATGTAAGGTCCAAATCCAAGAAGGTTCTTTTGAAAAGTTTAATATTGAATCTAAAGCCGATCATTTATCTCCCATTATGGATGACGAAAAGAGACAACTTAAAGATACTGAGGTTAAGGACAATTACCGTCTTTCTTGCACCGCTGAAATTAATGGTGATATCCTAGTATTTGTACCTGAAGAAAGCAGATCCGGTGGGCAGGTTGTAAGAAAAGCTGCTGGAGATATTGATGTAGCAATTGATCCAATAATTAAAAACTATTATGTTGAGCTAGTCCCCCCTGTTTTAGAAGAGGCGGAAGGCGATTTAGAAAGGCTTCTTAAGGAGCTGGAAAAATCTCATGATCTTAAAGATTTATCAATTGATTACTTAGTTTTAAAAGGGCTCCCTGATATTATACGTGAAGGGAAATGGAAAGTAACTGCGGCAATTCGGGATGATAAAGAGATAATAAAAGTTTTCCCAGGATTTGCAGATAAAAAATTCGGATTAGCTGTTGATATAGGTACAACTTCTGTTGTGGGATACCTAACTGATTTAGAAACTGGCGAGGTTATTTCCATTGATTCTATGATGAATCCTCAAGTATCTTATGGTGAAGATGTAATGGCCAGGATTACCTATGCCATGACAAATGATGATGGACTTGAAAAGATGAATTCTTCAATTGTAGAGGGTCTTAATAAGATAATAGTTGGTGTAACTAAAAAAGTTGATATGACTCCTGAAGATATTTTAGAGTTTGTAATTGTTGGAAATACCTGTATGCACCATATATTTTTGAATATTAACCCCGAACCCGTAGGACTTTCTCCTTTTCCACCAGCATTCCATCATTCAATCGATGTAAAATCCCGTGATCTTGGAATTAGAGGTTCTCCAGGTTCTTATATCCATGTTCTTCCAATTGAAGCCGGATTTGTAGGTGCTGATAATATGGGAGTTGTAGTTGCCGTTGCTCCTGAAAAACAAGATCAAATCTTACTTATTATAGATATAGGTACAAATGGTGAGATAGTTCTTGGTAACAGCAAAAAACTAGTTTCCACATCATGCGCGACTGGTCCAGCATTTGAAGGAGCCCAAATAAAACATGGAATGCGAGCGGCTCCAGGAGCTATAGAACGTGTTAAAATAAGTCCTTTTGCCAAAGAAGTTAAATTTAAGGTAATCGGGGAGACTGAATGGCATAATAAAACCCAGAAAATAAAAGCTAGAGGCATCTGTGGATCTGGAATAATCGAGGCAGTAGCGGAGATGTTTAAATCAGGGGTAATTAAAAAGAATGGTACATTTAACAAAGAATTAGATACTAAAAGAATAAGAAAGAATGATAAGGATATGTTAGAGTTCGTTCTAGCATGGAAAGATGAAACATCTATTGGAAAAGATATTTCGGTGACTTTAGGGGATATTCGTGCAATTCAGCTTGCTAAAGGTGCGTTATACACCGGTTGTAAGATTTTAATGAAGCATCATGGTATAGATAAAGTAGATAAAGTTATTTTAGCTGGAGCGTTTGGTAGTTTTATTGATAAAGAAGCAAGTATGTTACTTGGAATGTTTCCAGACTGTGAATTAGATAAAGTTGAAGCAATTGGTAATGCTGCAGGAGATGGAGCTAGAATCGCCTTGATTAATAATAAGCTTAGAAAGGAAGCTGATAAGACAGCTAGGGAGATTAAATATATTGAACTTACAGTTGACCCAGAGTTTCAGACGGCTTTTATGCAATCAATGTATTTCCCACATATGAAGGATGATTTCCCACATATCCAGGATGTACTAGATAAAATACCAAAATAGGGTGGTACAATGTATAAATTTGATAAGAAGCAGGATGTTTATAAAATCGGTGGCGTGAAAATTGGTGGAAGTCCAGGGGAAAATTGTACTTTTATGATAGGCAGCATGTTTTATACCGGTCATAAAAAAGTACTTGAAAAATCCTCAGACAGAGAAAAAGGAATATTTAACAAAACAAAGGCTGAAACGCTTATTAATAATCTCGAGACTATATCGGACAATACTGGAATTCCTGCAGGTCTTGACTTGGTAGCAAACTATACAGAAGAAGCTATCAATTATGTTGATTTCGTTACAAGTATAACTGATATGCCTTTTACAACGGACATATGGAATGTTAAACCAAAGCTCGGAGCTGCAGAATATATCTCAGAGCAAAATTTAGGAGATCAACACATCTATAATAGCCTTGCTCCATGGAGTACTGATATCGAAGGAGAGATCGCTAAACTTAATGAATTATCTTTGAAGAACGTTTTACTTGTTGCTTTCGATGCTGCGGATCCTAGTATTGATGGAAAAATTAAGATTCTTGAAGAAAGTCTTCTTCCTTGGGCAAAACAAGCGGGTTTCAAACAATTCCTTGTCGATACATCACTGATGAGTTTGCCCGCATCTGCATTTGCATTTTTAGCTAGAAAATTAGTAA
>CAYZUE010000039.1:0-11428 GCA_964481825.1 Candidatus Hydrothermarchaeota archaeon | reverse complement strand
GAAAAGGAACTATTTTAGATGGATTAAAACAGCATTTAATTCATAAAGCAGTGCTTTTAATCAACAATAACAACGCAGAATGTTTAGGAGTGGCAAACGAATTAGAAAATGCGTTAAATGGATTTGCAGATGTAAAAAGAGAGAATTTAGAAGATAAAAATATATTTGAAATTGCTCTAAAATTAGTAGATATTATTAAAAAAGAACGTGCAAGTAAAAGCGAAGTACTTTTGAATGTTTCTTCTTCAAGCGGTGATATAGGGATTGCATGCTATTTAGCCTCTCTTACGACTGATACTAAGATTTATACTACCGTTACAAATGAAAAAAATGGGGATCTATTGAGGATTCAAGAAATACTTCCATTTCCTAAAAAAGAAATACCTAAGGAACAAGTATGTATCCTAGAATTTCTAAATGAAAAAGAAGTTGAATCTCTAGATGAATTAATTATTAGGATAAAACCTAAGATTAAAAAGAACACTACACTATTCAATAACGAAAGAGCTCGTATTTGTCATCATATTAAATCATTGAAGAATAATGGGTTAATTGAAACTGAAAAGGTAGGGAAGACCTTAAAGATAGAAATAAATTCGATAGGAGAATTATATTTGAAAGGAAAGAAATAGATTTCTTGAGAATGAAATATAACAAAGTTGTGTACATTTTAAAAAAAAACTGATATATTTATAGTTAATGGAAAATTTTGGATATAAAAGAAAAATTTATATATAAAATAAAATCATAATACGAGAATGAATTCAATGGATGACAAAGTAAATATAACCACAGAATGCACCGGTTGTGGAAACTGCATTGTAGCTTGTCCTGGTAATGGTTTTATGGGAGTTGACTCAAAAGGAGGATTGGGTCCAAAGGGGAAAGCTGCTTTAATTCTTAAAGAAGGTGGAGGAGTTTTTTTAGATGATCAAGTTTGTGTAAAGTCTGATAGTAGAGGATGTAAAGAATGTCATGATGTATGTCCGATGAATGCAGTGACTTATAATTTAAAATTTGCATTTTCCAATTTAGAAGAAGAAGTTATATCCAAAGGACTTTGTTCAGGATGTGGAGGATGTACTGCTGTTTGTCCAGAAAATATTATAAAAATGGATGAATTCCCCTATTTAGATGGTGATTGTACTAGTTGTGGATATTGTATAACTCATTGTCCTCGATACTCTCATTCTCTTAGGGATGCTTTTCCCACAAACATGTGGAATAAACACATAGTTGGACGTATAAAATATAAATGTGCTGCCAAATCAAAAGTAACAATCCCTGGAGTCCAAGACGGGGGATTTGTAATGGCACTTCTTAAACATGTTTTAGAGAACAAAATAATTGATGCTGCAATTATTGTAACCAATGTTGAAAATGAACCTCAGAGGGCCAAGACCATAATAACATCAGATGTAGATTCTTTACACCGTGGAGCTGGGAGTAAATATTCAAATGGTTCAATATTGAGTATTTTAAAGGATGCTAAAGAATCTGGAATAAAAAATATTGGGATTGTAGGACTTCCTTGTCAAATGGAAGGACTAATGAAACTTTACACCTCCCCTCAAGAAGATATAGACTTTTATAACATGATATCTCTACGCATTGGCCTTTTTTGTAAAGGGACTTTTATGTACCAAGGCCTAAAAGATACAATTGAAAATTACGTGCCTATTAAAGAGGTTGACAAGGTTGACATAAAGGGCAAATATATGAACATAACATCAAATGGGGAAATAATAAAGGCTCCATTGAAGGAAGTGCTCAAACATAAAAGATCTGGATGTAAGTCTTGTACTGACCTTACCTCAAAATTTTCAGATTTTGCAGTTGGATCAGTTGGATCTCCTGGGACACATTCAACAGTATTGGTAAGGTCTACAATAGCTCAAAAAATACTGGAAGATATGGTCGATGAAGATACGATTGACATTCAACCAATCGAGGAAAAAGGTAACCAACTTATGGAAAGACTTGCAAAGATGAAGAGACGAGAAGCGTTCGAATTGTTTGAATCATTAAAATCCACAGGAAATAATGAGATGGAGTCATCATTAACTAAATTATGACGGGACTAATTTTAAGAAATGGCGTTGTTATCGACCCCGTAAATGGGATAAGGGGCGAAAAAATGGACCTATTTATCAAAGAGGGAAAGATAGTTGAAAGTCTGAAAGAAAGAAAGGCAAAAACAATTGATGTATCTAATAAGATGATTATGCCGGGAGGTATTGACATTCACGCTCATATTGCAGATGGCAAAGTAAATGTAGGTAGAGCCTTTAGACCTGAAGATCATCAAAGTTACGTAATGGAAAAGACAGATATAACACGGTCAGGGAGCGGCTTCTCAACACCATCAACTTTCATGACAGGATATCTATATGCAAAGATGGGTTATACCACAGCATTTACTCCGGCAGTTCCCCCGTTAACTGCAAAGCATACTCATGCAGAGCTTAATGACACCCCTATAATCGATAAAGGAACCTACACATTATGTGATGGAAACTGGTTCGTTATGAAATTTATTAAGAATGGAGATATAGAAAAATGTGCAGCATATATTTCCTGGCTTATGAAAGCTACTAAAAGTTTTGCCATTAAAATAGTAAATCCCGGAGGGACTGAAGCGTGGGGTTGGGGAGATGATGTGAGAAGTATGGATGATGAAGTTCCAAATTTTGAGATTACACCAAAAGAATTGATTGAAGGACTTATTGAAGTGAATGAGTATCTGGATCTTCCTCACTCAGTTCATCTTCACACAATAAACTTAGGCCGTCCTGGAAACTATATAAATGCTATTGAAACTACTAAAATTCCAAAGACCATTAATAAAAATCGTCAAACACTACATATGACTCATCTGCAGTACTATTGTTATGGTGGGAGCGACTGGAATAGTTTATGTTCAAAGGCCCAAAATGTTGCGGATGCAGTTAATAAATCAAAAAATATCGTAGTGGATACTGGTAGTATAACTTTGGATCCTACCACCACCATGACAGCTGATGGCCCAATGGAATATTACCTACAATCATTAACTCATTTAAAATGGGCAAACTGCAATGTAGAGGGAGAAACATCAATGGGTATGACCCCATTTGATTATTCACCAAAAATGTATGCACCTACAATTCAATGGGCAATTGGATTAGAATTACCACTATTAATAAAAGATCCACAGAAAGTAATGATAACTACAGACCATCCTAATGGGGGACCATTCTTCCATTATCCTCGTTTAGTAGCTTGGTTGATGAGTAGAAAATTCAGAGAAGAAACTCTTAAAGGAGCACATATCGGTGCAGAAAAGAAGACAGATATTGCAGCAATTGAACGTGAATATACCTTTGATGAAATAGCAATTTCAACGAGAGCTGCTCCGGCTAAAGCTTTAGGGTTAGAACAGTATAAAGGAAATTTAAGTGTGGGGTCTCAAGGAGATGTAAGTATCTTTGATTTAGATCCTAGAAATATTGATGGTAATGATTACAAAGAAATCGAAGAAAAACTTTCCAGAGCCTTTTACACTATAAAAGATGGACATATTGTTGTAAAAGCCGGTAAAATCGTTGATACTCATAATGGAAGCACTTTTTGGGTTAATCCTCCACAAGACAAAGAAGTTGAAAATAGTCTTTTAACAGAGTTAGATTATTTCTTTAAAAAGAATTATTCCGTATCGCTAGCAAGTTATCCAGTTTCTCCCCAAGAAATTAATAATCCTACCTGTATCCAGCCTAAAGGAAATGGTATAAATTTAGGATAATACTTAGATATCCTCAGTTACTTTCTCATTCGTATAAGCAAGATTAAAAATAAGGGACTTATTAATCCGCCAATGCCCAAACTTACGAATGACCATCCCCAATTTGTTTGAATAGAAGTTGCATTAGTTAAATCTAGAATCATCCCAAATACCTTTGGTGAAAAAATTGCAGCACCAAAACCAAAGGCTGATTGAATTGCCAACCCCATAGCAATATGTCGTTTAGGCAAAACCTCTGAAATTCCTACCTTATAAATCGCTGAATCGGCAGCAACTACAAACCCATATATTATACCTACCAATATGATGATAAGTAAAGGATAACCTACCAGCCATCCTATGATAAAGGATAGTAGTGCACTTAAAAGAGAAAACAAAATTGCAGTTGATAGTCTTCCAAACTTATCCGATGCCATGCCTCCTAACCATGGCGAGAATATCCCTGCAATGATAGTAACTGCTGCCATAATACCCCCTAGGGTAAGAGCCTCCATCTGTTCAATACCAAGCACTATCCCAGAAACAGTATAAAAAGGACCTACCCAACCCCAAAACGCGAACTGCTCCCACATATGGGACATGTAAGCTATTGTAATTACAATAAGAGGAAAAAATGAAAGTTGTTTCCAATTGAATTTAGAATTATAGCTTAAAGAATGTGTTGATTGTAACCTATCATCAATCAGAAAAAAAACAAAAATCGCGAGTAAAGCAGGTAATGATGTAGCTATTATACCCATTTGCCAACCAGATATTGCAGCTAATGGAGCTGCGATAAAATATCCGCTAGCATAAGCAGTTACCCCTGCACCGGTATACGCACCAAAAGCCATTCCACGCTTATCTGGTGGAAACCAATTAGCCAGAAGGGCAAGTCCAGGAGCATAAAGCCCTCCACATCCTAATCCCACTATAAACCGCCAAAAGAGAATTGAATTAAAGTCAGTGGAAAAAAATGCAAATCCAATGGAACTCAAACCTACTATGAGGGAAGACACTACAAGAATTGTTTTTTTCCTAATTTTATATGTAAGTAGTCCAGTTATTAATACAGAAACTACATATCCTATCTGAAATGCTCCTAATATAGTTCCGATATTATTACTAGAAAGATTGTAAGTATCTTGGAGTATTGGTATAACTGCAGAAAAATTAAACCATGGCATCCATCCAAAAGAAATGCCAATGCAAGATAAGATTAAAATCTTGAGTTTCTCTTCCATATGTAATTTTTAAATCTCAAGTTCCATTAAATCTTTTCCAACAATTATTTCTCCACTAAAGTTTTGTTCGATACTCTGCACCATCTCGTTTTCTTTTCCTTTGCATTCAGGAAATAGATGCGTTAAAACAACCTTTTTTACTTTTGATTTATTTGCTATTTCGCCAAGTTGGCGGGGTATTGTGTGAGCTGGTGTTTCACCCCTTTCATCAGGGAAAGAACATTCATGTAATAACAAATCCGCACCTTGGGAAAGTTCAATTAGACTTTGAGCGGGAGCAGTATCGCCACTTATTACAATTGATTTCCCTTCTGAATCAAATCGATATGCATAAGATTCAATTGGCCCATGAATAACTCGGGCAGCTGAGATTTTACCCCAATCATTATCCTGTATCACTCCTTCATTTATCTCAGTAATTCTTATATCCATATCGATACCCTTAAGTTTCTTTATTTGAGGATATGCATAAGTGAAAAGATCGTTAAAGAAAATTTCGTGCATCTTTTGAGTTCCACTAGGTCCAAAAACTGTTAATGGATCCTTTCTATTCATAAGCCATGCAGCATGCACAAGACAAGGATACTCAGCACAATGATCACCATGTAGATGGGTAAAAAAAATGCTATTCAACGTTGTAGGCGAGACCTTTGCTTGCATGAGACGCATAGAAGTTCCACCACCACAGTCTATTAAAATCTTTTTATCCCCCATTTTTACAACATAGTTAGAGGTTGATCTATCAGCCTCCGGTCTTACAGCACCAGTTCCTAAGAGAACGAGATTCATATTATCACAACTCCAAAACAGCCTTTGTTAAGGCTCTCAAATTTTCAACAGATGTAGTAGGGATTAAATTACATCCAGGAGCAAGAATGTCAACACCATCTGCCAAAGCCTTCCTGGATTTTTTTATTATTTCACTTGGATTATCGCTAAATAGAGAATCTACAGAAATGTTACCAATAATCGACGCCTCATTTCCTACAATTTTTTTAGCTTCTTTTATATTAACGTTATCGATACTCAAACCGTTAACACCTGTTTCCGCCATATGATCTAATACTGGAGTGCTATCCCCACAAACGTGTAGGATTGTATCACCTTTAATACTGTTAACGAATTTTTCTATAAAAACTCCTGAGAATTCCTCATAATTTTCTGCTCCAGGCTCGACTCCATCAAATGCATACTCATAATTTCCATCAAAATCATATTCTATATTCATTTCTACTCCAAAGAGATTTTGGGAGTTACCATCAATGATAGAGATTACATCAGCTCCCGCTTCAAATAGAAGAGTTGCATATTCTGAAAGGAATGAAGTAGTTCTCGTTAGTAAATCAAATAGGGGTTTCTTATCGTATTCTAGATATAACACAAGTGTATTAAGATTCCAGATATTTGAAACTATTTCAAAAGGAGACGCTACAGTAACTACAATAGGAAGGTCATTACCTACTTTCTTTCTTAAAATTTTTGTTGATTCTAATACAACTGGGAGTCTACAATCAGTTAAAGGATCCGGGATTTTAATATTCGTTAAATCCTCCGGACTATCGATAAAAGGCGATGGTGAAGGTTGTTTATCTAAACTCCATCCTTCAAGTTTAGCCCCCATAGCTTCCACTTCCACATACATATCAAATGGGATTGTTACACTTTCTATTCCCGCAATAGTGTGAGCAGCCAATGCTAGTTTTGTCATATCCTCTGATTTTATTTGCGCATCTGGCCAAAATGAATTTGATGATTTCATTAAGTCGATAATCCCGGTATTAGTTGGAATTGCAATTGGAGGTCTGTCAACGTCTTTTTGATTCAATGCTGATTTAAATCGATCCAAATATTTCATTCTTACCTCAGAACATTTTAAAAAGAGGATGCCCTTCAACAGCCTGTTTACCAGAATCCCATTTTGAAGCATATGCATGAAGTGCCTCGTAGGTAGCGACTGAAGGAAAAACAGTTGTACAAGAACTGATAGGGCCATATAAAATAAAATCCGCCCCGTAAGATGCGGTGAAAACTGCAGCAGACGCTTCACAGGATTTATAGTAACCTTTGTCTAATTGCGCCTTCTTCCAAAGAGACATACCATTAGCAGGAGCACAACCTGAGGGAAAGCCATATTTTTCTTTAACCATCTGAATAGTTTTACAAGATAAAGAGAGGCTGGATATATCTAATACTGCGGTATCAACTATAGAATTAACAATACCAGATTCATCTCCAAGTTCAATTAGCCCTTTTTTCCCATCAATTTCCTCAAGAAGACCCAGTTTACCTTCAGGAGTAGGATCATAAGTGCTAAACGCAAATAGTATAGCACTGTTAACTTTAGATTTTTTAAGAGCATTAATTTCATCGTCTTTGGTTGTCATACTTATAGTGCTATATACACATCTGTCTTGAAGTCCTACTTCGTCAATGTATTTTAAACCTTCTATACGGGCAGCTCCATCCACGCCATCCAATAGGAATGTTGAATCAGATACATCTGTTAGAAATTTTACATACTTGACCATAGCTTCAGGGGTATCTCCTACCAAATCAACCATGCAGGGATTGCCTGTTGTGTCAGCCATTTCGGACTGTTTGTTGATTAAGTCTTCAGCTTTAGTTTTGTCAAAAATTCCTTTTTTATTATCTTCAACTATTTTATGTCCGGCATAGAAGATAGTACCGACTAAAACAGTAGGATTAACTCCCCGTTCGCCCCCAATCTTTAAACCATTAATATTATATACCTTAGATTCCATCATATCACCTATAAACTAATGATGTAAAGGAGCCATTAGTGAGTGAATGGGAGAAATTGGTTCAACGGCCACTATGACTCCTTTACAATCAATTTTCAATTATCTCCATAAGCTTTTTAACTTGCTCAACTGCATCGAAAGCATCTATTGCGTATGCATCTGCCCCAATAGAATCTGAAAACTTTTGAGACATAGGTGCTCCACCTATTAAGACCTTATATTTTTTATTAAGACCTTTTTCCTTCAAAAGTTCAATTAGATTTTTAGTTTCATCCATAGTTGTTGTTAGGAGAGCAGAAAGAGCAATAATGTTCGCATCAACCTCTTCAGCTTTTGTAATGAAATTTTCCAAAGGCTGATCAATACCTATGTCATGAATCTCATAGCCCGCTGCTTGTAAAGCGCTTCCTACCATGTTTTTTCCTATATCATGGATATCATTTATCACAGTTCCGAGAACGACAACTCCCTTCTTTTTAGTTTCGCCTGATTTTTTTACCTTATCTTCAAGAGCCGGTTTTAAGATATCAAATCCTGCTTTGAAAGCATGGGCACCAAGAAGCATTTCTGTAATGAAGTACTCTCCGGCTGAAAATTTTTCTCCAACAACATTCATTGCCCCACTCATTGTATCAATAATGGTATCAACATCGATACCTTCTTCAAACGCCTGCGTAACCAAAGCAGGGGATTCTTTTCTTTTACCTGCAACAATTACATCATGTAATTTTTCTAAAACATCGCTTGCCATATGCACATACCTACTTTGCCAATATTATTTTACCGTCATCATCGTATTTTGTAGTTTTACCCATCTGAATCATCATTTTCACATTGTCATAAGGAACTGTTGGTGGGATATCACAGCCAGCAGATAGCATGTACCCTCCACCGGGTGCGGCAGCTTCAAGACAGTGAATTGCGGCATCTTTTACTTCTTCAGCTTTGGCAAGGTTTAAGATATTAATCTGATCTACATTTCCCCCTAAACAGATTTTACCTCCTAGATTTTCCTTAGCAAAACCAATATCAAATTTTGGATCAGCAAAAAATATGTCCGCACCTGTTTGAGGTATAAGCTCCCATCTATCATCTGGTTGCCAATCAGCACAAACGTGCAACCAAATATAAGATCCTTTTGAACTGTAATGTTCACAAAGTTCTTTGTGTGCAGGTAAGACAAAATTTCTCCAATTATCTTTAGAGATTAAACCAGGAGCCGACATTGGGTCTGTTATTACAACCATTTGATCATCTAAAACCCCTTCGTCAACAAGTGGTTCATAATATTTTTTATGAAATACAGTTGCTAATCTCATAACTTCTTGGACGAAATCTGGATTCTCAGCAAGGTTAAGCATTAGATTCTCAATACCCATAAATTGTCCGGTATAAGTGAATGGACCAAAAGCCGTTAAACAAACAAGGGTTTCATCCCCTACTTTTTCAATAACCTGCCTAGTTGCTTCTCTTGTTCGCTGAACTATACCATCCTCATCCATTTTACCAGATTCGAGCGTAGCTTCAAGCTTTCCGATATCGTCTTCATTGTTAACTAAGAAAGGAGCTCCAATGTCGGGAGGAGTTGCTCCAGTCATATATTTAATTTTGCCCCCAATTCCGGCAACTGGAAAATTATTCATTCCAGATCCTACAAAAATAATATCTGACTGAACCTTTTCGTTAATAGAAACGTATGTTTTAGCCATCCTCTCGGCACTCTTTGGGAAATTTTGCCAAGTGTCATCAGTATCTTGTAGAATCCACATCCCACCTCCAAACCAAGGAGTCACAGGGACTCTCTCTGGTATACCACATTTAAAAGCTTCTAATAGACCTTCTTTAGGAGTCATTATATTTCCACCTCATTATGATTTTACAATAACAAACAGTTATTTATATCATATAATATTTAAACATTTCGTTTAAGTATAAAAGATTCATATGGTATTTGTTTAATAATTGGATGTTAGAATACCCAATTTCGTGCTGTATTAGTGAGAGCTTGTAAATTTTCTTTCGGAACTGTTGGTGGGTGATCGCACCCGGGCATAAGGATATACCCATCTGGACCTCCTTTATCAATGCATTCTTTAGATGCTTTTACAACATCATTAGGACCTCCATTGGATAATACACTCACAGGATCAACATTACCACTAATACACATTTTATCACCCAATGCTTTTTTTGCTAAAGATAAATCCACCTTATAATCAAGACTAAAACAAGTTGCTTTGGTATCTGCCATTAAATCAAGCTTATCCCCCGTGTTGCCACAAATATGAAGAAGTGAATTGGCATCATACCGGTTTATTGTTTTTATTAGTCGCTTAAGATAGGGTAGGGAAAATTCTTCAAATTGTGTTCTGGATATGAGGTCTCCAGATGCAGTAGGATCAGCAATAGTCACAGTATCAATAACATTATTTTCGATTAAGGGTAAAAAAAATCTTTCAATCATGCTAGTTGAAAAATCTACTACCTCTTTAACTAATTCTTTATCCTTGAATACATCACGCATCATAGCTTCAACACCCCTTATCTGACCTCCTAATGTGAATGGTCCCCATGATGTAGTTGTTACCATTGTTTTATCTCCAATCTGATCCGATACTATCTTTGTTGCTTTTCTTATAGTGGCAATTATTTTGTCACTATCTAACTTATCTAATGTCAAATTATTCAAATCATCTACACTGGATATAAAGGGAACTGCAAGATCAGGGGGGCCTACATCCCTAAACTTCATTTCACCACCTAGAGCTGCAGCATGAAAGTTGTTATAACCAGATCCACAAAAAACCATATCCGATTTTAATTCTCTATTAGTCTGGATAATAATATTCGCCATTTTTTCAGGTGAATTGGATAAGCTAGAAAAAGTATTCCCTGAATTAAAAATTGTCCATGCCCCACATCCAAAAAATGCTACAGGAACCCTGGATGGATTCTCATTTGAAAAAGCTTCAAGAATTAATTCTTTTGAATTCATTTGTTATTAAACTAAACCCATATAAAATAATATTTGGTGATAATGATTATTTTTTCTTTACATAATATTTAACAAAATCATCTTTTTCTTTAGAACCCAAGAATTCGTGACCTACCCTTTTAGTCCAAGCCGGCATATCACTATTAGTCCCAGGGTCAGTACCCCATATCTCCATTATCTGGCCCGATTGAAGTTGATCAATAGCTTTTTTAGTCTGTAATATTGGTGCCGGACATGTTAAGCCCCTAAGATCCAGTACTAAATCAGATTTTGGAAAGTCCATTGTTTAGTTACCTCCATTTATAAATAGGATTTATACAATAAGATATTTCATTCCTTCGGTGGTTTCATATCTCCCTTAATCTCTTTTGTACCTGTTAAAGTGTCAATGAAGTCCCCATAGAATTTATTTAAAGGATGATTTGAATCTTTAGGAAGTTTTCCGCCTTCATCATAAACCAATGCGGGTAACATAGCATTTGCAGTGGCTACACTTGGAAAAAGCCAAGAAGCACTTTCAATTGGACCAAAAAGAAGGAAGTCCTGCCAAAAAAATGGCCCCAAAGCATGGACAGCCGAGTCTAAAGCTCTGAATCCCTTTTTTTGAAAAACTCTTTCAGTCTTCTTTTTAACCATATCACTCCCATTTGATGGTGCACAACCAACA
>CAYZUE010000038.1:0-11944 GCA_964481825.1 Candidatus Hydrothermarchaeota archaeon | reverse complement strand
GGGAGAAATTAACCATGAAAGTGCTGAAGAAATATTGCGAAATAGAGGAGAACTAGAAGGAGGTAGATCCTTAACAGATGATTTTATGAAAAATAATACAGAATATAAAAACATCAAGTCATTTGCAAAAGATTTGGTTGAAGGTAAAGCTGCATTAAGTGATGTTCCTAAACTCAAGCAATTTTTTCGGCTTCATCCACCCAGAAAAGGATTTGGAGGGATAAAAAAATCTGTTCAAGAAGGTGGGGGTCTTGGTATGCGGGATATTAATACTCTGATTTATAGGATGCGATAAGTTATGGCTAGATCTGATAGAAAAATTCGAAAAAAGCGAGGTAGTCGAACTTGTGGTGGGGGTAGTCATAAGAAACATAGAGGGGCAGGAGGGCATGGGGGGAAAGGAATGGCAGGATCTCATAAAAGCAAGTGGACTTGGATAATTAAAAATGATCCTAACCATTTTGGAAGAAGTGGTTTTAAGATTCCAAAAACAACTAAAATAAAAGGTAAGACTATAAATGTTAGTGATCTTGAGAATCTATCACAAATAAAAAAAGGGAGAAAACGTACTCTAGATTTATCAGAATTTAACTATCATAAAGTTCTTGGCAATGGTCAAGTAAGAATACCTCTTATAGTCAAGGCGGAAAGTTTCACAAAAAATGCTATCCTCAAAATAGAATCCGCAGGAGGAAAGGCTATATCTCTTCTGAACTCGGAAGGCGGTTGATTTATCAATGGGGATACTCCATAAGTTAGAACCATTTTTAACCCGTTTACCTGAAGTTGAGAGGCCAAAATATACGCTCAATTTTAAAGAGAAACTCAGATGGGTTGGATTAGTCCTACTAATCTATTTTTTCCTTATGGAAGTGCCACTTTTTGGATTAAAGCCCCAAACTGTGGATTTTTTTGAGAATATTAGGGCAATAATGGCGGGGAGCTTTGGCTCGATAATTTCTCTAGGAATCGGACCAATTGTTACATCTTCAATCATTCTTCAAATCCTTGTAGGAGGTAAGCTTTTAGACATTGATCTTAACAATCCACGAGATAAGGTCTTATACATGGGTGCTCAAAAGTCGCTGGCAATCGCATTCACTATTTTCGAGGCTGCTGTTATGGTATTTATGGGTGCATTGCCCGCAATAAATAATGATCCAACACTTCAGCTAATTATCATTGGGCAGCTTACTTTAGGGGGTTTACTTATAATATATATGGATGAAGTTGTAACCAAGTGGGGATTTGGGAACGGTATCGGTATTTTCATTGTTGCTGGAGTTGCTGCAGAAATAATAATAGGTGCATTTAATCCGTTTTCTGCAACTGCAGGAGAACAAGTACCAGCAGGAGTTATTCCTAAATTTATTTATTTAGTAATAAATAATCAGACTAGATTCGATATTCTAATCCCTATTCTTGGAACTCTTATGGTTTTTGCCATAGTTGTATACGTCTCAAGTGTGCGGATTGAAATTCCTTTAACCTATGGGAAGTTTAGAGGAGCAAGAGGAAGATACCCCCTAAAATTCATATATGCAAGTGTAATCCCCGTTATTTTTGCAAGTATTTTAATGGCTAATATCCAACTTTGGGCAAGGCTTCTTCATAACGCGGGATATCCTATTCTAGGCGCATTCGAGAATAATAATCCTATAAACGGAGTTGCAAAGATAGTCCATAGTGGTGGGAATGCTATTTATAGTCCAAATTTTGATCCATTTGCAGCAGGTGTATACGTGATATTACTAGCCACCCTGTCCATGGTTTTTTCAAAATTCTGGGTAGAAACTACAGGTATGGATGCTAAGAGCGTTGCAAAAAAACTTCAAGGAGGTGGGATGGTTATCCCAGGATTCAGAGGAGATATTAGAATAATTGAGCGTGTTTTGCTACGGTACATCCCTTCAATAACACTCTTAGGCGGAGCTTCAGTAGGGCTCCTCGCAGCGTTTGGTGATATGACTGGAGCTTTGGGAGGGGGGACTGGAGTTCTTCTTGCAGTAGGAATTGTTTACCAACTATATGAACAAATTGCTAAATAACATATGATGGAAATGCATCCTATGGTCAGAAAAATATTGGGAGACGTTATATGAGCGTTATTGTTACAATTGGAGCTCCCGGAGCAGGTAAAACGACAGTTCTAGAAAGAACTTTAGAAATAGTTAAAGATAAATATTTAATTATAAACTATGGAGATGCAATGTTTCAAGTTGCAAAAGACGCCTATGTAAAAAATCGTGATGAACTTCGAAAGCTTCCTAATTCAATCCAAAAAGAGATTCAGAGAACAGCAGCTGAAATAATATATAAAAAGGGAAAAAATTCAAATATAATTGTAGATACACATTGCACTATCAAAACTCCATCAGGATATTTGCCAGGTCTGCCCATTTGGGTTCTCGATATTTTAAAACCTGATACATTTGTTTTGATAGAAGCAGATTCTAAAGAGATAATTAATAGACGAAATAGTGATAAAGAAAGATTGCGAGATTCAGATGATGGTAGTAGTATCTTAGAGCATCAGAAAATAAATAGAACAATGGTTATGGTATACTCTGCTCTAACTGGCGCGACTGTCAAAATTATTAAAAATCATGACAACGAACTTAAATCTGCATCTGAGAATTTTGCAAAAATCTTGGAGTGAAAATCATGTCGGAAGAAAGTAATATATTAGAAGAAATTTTATCTATGGTTTATAAAACTGTAGACGCATTTTTCGGTCCAATATTTCATATGACATCAGATCCTAATTTTAATGCTATCTTAGGGGTTATGATTATTTCAATATTAGTATCAGCTGCAATTGTAGGAATAACTAGTAAGGTTGTCGATCAAAATAAGATGAAATCTCTAAAAGCCCAGACTGCGGTTTATCAGGACGACATAAAGAAAGCTCAGAAAAGGAAAGATTTGAAAAAAATATCGTCTATTCAAAAAGAGATGATGAGCCATCAAAAATCAATGATGATGGTTTCAATGAGACCTATGATGTTTACTATGCTTCCTATATTAGTGATATTTACTTGGCTAAGGCAGTATGAGGTTCTAATTGATTTGGTTTCCTCGAAAGGATATTTGGTTGCACTACCATTCACTCTACCTAAATTTGGATCAACCCTTGGCTGGCTTGGATGGTATATTCTATGTTCTTTCCCTATGTCGATTTTAATTAAGAAATTATTTAAATTAGAAGGGCCTTAACAAATTTTTTTATATTATAAAGGGAAAGTGATTCAATGATTGTCACTATAAGTGGCTTTATAGGAAGCGGAAAGACAACGGTAGCAAAAGATCTTTCAATGCGCCTATGTATTAAGCACGTATCTGCGGGGGAGATTTTTAGAGACATGGCAAAAAAAAATAATCTTAGTCTCGAAGATTTCACAAAAATGGCAGAAATTAATCCAAAAATCGATCAAGAGTTGGATAATCAACTTCAGGATATATCAAAAGAAGAAGAATCAATCATTGATGGTAGATTAAGTGGTTGGCTTGTGGATGCAGAGTTAAAGATATGGTTAAAAGCCCCCTTAAACATCAGAATTAATCGAGTAGCTAGAAGAGAGAAAAAAGATTATGAGCATGCTCTTAAAGAGACCAAAATGCGGGAGGAGAGCGAAATAAGAAGATATAAGGAATTATACAACATAGATATGAATGATTTAACACCATATAATGTTGTTATTGATACTGCAAAGTGGAGAGCAGAAGAAGTAGTGGATTTAATTTATGACCTTTATCTTACAATAAATAGGAGGTGTTAGTTTGAATATTGGTAGGATTTGTATAAAATCAGTTGGTAAAGAAGCAGGCATGAAATGTGTAATAGTTTCGATAATAGATGATCATTTTGCTTTAGTTGATTCAACATTTGTGAGAAGAAGGCGGTGTAATCTAAAGCACTTAATACCCACAAATGATTCAATAGATTTGAAAGATGGTGCATCAACTAAGGATGTGGAGAAAGCTCTGATAAAGGCAGATGTGGATTTTGGAGAGTAACATGAAACTTCCAGATCGGAAGCTGATAATTCTGTCAAAATCTAATACAAACTTTGACTATGGAAAACGACCAGAAGATAGAGACATAAAAGAGCATCTTAACTATGGGGTTATTAATCTAGACAAACCAGCCGGACCGACCTCTCATGAGGTTACAGCATGGGTTAAGAAAATATTAAAAGTTAAAAAGGCAGGACATGGGGGCACTTTAGACCCTAAAGTAAGTGGGGTCTTACCAATTACTTTGGTGGAATCAACTAAATTAGTTAAAATTCTTCTTAATGCTGATAAAGAGTATGTTTGCATTATGAGAATTCATAATGATTTTTCACAAAATGAGATTTCAGATGTTTTGTCTAAATTCATAGGTAATATCTATCAGAAACCACCTGTAAAGTCTGCTGTTAAGCGTAGACTACGAACGAGAGAGATATATGCAATCAATTTATTGGAGATCGATAATCGAGATATTCTATTCAGCGTTAGGTGTGAAGCTGGAACATATATTAGGAAACTTTGTCACGATATAGGCGAAGTTATGGGATATGGTGCACATATGGTAGAATTAAGACGGATAAAGAGCGGAATTTTCGATGAAAGTACTGTTTCCACTCTACATAATTTGATTGATGCATACGCTTTCTATATTGAAGATGGCAGGGAAGATTTTCTTAGGAAGTCGATCATATCTGTTGAGGTAGCTGTAGGCCATTTGCCCAAAATTGTTGTTAGGGATGGTGCTGTTGATGCTCTATGTCATGGAGCAGATTTAGCAATACCAGGGATAGTTAAATTAGATTCAGAATTAGAGATTGGTATGGAAGTTGCTATAATGACTCTTAAAGGAGAGTTAATCGCTATCGGTAATTCTTTAATGGATGTTGAAAGAATTCTTATTGAGGAGAAGGGCATTGCTGTTCGAACAAAACGTGTTATCATGAAACGTAGTACTTATCCTAGGCATTGGGGTAAACAAAATTAAATAGTTTATTAAATGTCTTCGTTTTATTAAAATCTAAAATTCTATCAATCTTTGATTAGATGAAAAGAGCAGTACTCTGCGCCTTGAGTTCTAGAGCGGTCTTTCTTGATTTTTGAATCTAAGATTGTTTGAAATAGGGTATGATCATGATTGCATACAAGACTCTCATGATTTTTGATTAAGTTGGAAAAAACGCAATTATGGACTTTAATACAATAACCTTCTTTATCCTTTTCTAAGTCTATATAATACCCCATCTCGTTCATTATATTAACAGCATTAGATAACCGTTCTTTCTCAGTTTTCCCCTGAATATTGTTCGATAATTCTTTTCCCCTACTTTTTGCTATTTCCTGCAATGTGTTCATCAATTCTTTTTTACCCCATTTGTCAACAATAGTAGTTAAAAGATCTTGAGCGAGCGTTTCGTATGCTTTTGGAAAATAAGAATCTGCTTTATCTGTTAATCCATAAACGTATTTTGGTCTCCCTGCACCATATCTTAGGGGCATTTTATCTACTAAAGAATTTTTCTCTAGTATTTCAAGGTGCTGTCTAATTGCTGTTGGACTTATATCCAATTTATTTTTAAAATCAGTTAGTGTGCATCTTCCTTTTCTTAGAATTTCTAATATTCTTGTTCTTGAATCACCTAGTTCATCTAGTTCTAACATTTTAAGTCTGTATCGCCTTAGTGAGTTATATAAGTTTCTACTGTAAAAACTTTTAATTAGTGTTTTGATGACTGATGGTGTGGGCAATTTCCCACAATATTGTTTTAAGTTCATTGGAATATGATGGTGGATTTCTCCCCCCGTAATAGGCTGGCTGTAGAGTCTCAGCAAGAATATCTGTGGCCTTGTTAGTCCGTTCCTTTTTATCTAACGATTTATCCTCTAGTGTGAGTTTAGCTTTTATCGCAGCTTCTCTTATAACTGGTGAAACCTCATTTATACCTAGCTTATTTCGCATTTGAATTGTTTTATTGTCATCTAAAATCAGAAGATCCAGGGTTGGTTGAAATTTTATTACACCAGCTACAATAGATGTATCTGAAACCATTAACTCTTTTTTTACATTAATTAATCGCTCGATAGCGGAATTTATTATTAATTCTCTTATTTTCAATGGAGTTTCGCTATTATCATAAATTTCCTTAAGAATTTTTACAGCTCTATCGATTTTATCACTTGTAATTGTTCTTTCATTTAAAAGTAGTTTAGAAGTCTTTAATAAGGAGTTGCGTAATTGATTTGATATATCTTCAACTGTCAAATCCATATTTTTTAAAAGTTTCTCAGATTTGTCATCATTTTTAATTAATAAACTTAAGTTTTTTGATATTAAATCAAGTTCTTTATAATAATGCGGCAATTTCATTAAGTTCACAATTATATCTGTAGTTTATAAAACTTTTATTGAAAATTATTTTTTTTTCAATTTTATTATAAATTAGTGTATTACAAAATACGAATTCATAGATTACTGTAGAGTATGTTACAATTTAATTTAAATCTATTCACATATAATCTTCATAATAATAAATGTTGAAATATCATTTTAGATTATCATTTTTTTTTTTAATTAAAAAAATATTTCTGAATATATATATATGCTTATAGTTTAATTATTAAATCTAAACTATTAATCCCACTCTTGAAGGTAAAATTAATGTCAAATATAGATCTTATCAAAGATATTGACCAATTAAATCATAATGTTAAGAAACTTAGAGAAGATATGGAAATTTTTCTTGACAATCTAGAAATTTACATAATGGATATTGATTTGAAAGTTATTGGTCAGGAGGATAGATTATTGGCACTGGAAGAAAAGGTGTTTCCTGAATTGTTCGAGGAATAATCTAATTTAATAATTAGCTAATAATTCTTAGGTAGGTCCATCTTATTCTCACTTGTAAATCCTTATTAATTTCAAATAACATCCCACTAAATTGGTAATTTCCAATGATTATAAATAGAAATGAAAATTACATTTAATTATCAGGAGGTGTAAACGTCTCTAAAAAAAAATCTGCAAGGATGAAAATCGAAAATTTTCAAATCAAGGAAGAACCTTTTTACATACCTATTAATAAAGAAATAGAATTATTTGAATCAGCCTACAAAAATAAAATGCATATTATGTTGATAGGTCCTACAGGTTGTGGCAAAACAAGATTTGTTGAATATATGTCTTGGAGGCTCAAAAGGCAACTAGTAACCGTTGCTTGCCATGATGATCTAACAGCCAGTGACCTTGTAGGAAGATACATAGTAAAAGGTGGAGATGTCGAATGGGTCGACGGTCCCTTGACAAAAGCTGTGAAAGTAGGGGGAATTTGTTACCTTGATGAGGTAGTCGAGGCCCGTAAAGATACTACTGTAATAATTCATCCACTAGCAGATGATAGAAGGCTCTTGCCTATGGAAAAGAGGGGGGAGATTATTAAGGCGCCCTCCGAGTTTATGCTTGTAGTATCCTACAATCCCGGTTATCAGAGTGTTATGAAGGACATGAAACACAGTACAAGGCAACGTTTCATTTCTATAAACTTTAATTTTCCTCCAAAAGATATTGAAGAAAAAATAATCGAACATGAAAGTGGAATAGATATTGAAGTCTCAAGAGATTTAGTTAAACTTGGAGATAAAATTAGAAATTTAAAGGACAAAGGACTAGAGGAAGGTCCTGGTACTAGATTATTAATCTTTGCAGGGAAGCTTATAAGTTCCGGCATTGATCCGAAACTTGCGTGTGAAGTTGCCATCACAAATCCTGTTACTGATGATAAGGAAATGCAGATTGCTATCCGTGAAATTATTTCAACTGTATTGTGAAAAAATATGGTGAATTCTTCAATAATTAAGTCTGAATTAACTAAAATACTTGGACAGGTATCTTTTGGAGAAGATGAAATTGTTCAAAGATACACAGGAACACATTATTCTAAAGGTACTCATAGTATCGATGAGGCCACTTCAGTATTGGTTAACCTTAATGAAGCTGAATTAATGGGAGTCTATAAGCTTGGAAAAAGACTTGCAAGGCGTGATCCTGAAATGGCTTTCTATTACTTCAAAACAGCTCCTGATGCTATCACTCACTTTTCCTTTAATGACATGGAGAAATGGGTAGAATATGGAATAGAACTCTATGAGGGTTATGGAGTAGTACCTGCAAGGAATTTCTTTAAAGGGATAACTCGGGAAATCATAAATAAGATTCGTACTGTTGGATTACAATTTGAAGATATAAAAAATATCCTTAATTTATATATTAATGCCATAAGTGGGAGAGACCTAAAAATCACAACGGGTAATGAGACTTATACCGATACTCGAACAATTTATTTGCCTTCTGTAATTAAAGAATTTACATCAAAGGAAGATAATTTCAAAGTATATAAGTTACTTACTGTGTATAAATACGCTCAAATACGATATCGAAGCTTCGATCTTGTTCTTGATAGGATAACTGAAACTATTGAATACCTAAATGAAAAATATAAAAAAAATAGCTCAACCGGACTTAGCGACTTCGAAAAATTCTTCTCTTTTTTCCCTGATAGAGATTTAGCATTGAAAATATATGAAATTGTAGATAACGCTAGGATAGAGCATTACATTTCCATAGAATTTAAAGGACTATATCGGGATTTAGCATTTATCAAAAAAGCTATTTTAAATAATAGTGCTGCTCCTGCCGGATTAACAGAAAAAGAAATTGCCGTATATGATTTTCAAAAAGCTTTAATGATCAATCAAGAATTGGGTATTCACTCTGATACTCTCTCAATAGTAACAAAGAAGTGTTTATCTCTAATCAATGAAATGTTAACTGTTCAACCATCCTCTGAGGATTCTGCTCGAGTTACCGCACAAATATATAGTATAATCACTGGTTTGGATGGTGTCTATACTGGGATTCAAGACATCTTGTACATTGGAAAAATTAAACCTGAAGAAATAACTCTAGGTTTAAATTTGACTAAGCAAGAACTAATTAATTCACTATCGGATATTTACAAGTTAATAGGAGATTCTCCAAGTGATATATCACTAGAGAATGCAGTTGAAGATATTAAGGAAAATTTTTCATTTTTAGAATTTTTTAATCTTGAGGATGTATTACTAAAACTAGGAATATCATTACCGGATGAAATACTAGATGAAATTATAGATAAACTTGAAAAACAACTTGGAGAGATGGGGGAACTTGATTCTACACTGTTTGTTAAAGTGCTCGAATCCACAAACAATCTAGTTAGAGCTCAAATAAGGAGTTTATCAACTACTTATCAAGTAGAAATGGAGGATAAAGACATGGTTGATGCAACCCTTTATGATGAATGGGATTATGAAGTAGGAAATTACAGGGCTGCATGGTGTTCTTTAAAAGAGAAGGAAGTGGCAAAAAAATCTGATAAATTCGTAGATAAAACCCTAGATAAATATTCAAGCCTGTTGTTGATGGTTCGGAGGCAGTTTGAACGACTCCGTCCAGAATATAAAAAACTAAATAGACATAAGGAAGGAGAGGAGATAGATTTGGATGCTGTAATAGAAGCAATGATTGATATGTATGCTGGACTTCAGCCTTCTGATGATTTGTATATTAAAATAGATAAAAATGATCGAGATATTGCTGTAGCATTTTTAGTAGATATGAGTGGATCAACAACTGGGTGGGTGATGGATACTGAGAAAGATTCTCTAGTGATTATGTGTGAAGCATTAGATTATCTTAATGATAAATATGCTATATACGGATTCTCAGGAAAAACTCGGAAACAATGTGATTTCTATAAAATCAAAACTTTTGATGAAAGTTACGATATTAATGTTAAGCAACGTATTTCTGGTATGAAAGCTTTTGATTATACTCGAATGGGGGCACCTATAAGGCATCTTACAAAGATAATGGATCAACAGGTAGCTAAGACAAAGATCATGATAATCTTAAGTGATGGTAAACCAGAAGATTTTGATGAATATAAAGGGGATCATGGTATCGAGGATACCAAGAAAGCCTTAACTGAAGCTAAACGTAAACATATTACTCCATTCTGCATAACAATCGATACTGAGGCAAGAGATTATATTCAGCACATGTATGGGGATGTAAATTATATAATCCTAGATGATATCAATAAATTGCCTCAAAAACTTCCAGAGATTTACAGGAAGCTAACCATTTAATAACTATTGTAGGGATTTTTTTCCAATGAGTGCTAATAAACATCAAACTATTAATAAAAAAAATACACTGAGAGAGAATATATTAGCTGTACGAGTAATAGCAGAGACTATAAAAACAACTCTTGGACCAAAAGGTCTCCAAAAAATGCTCATCTCCGATTCTAAAGATATTTCAATAACTGATAAGGGTTCGACAATTCTATCCAGGATTAATATTCAGCATCCAGCAGCTAAGTTGGTAGTAGAAGCCTCACTAGTGATGGAAAAGGAGGATGGGGATGGGACAAGCACTGTTGTAGTTTTAGTGGGAGAGCTCTTAAAAAAAGCAGAGGAACTTCTAGATCAAGGGTTACACCCCACAGTAATTGCTGAAGGATATAGAATTGCACATAAAAATGCGCAGAGATATTTAGATAATGCATCTTTCCCTCTCACTGAAAAAAATATCTTAGATTTAGCATCAACAATGATAGGGGGAAAAATCAGCGAAAAAGAAGTGGATCATCTAAGCAATCTAGTAGTAAATGCAGTTACGATATCTAAGAAAGTTGAAAACATTAAAGTGGTCCCTAGACCCGGGGGCAATATCGGTGATTCCCAGCTTATTGAAGGTGTAATAATTGATTTAGGTAAACGTATAAATAAAAAAATGCCAAGCATCGTTAAAAATGGGCGAATCCTATTAATAGATACAGATTTTGTTGTAAAACCGGTTAAAGAAATCAAAATTAAACTCCAAGATCCACGCAATATTGGCGATTTCATGGATTATAAAAGCAGAGTATTGAGAATCGCCGTTGACATGATTGTAAAATCAAGAGCAAATGTTGTATTCTGTCATAAAAATATTGAAGACCTTGCAGGATTTTTTTTGTCAGAGAAAGGTATCTTAGCAGTACGGGACGTAGATAGAGATATCTTAACATTACTTTCAAAGGCAACAGGAGGAAGGATAGTTGGTAATGTCAAAGATATTGATTCTAATACTCTAGGTTATGCTGGCAGTATAATTGAAGAAAAAATGGGCTTAGAAGAGATTATGTATATTTTAAATTGTCGGAATCATAATATCACGACTATTCTTGTTAGAGGGGGGAGTGAAATCGTAACCCTTGAAATAAGTAGAAGGATTGAGAGCATGGTATCTGTTATTTCAAAAGTATTTTCTGACAAAAGATGTGTACCGGGAGGTGGAGCATGTGAAATCGGAATATCGAGGTATGTAAGGGACAATGCTCTAGAAGTTAAAAGAAGGCATCAATTAGCTATTTACGCTTATGCCGATGCTCTGGAATCAATCCCTAAATCTTTGGCTTTAAACGCTGGGATTGAACCACTCCATAGTCTTGCTAAACTTCGAAAATATCATAGGGATAATAAACAAACTTACGGATTAGATGTACGTGACGGAAAATTAAAGTATTCTCTTGAAGCAGGAATAATTGAATCCTTCAAATCAAAGAAGCACGCCCTGAGTATTGCCAGTGAACTTGTTAACATGATTCTTAGGATTGATGAGGTATTGATTGCAAAAGGCCCGAACGATGAAGAAAAGATCCAGGAACCCCAAATTAAAGCTCCTTCAATACCTGAGGGGGCTGTCGATTTCCCGGCAAAAGGGAATAAAATAGATTTTAGAGGACTTATGACATAATCAGATAACGATTATAATGATAAGATTAGCATTTAGATTTGATATTAAAGAATTTATAATTATGAAATAAAAAGAGAAATAGGAAAAAAA
>CAYZUE010000037.1:0-12124 GCA_964481825.1 Candidatus Hydrothermarchaeota archaeon | reverse complement strand
AAATTTCAGGCGTAGTTGCAGTATATTATGTATTAGGAGACGTAGATTTTTTGGAATTCTTAAGAGCTAAAGACAAAAAGGATTTGCAAAGGCTCTTGAAAGATGTTTCGTCGATAAAAGGTGTAATTAGAACTGATACTAAGTTCATTGCATCTACAATAAAAGAGGAAAAACGGTTGCTTATAAACTTCCATGAAAATCATTTAGAAGAAATTCTTAACTTAAAATAAATCTTATGGATAAACATAATGGAAACTCCTGTATTAATTACCCTATTAGTATCTGCAATTATATTTGCACTTATTTTTCATGGAAAGATTCATAGGACAATAGTAGCTTGGGGTGGGTCAATAGTTATACTGCTCATTGGAAAATTTTATGGGTTTTTAAATGAAAGTATAATATTTGAGTTTATTGATTTCAATGTTATAGGCTTGTTGTTGGGTATGATGACCATAGCCAGTATATTAGAGCTAAGCGGATTCTTTGAGTTTGTTGCGATTAAATTTGCAAAAGCATCGAAAGGGAAACCCTGGCTTCTACTTATCCTTCTTGGAACAGGAAATACCGTTATATCTTTATTCATAGATAATGTAACTTCTATCATTCTATTTGCTCCAATTACAATAATGATTTGTAATCGACTAGGAATTTCTGCGATTCCAATCTTGATTGGAGTAGGAATCCTAGCAAATACTGGGGGAGTGGGCACATTAGTTGGGGACCCACCTAATATAATGATTGCTTCTGCCAGTGGCTTTAGTTTTAATTCATTTCCAATACACCTTGGACCTCCAGTACTTGCAGCCTGGTTGGTTACAATTTTGTATTTATTATTTTATTACAGAAAATGGACTGGAGAGACTCCAAAAGGGATAAAAGAACTTATGAAAATGGATGAATGGGAACATGTAAAGAGTAAATCAATGATGTATAAAACGGTAGGTACTTTGGCCTTTACAATTGTCCTATATATCTCTAATGAATTCCTATTTCATCTAAATGTAGCTACCGTTGCATTAATTGGGGGAGGTATAGCACTGTGTTTAAATCTACCTGATATTTATGAAGTTGTTGAAAGGATAGAATGGCCTGTATTGCTGTTCTTTGCAGGCTTGTACATACTAGTCGGTTCTATAGAGGAACTTGGAATACTATCTGCTGTTGGGTTTTGGATGGCAGATGCGGCTGGAGGAAATATGACCCTTACTATTATAATGTTCATATGGATATCGGCAGTTGCATCGGCAATAGTTGATAATATCCCATTTACTGCAGCTATGTTACCAGTGATAGCAGAGATGGGGCAACTAGGAGTAAACACTGCACCTTTATATTGGGCATTAGCTATGGGAGTAGGGTTTGGAGGGAATGGTACTCCAATAGGTTCGACAGCGAATGTAATTGTTATTAGCATTTCAGAAAGACGGGGTCACCCAATTACTATGCATGACTGGATAAGGGTGGGGACGCCCATAATGATTTTGACCTGTACAGTTGCAATGATATTTATGCTACTCTTCCCTGAACATTTTATGGAAGGTTAATGAGGTGTAATAAATGAAGATACTTGTTCCGCTCAAAGAACCATTTAATCCGGATGTTGCAAAAGTTGGAATACGGTTAACCAAAATTTTAAGAACTAGTCTTAGATTTCTTAATGTGACAGATACAAGTCCAATGAGAGGGTACCTACAATTTCCTGAAGAAGTAGTTTCCCAAATGAAACAAGGAGGAAAAGATACTCTTAAAAAGGCCGTTGATTTAGCAACCAAAGAAGGAATAAAGGCAACAACTTCAATTGTAGAAGGAACTCCTCATGAAGAAATTTTAAAAACAGCTAAAAATTTTGATATGGTTGTTCTAGGTATTAGGCGATTCTCACCAGAAGGAGCGATAGGAAATGTAACTCAAAAGATTATTGGGCGATCTTTAAAACCGATATATTTAGTTGAAAAGGATACACAAAAATTTTCTAATATCCTTGTTGGAGTTGATGGCTCAAAATATTCTAAAAGGGCATTAGATTATTCATTTGAATTTGCAAAAATGGTTGGAATTTCTAAAATATTTACAATATTTGTAGCCCGATCCACTGAAGAGATAGAGGTCGGACAAGGAATTATGAAAGATATTCAAGAATCTGGGAAGAAATCAGGGATAACTGTGGATACATTCATAAAAGAAGGCCATCCTGTCAAAGAAATCCTTAAATTTTCAGATGAACAAGATGTACAAACTATAATAATGGGAACTACAGGAAAAGGTACAATCTCCAGGCTATTTTTAGGCAGTGTAAGCAGGAAAGTGGCAGCATTCGGAGAATGTGGAATAATTATAGTTCCATATGAAAAGTAGGTACTTTAAATGTAATTTACAATGATTTTAAATTATTATATGGAATATTCAAATTTTTTTTCACTAGTGTAAAATCTTAATTTCTTTAAGAGATTAATTTCAAATACTTGAAACTTGAGCTATTACCAATGAAAAAGGATAATACAGCTATAAATATTGTAAATGCAGCCTCCTCAATGTTGCCGACAAGATATGGTAACTTTAAAATTATCGTTTTCTATGATAAGATAGACGATAAGGAGCATATAGCGGTTATTAAAGGAGATATAACAGATAAATCTAATGTCACCCTTCGAATACATTCTGAGTGCATTACAGGTGATGCTATAGGGTCTCTAAGATGTGATTGTAGAGATCAACTTCTAACCGCATTGGAATATGTAGGAATCCAAAAATTTGGAATTCTTTTATATCTACGACAAGAAGGACGAGGTATAGGGCTAATCAATAAGATTAAAGCATATAATCTTCAAGACAAAGGCTTAGATACTGTAGAAGCAAATCATGCTTTAGGATTTGAAGGGGACTTACGTAACTATAGTATTGCTGGAGAAATTTTAAAATTTCTTAAAGTAAAATCCGTAAACATTTTAACGAATAACCCTAAAAAAATCAGTGATTTAGAGAAAGGGGGAATTATAGTAACTAAACGTACTCCACTAGATACTGAACCTAACATATTTAATGAGAATTACTTAAAAACAAAAAAGAAAAAACTCGGACATCGTATAGATTTCAAAAGTGATTAAAACAGTGGTTAAAGAAATAGACTATTATAAAATAATTTAGCATATCATTACAATATAGAACTGATGTCTAAAAAGAATGTACAACAAATTTTTTACCTCTAGGAATTACAAAGATGATTGTGGCCGCGATAGTTTAGTGGTTAGAATATGGGACTGTGGATCCCATAACCCGGGTTCGATTCCCGGTCGCGGCCTTGGGTTACGGGTTTATTACCCGTAATCACTACTTCCCTAGGTTGTGAGACCATACAAGCCTTACTGAGCTCTCCACAATACTCATCAGCAAGCTCAGTACTAGAATGATTATTTTATTTATGTTTTCAACTGTAGTACGTTATCAAAAAATATGGGTACCAAGAATTTGGAAGGTCAATAAAATTAAAAATTAGATTATTCATGACCCATAATCCCACAATAGACTTCGCTCCAATAAAGGGTCTACTGAAGCTACTATTTTTTTGTTAATATTCTAATAATTGAATTTTTTTCTAATTCTTTGTCACTCTTTATTTTTATTTTAGTTTTGGCATCGATAGCCCCAATAAAGCTCTTGCCAATATCTGTATGTATCTTAAATGCCAAATCTTTGGGGTTTGATCCGGGATTCATTAAATATGCATCAGGTAGAACATTTCCATATTTGTCAGCATATTTGTTCTCATCTTCCACAGGATAAACGGGGATTTTACCTAGAATATTAAAAACCGCGGTATTGATACAACTTTGAACCCCTGTGCTTCCATATCTATCTAAAACATCCTTGATTATATCCAACGCTTTGTTTTGTTTAGAATTTATCTTCGCCTTATCAACAATTTTAAAATCTGAATCTCCAGGGATATATTCAATAGCACCATCTTTAGATAGTTGACGTAGTACAAATTCCCCCATGGAACTTGTTGGGATTACAGGAAAAGAAAGCTTCTTTTGCATTTTTTTAATGTTTTCGATTGAATCTTTTACATCCGCCTTATTTGCTGCAATTATAATTGGTTTTGAATATTTCCTCAAAGTTCTAGAAAATAATATTAATTCTTCACTATCCCACTCTTTAGGTTTCTTAGGATTTACCCCTGAATCTTGGATAGCACAGGAAATATCTGACTTTGTGAAACCTAAACCAGAGTACATATCATTAAAATACCTAATAAAGTCCATACCTTCAAACTGTACTTTCCTAGCAATTTTATCCCAATTGCGTTTAAAAATGTTAAGAAACCAAAGTTCAATTTCTTCCTCTAGAAAGTTCACATCGTTTAAAGGATCATGCGTTCCTATTGCAATAGATTTACCTTCTTCGTCAGTTCCTCCACTCAAATCTACAACATGTATTAGTACTCTTGCCCTTCGAATCTCATCCAGAAACTGATTTCCAAGTCCAAAACCTTCATGGGATTTAGGTACAAGTCCTGCAACATCGATTATCTCTAATGGAATGAAACGATTATGACTGATGCATATAGAGTTCTTGGGATTGCATATTAGATCCATATCACTACAAGGACAATGTGATCTAACGGTTGCAATAGCCTTATTATAACCTACGGTTGTAAAAGGATAATTACCTACCTCTACATTACTAAGGGTACTTGCATTAAAAAAAGTGCTTTTACCAACATTTGGCTTGCCAACTATTCCTAGTTCCATAGGGTTAATTATTAGAAGCCAGTATTTATATTTGGTCAGCACGCGTTTAAAGTATTAAATGCTTGGGTATATTCCCTATTCAGCCTATTTTTTTTAACCCCTACATTAATTTTATCCCAAGGAAAGGGATCATCCAGATTCTTAGCGCTGGTGAAATGATTATACTCCATCCCTTCATCTTTGAATGCTCTCCGAAAAGCTCCCATACCAAACCCATATACTAAAGCTCTTTCTAAGATTTTGCCGAGAGATTCATCTCCCCTAGCAATTGTCGCTTGTAGGAATGATTTTTTTGGATTTTCAAAAACGCAGTTGCGAAACTCCTTTTTTAGGAGATTTATATGTTCCCTTAATATACTCTGATCTGCAAATTCAACCCATTGATAAGGAGTATGAGGTTTAGGAACGAAAGGATTTACACTCAACTTAACTCTTCCTTTAATCCCTCTTACTAAAGTGATTATCTCTCTAATATCCTCCTTAGTTTCGCCAGGTAGGCCAATCATAAAATATAACTTAATTCTTTTGATTCCTAAATCAAAGGCTAATTTAGTAGCATCATAAATATCACTAGTATTGATACCCTTGTTCATTACACACCTTAGACGTTGACTTGATTCTGGAGCAAGAGTTATGCTTCGCTGTCCACTCGATACGAGGGACTTAAGCACTTCCGATGATAAACTATCGGCACGCATGGAGGGTATTGAAATCTGCCGGCTTTTATTGAGTAGATGATGGCATAAATTATCAATTTGTGAATAATCCGATATGGAGGCACCCAATACTGCAATTTTATCTGGATTGCATGATTTTATTCCTTGATTAGTTATTTCTATTAATCTCTTCAGACTTCTTTCTCTACGTGGTTTAGTAATATACCCCCCCATACAAAATCTACATCTGGAAGAGCAACCCCTACTAGCCTCTAAAAGAAAACTTTTTCCAAATGCAGATGCTGATGACATTATTTGATGGGTTGGATGGTAACTATCCAAATCCTTAAAATACGCTCTATCTACCGAATTATCTTTCTCAGAAACATAAATACCCTTAAAGTCGGCTAAATTTTCTAAATTGTTCTTTCCCTTATCCTCATTCCAGGCATAAAGTAGATTTAACAAATTAACTTCTGCATCGCCTATGTAGAATAAATCTATAAAATTTCGCATTGGATATGGATTAACGGTACAAGGCCCTCCTGCAATAACTAATTGATTCCTCATTTCTCTTCTAATCGGTATTCGATTCTGATGCAAAATCTTGAGGATATTTAATGCATCAAGTTCAAATTGCCAAGAAAATGCTATTACGTCAAAATCCTGGAGTAATGAATTAGTTTCAAGACTTTTATTAAAATCCGTAAAAAATCGTTCACAATAAATATCTTCTCTTGAGTTTAAAAGATCATATAAAAGTTGTACACCAAGATTAGACATTCCAATAGAATACAAATTAGGATAAACTAATGCAACTCTGAGTTTTTTTCTATATTCTTTTATAATTACATTCCTCTCACGCATGGATTTCTAAATAAAGCTTAACAACAGTTTTTATCATTGTGAAAATTAATATGACGAATAAAAAATTTAAAACAATAGATGGTTTATGGAGGTTCATCTAGATTGTTATGGCAAATTGTAACTTTACATCATTGAAGAAATCCTCAGTACTTACCACATCTATCTTGTTTCTAGTTCTTGTTTATTCAAGATAGTAGATTTTGATTTAATGTCTTTATAAACTATAACACCTGGACCAATTGAAGCGTCTTGACTTATCTTTCTTCCAGAATTTATCATAACATTCAAACCAGTTTTAACATTGTCTCCTACCACACATCCCAGTTTCTGCATACCAGTGTCCATTAGATTCTTATTTATTCTCATTTTGATTATACCTTTATCAAGGCGTACATTCCCAACTTTAGTTCCTGCACCAAGGTTACAATTTCTACCAATAATAGAATCTCCGACATACGAAAGGTGAGGGATCTTAGTGTTTTTCATAATGAGTGAATTTTTAATCTCTACTGCATTCCCAACTCGACAACCCCGCCCTATTGTGGTATAGGGTCTGATATACGCATTTGGGCCAACAACACAACCATCATCAATATAAACAGGCCCCTCAACATAGCATCCTGAACGGATAATCGAGTTACTACCTAAAAATAACTTTCCTTTTATTGTTACACGACCCTCCACTGTACCTTTTATACTTGTCTTCATTAAATCTATTGCAGCATGATTTGAATTAAGATAACTCCAAGGTGTACTAACATCTTCCCACAACTCGGTAATTTTAATCCCTTTGACTGGAATTCCTTTTTGTAATAGAAGATTAATGGAAGATGTAAGTTCATATTCTCCCCTTTCAGACTTTTTTGTATCTTTAATAGCATTAAAAATTTCTGGAGAAAAAATATATATTCCTGCATTTATTAATGGAGAAATCTTTTTTTCTGGCTTTTCTACAAGCTTGACTACTCTATCTCCTTTGAGTAAAACTGCCCCGTAGTTTTTGGGATTTTTAACAGTCTTCAGAGCAATATAAACGCCACTTTTATAACTTTTTAGAACCTCTTCAATAGTTTTTTTAGAAATTAAAGTATCCCCATTTAATACAATAAAATCATCATCTATCCTGACCATTCCTAGTGCATGTGCTGTACCAAGTTTATTTTTTTGAGTTACATACCTAAGTTTAACTCCGTTATAACTAGCTTTATTGAAGTAATCGATTATATCCTTACTCTTATAACCGACAACTAGGATTAAATCAGTTATACCAGAATCAACTAAAGCGTGTATGATATGCTCTAATATTGGTTTACCTGCTAATGGAAGCATACATTTAGGCATAGTATTTGTCAATGGAGTCAAACGGGTTCCTCTACCCGCTGCTAAAATAACAGCTTTCATTCACAGGCTCCAGTAAAATCTTTCTCAACCATTCTCATTAGCTCCCTCACTCTGTTCTTAGAATTAGCTTCAACTGAAGCTCTTATTAATGGAGTTGTGTTGCTAGGTCTCAATAAAGCCCATCCATCTTCAAAGGATACTTTAGCCCCATCAGTTAAATCAAGTTTATATCCTCTTTTGCTCCAAATAGTGATGATACGTTCCATAACCCTAAACTTAATGTTATCATGACATGAGAAATTCTTAGTTATCTTTGGATAATGGGGTATTTCATCAACAATATCCGAAAACTTTTGATTAGATTTAGAGAGTATCTGTCCCAATTTCATGCTTGTAATCAAGGGGTCGTCGAATGGATAAAAATCAGGGAAAAAAAAATGTGCACTTGTTTCAAGTGCGAATAATGCATTGTGTTTTTTTATAGCTTCACTAATAAACACATCTCCAACCCTAACTCTAATCACCTTTCCTCCTAACTTTTGAATTTCTTCATCAATTATCATAGAGCATTCTATATTCGCGACGATAGTCCCCCCCTTCTTCTTAAGAAGCTCCCTACTAATTAAAATACCTATATTTTCGGATGATACTAACCTTCCTTCATCGTCGATAAATATAACTCTATCACCATCACCATCGTAACCAGCACCAAAATCAGCTTTTTTATCAATTACAGTATCTTTGAGACTACCTAAGGTTTTATTATTAGGTTCTGATGGTCTTCCTGGAAAAGTTCCATCGATACTGTCATTAATGGTAAAAACTTTTGCCCCGCTTATTTCAAATGCTTTTGGAGCGCTCAAAGCAGAAACGCCATTTCCGAGATCTAGTACTACTTTTAGTTTACGCTCGACATAGGTTTTTTTTAAAATAAAATCTAAGTATTGATCTACGCATTCCTCGGAATTTAAATAACTTATTCCTCCCAACTCATTCCAGGGTACAAGATGAAATTCATTATTTTCAAATAAATCTTTAATAATCTCATTTTCTTTAGTAAAACCAGTTCCATCATCATGGCGGAAACGCATACCATTATATTCTGATGGATTATGAGATGCGGTTATATAAGCTCCTCCTGAATATTTCCCTAACCATATATGGAAATTGGATACTGGAATTGGTATAAGACCTCCACTTATGCAGTTACATCCTGTGGATGCAAGCCCTGATATAAAGGCATTTTCTACTATCTTGCTACTTGTTCTCCCATCACGACCGATGAAAATATTTCCTTTTCCTCCTAAGTAGGTACCATAAGCCATCCCAATTTTCGTAGACATTTCAGCAGTTAATTCTTGATTAAAAATTCCTCGAATATCATAGGCTCTAAATATATAATTGGATTTATCCATATTCAAGCTCCGAATTTTTCTGATTTATTGATTAGGTCCAACATAATAGGAATCAGATTCTTACCCTTAATCCTATTTAATCCCCCTCTAGCCACATGTATCTCATCAAATTTATCTACATTGTCACGTCTAACTTCCGGGCCTGCGATAACAATAGGTACAGGATCTGCTGTATGGTCACCATATTTAGTTGAAGTTGTGTGATCGCTGAGAATAATTAGATAATTTTCTTTTATGAATTCTTTTAGAGGACCTAACACACGATCAATTTTTTCAATTATTTTAATTTTTTCTAAATGTAGATTATCATGGGAGGCATCGTCGGTTTCTTTAAAATTTATGAGGAGAAAATCATTATTTTCAAGATATTTTAATGCGTCTATAATCCGTTTTTTATAATCTTTTCTAGCAGGTATAAGTTCCATATCTAAACTTCTTGCAAGCCCTTTTAGGATACCAGTTGTAGCAATGCATCCGCCTTCCAAAGTATATTTATCTTTAAATGATAATATATCTGGAGGGGAACCACACCCTCTTAGCAAAAGCATGTTAGCAGGATTTAATCCGTTCTTTAATCTAACAACATTAATCTCATGGTCCTTTAAGACTCTCATTGCATTTTTGGAAAATTCATTAACAATCTCTGCAGATTTTTTTGCTTCTAAAGAGGAATCAAGTGAATTTACATCTAAAACTTTTGAACCAATGATATGTGGATCTGAATCGGAAATATTACAACTCAATCCGATGCCTCTCAATACAAGAGCACCTCTATGGGCTGTAGATTCTTTAAATATTATTTGCGCACCAGAAACTTTTATTTTATTAATCTCATTCGCTAAATCTTTCGTTCCCTCATCTATTCTTCCAGCACGACGATCTAAAACTATTTGTTGTTCATCGACAGTAGCAAAATTACTCCTAAATGCTATATCCCCTTTTTTAAGTTTGATTCCACAACCAATAGCTTCTAATGGGCCCCTACCAGTATAAACAGAATACGGATCATATCCTAATAAAGCTAAATGTGTAGTATCAGAACCAACCCTTATTCCTGGTGCAATAGGGTCAAGAAGCCCATTTATCCCCATTTTAGCAATAAAGTCTAGGTTCTTTTTTATTGCAACTTCTAAAGGAGTCTTCCCATGGAGTTCTTTTAATGGACGATCTGCCATTCCATCGCACACCAACATAAGAATTTTTGGCATATCTGGGTATCTCTTTTGACTGGATATAAAATATTTTTCCATTAAAAAGTACTTAATTTATAAGCTCAAAGCGATTCTGATTCCAACAAACCCACCTGTGAGGCTTGATAATAAATTAACAGTAGAGTTATCTATTAACTTCCTTCTTTCAAGTATTGCCCCTAATATACTATCAAAGTTAAATCCTAAAGTACCACCTACAAGTGCAGCAATTAAAGACAATTCAAGAGATGCAAGACCAATAGCATAACTTGAGAAACCTATCAACAAGACACCCATTAATCCCCCTATCTCACCCAATAAAGTTATCCCACCATGAGTACCCACCGGAACCGGTTTAAAGCTAGTGATAAGTACTGGTTTATTTTTACTCAGCATGCCAATCTCTGAAGATAATGTATCACCAGTAACAGTAGCAACAGATGCGATATATCCTGCCTTTAGTATAGTCCCAAAAAAAGTATCTTGATTTACAAACCAAAGTATTGCAAATACTGCTGGTATTAATCCGTTTGCCACAACACTAAAGTGATTCCGTTTACCTCGATTCTTCTCCGCAACCCCTAGTTCATGTTTATACGAGTATCTATATCTCGTTGTAATAAAACTTATTATTATAAAAATTATAACCAATGAAAGCCATTCAAAACCTGCAAAAACTCCTATAATAAGACCTAAAATAACTGCAGCAAACGTACCAATTAAATCAAGAATTTTAAGTCTAAAAATAATAAAGCCAAATAACAAGCAAAATAAAGACGCGAAGATTATATCAAACATTTGAAATACAACCTAAAACATACTATTAAAATACATTATGAAATCAAGGTTTTTTAACGGAGCTCAAGAGCCTATTTTAATTACTTTTCTAATCTCCACCCTCTTCAGTGGATAAATTTTATTGGATAATTTGTACATATCAGTAGATATCTTTCCCATTACTACATTTTTAATGAATATGTCTAATGGAGCATTTTTTGCTGATTCAACAACCTTGTTTAACATAATTTTTCTTATATCCTTTTCCTGAGCAGTTTGAGCTCTACCTTGAGCCAATGCAATAGTCTTAACTCTGAGATTATGTCCATCTTTTGTAATTACATCCGTAATTCCTTCTACCCTTGTAGTTTTTCTTCTTATCTGACTCCGCATGTAATCGCGAGATAGAGACTGTGACTTAAACTTTGTGTATGCCTTATCTCCTTCTACTTTATCAATCTGAAATTCAAGTTTAATATGCTGCTTTGAGAAATCACCCATTAAATCTCTTAATGTAGCTTCAACTACTCTGCCTATAAGATTAGATGAATTGGAGGCCAAAGTGTCACATATCTTAGTATTATCAAACATTGATGGAGTGAATACTTCATACCACTTTTTCGTCTTCCAGGTGTCAATCTTTTTCCTCTTACTCTTCACCATATGCAATTACCTCTTTTGAAAAAAAGAATCTATCAGCTATTTATGTCTTGTGTTTAATTAATGTCTGGCCGCCCATATAAGGAACTAAGACTTTTGGTATTTGAATGCTGCCATCTTCTAGTTGATAATTCTCCATAATTGCTATAAGTGTTCGTTCAGTAGCTATAAGTGTACTATTAAGCGTGTGAACGTACCTAGTAGACTCCTCAGAACTAAGCCTAAACCTGATATTTGCCCGCCTTGACTGATAATCAGTACAATTACTGCAAGAAACCATCTCTCTATACCGTCCTTGCCCTGGTAGCCAAGCCTCTAAATCATATTTCTTTGATGCCACACTTCCTATATCACCACTACAAATGTTCATTATACGATAGGGAATTTTCAATTTTTGAAAAATGTTCTCAGCATTCTTTATTAAATCTTCATGTTCTTCCCAAGATTTTTCGGGCCTAGAAAAT
>CAYZUE010000036.1:0-12248 GCA_964481825.1 Candidatus Hydrothermarchaeota archaeon | reverse complement strand
AAGAAAGTTTATTATTTATAAAGGAGAAAAAGGAGGGATAAAAATATCTAACCCCAAGGTTTCTATTAATAATATTAAAGCTGAGTATATTAAATGGAAAAATGAACGTTGCCATCCCGCAATAATGGCGAACCTGGGATTAATTCCCGGGTTACCAAACTACAGACTTTGAATTGCCAATAGAAGAGTTCATTTTCCATCATCTCCCTTTTCGAGGAACGGCAAGTTTACTTTTCCGGAATATTGCAGGGTTGTAAATTTAGTGATTTATGGATTTATTTTTTAAATTTTACCTCTATCCAATCACCAATTATTGTGCCACCAACAAAAATTAAAGTTAGAAAACTAATGCTTATTATTGAAGAGATTAAAGCACCACCGAAGGATACAAACCCGCCAATAAACATGGATATAATAGCTAGGACTATACCAACAAGAACCCCCATCTTCAGTCCTTTTTTCAGCATTGCTTTCCTATCTTCTCTTCCAGGATTCATGTATCCATAGGCTATTCCACCGACGAAGGCTAACAAATCAACTACCATGACTCCATGTTATTTTATAACTATTATAAAACCTTTTTTGATTGAGAGAAGATTAAAATCTATTTAATTAACACTAAAAAAATTTGGGCACAATTGGTGATAGCATCTTGATTGAGTTGAAGATGCTTGAGAGTGTTATCCTAATTTATAAGTTCTTTTTTTAGTCATAAGCCTCTGGTTTTATATAGTATTTTTACCCCTAATTAATCAATATGGTTAAAGTTCAAGAGAAGAAGATTGGAGATAAATATTCGCAGTTATGGATACCTCTTCCCAAGAAAATTTGTGAGGAGTTACAAATAAGTAAAGGTATCGAACTTCAGGTGTCTATTGAAAATGGGGATCTAATTCTAAGACGCGAATTTGGGATGACACGCGGAATTGATCTCCCAAAGTTTGGTCGAGCAGGACAAAAATGATGGCTAATAACATTAAAGGCTAAATAATCCATAATTAAAACCAGACTATATGTTCAACTCATAGATGAAGAGATGATGAAAGCTGGGAAAGTCTAGTTAATAATGCCCGTGCCGGGATTCGAACCCGGGTCTGAACCTCCGCAGGGTTCCATTCTATCCAAACTATACTACACGGGCTAATACCTACACAAAAAAATAAATTTTCAAATAATAAAAGGTTTTAGTCTAACAACCTCTCTAAGTTCATTAGGTTTTTCATGGATTTTTCTCGAGTGAGGTCTAGTTGCATAGGAGTTATTGAGATGGAATTTTCGATTCTCACAGCATGAACATCAGTCCCCTCATTAGCCTGATAAATTGGGTCTCCATCAATCCAAAAGTAACTCCTCCCTCTTGGATCAAGCCTCTTCTTAACTTTTGTTGTGTACATCCTCCGGGCGAGTCTAGTGAGTCTAATTCTGTGTTTACTGCTTGATGCAGGTACGTTAACATTGAACAAATCTGTTCCTTTAGGCATTCCCTCCTTTAAAATGAATTTTGCTAATTTATTCGTAATAATCTTACTTAGAGAGAAATCAATAGTGTTATTAGCATCGTCTAATCTGAACTCTTTTCCAGTATGGACTGAAACTGCTATGGAAGGAACACTTTGGCTAGCCCCCTCTAATGCCGCCCCTACAGTACCGGAAGTAGTAGCTTCTGAACTCAGGTTTTCACCCATATTTATCCCCGAGATTATTAAGTCTGGATTAAACTTGAGAATACCATGGATACCTATAATTACACTGTCAGCAGGTGTTCCTGATATAGAGTATATCTCAGTTTGTGAATCACTTTTAGATACGATAACAGGAGCAAAAAGAGAAAGGCTCCTACCAACTCCACTCTGCTGTATATCAGGGGCAACTATAATAATTCTTCCAAGTCCTTTTACAGCAGCTGCTGCCGCCTTTAAACCCGGGGAATCTATGCCATCGTCATTAACTATCAGGATGGTTTTCCCTATGTTAAATCCCCCTTGTTAATACGTCTAACGCCAAGATAAAAAAATATTACTGAGTACCCTATTAAAACAACGACTGAAACGATCGGGAATTCTAGTCCAAGCATCGCAGACCTGAGACTCGTACTCACATGTGTTAAAGGTAAAAGATAAAGCCCCCCGGAAATTACTGCCGGTAGATTATTAAGAGGGAAAAAGGTTCCACCGAGAAAAGTCATTGGCAAAAGGAATACGGTGGAAAAGTTCGTCATATCTTCATGCGCCCAGAGTTTTAGGCCAATATAAAGCCCTAATGACGCAAATAAAAAACAGTTTAAGAATATAATTACTAATACGGATAGACTAAGGGATAGTTGAGCACCGAATAAAAGACCTAGTCCAGCAATTATTATCGAAGATATCAACCCCCGCACAATGCCAGATGAGACTTTTCCTAAGGCAATGGCCGTAGGGGTTATAGGTGAAGTCAGATAAACCTCCAGAGTCTTAGTATACCTCCTACTAATATTAAGAGCCACTCCTACAGTACTAAAGCTAGTGTTCATCCCGCTTAGAGCAATTATTCCCGGGACAATGAACTGGATGTAATCCATTCCTTCAACGTCAATTCCTCTTCCAAGGCCCCATCCAAAGGCTATAAGAAGCAACAAGGGATTGATCATTCCGGATAGGATGTATTTAAGAAATCTTCTCCGAAGAGTAAGCATTTCCCTTGAGAAGACAGTAAATACACCCATCATTTTAAAATCCTCCTACCTGTAAGTTCAATAAAAACGTCTTCAAGATTTGACTCTCTCATAATAAAGTCACATTTCCTATTTTTACAAAACTTATTCCCAAATTCAAATGCTTTATCTTTATCAGAAAAGAATTTCCTTTCATAAATTTTTTCTGAGCACAATTCTACTGCAATCAAACCTACTTGTTTTTTTAGCTCATCCGGAGTACCAAGAGCTATTAATTTACCTTTGTCTATCACTCCCACCCTATCGCAAAGCATCTCAGCCTCCTCGATGTAATGGGTAGTTAACATAATAGTTATATTTTCTTTTTTTAGCAATCTTATAGTATCCCAGATACGCCTACGGGTTTGTGGATCGAGACCTACTGTAGGTTCATCAAGAAATAGTACTCTTGGCCTATTCATGAGACCTCTGGCGATTAGGAGGCGTCTCTTCATGCCTCCTGAATAACCCTCAACTAAGTGATCACTTCTATCCTGAAGTTCCATAAATTTGAGAAGCTCTTCAATCCTACTCTTTATATCCTGGGGATTCATCCCATGAAGTCTGCCATAATATTCTAGATTTTCTCTACCAGTAAGCTCAGAATCAAGATTAAGATATTGGGGGGCCACACCAATTACCCTCTTAACAGCAACAGGATTTTTTTGTACGTTAAATCCATTAATTTCACATTTTCCTGAGGATGGCAAGGAAAGAGATGTAAGAATCCTGATAGCTGTAGTTTTACCTGCTCCATTAGGTCCTAAAAGTCCAAAAACTTCACCTTTTTTTATGTGTAAAGACAGCCCATCAAGAGCCTTTATTTCGCCGTACAACTTTTCGATATTATCGATGATTATCATAATATTCCCTTGTTCTAATTCTCTAATATCTTATGAAAAATAAGATCCGCTAATAGAATTTCCTCTTATCTCCACTTTTAATTTTGAACATATATAATATACAACTCCAGAGAAAATGTTAAGAATATCCATGTTAACCCCCATAAAAATGATGACATGGAATAATAAACTCAAATTTTCTAATTTATACTAGAAAAATAACATCACAAATATCCATTGATTGACGCACTAAAAATAAAGTTCATATAATTTTTTATGGGGGAATTCTCCTTTTTGAGAATTTAGTAAAAAAAATAGAAACGTTGCAAGGAAGACCCGCAAAATCCTTTTTAGGAAGAACTGTATTATCTTAATTAAGAATGATTTTGTCAGAGAAGGTTGAAGAATACCTTGAAATGTTATGGATTGTAGCTGAAAAAGGGAATGAAACGGCTAAAATCAATGATATTGCAAAAGGGTTAAAAATAGCTCCTCCAAGTGCAGTTGAAATGCTACGAAAGATGGAGAAGATGGGTCTTGTAGAATACGAAACTAGAGTTGGAATAAAGTTAACAGATATTGGGAGGGATGCGGCCAAACAAGTTATTAGAAATCATAGGATAGCTGAACTCCTATTGACTGAGATTCTAGATATGAGGATTGATGAAGAAGCTGTATGTGGATTAGAGCATCATATAAGTGAAGAAATAGCTGAAGCAATATGTACTCGGTTAAATCATCCAAAAAAATGCCCTCATGATAACAAGATCCCTCCAGGGAAATGCTGTGGATAAATATTAGATTAGAAAAACTTCAACTATCTAGGTTTTGTAACACTTCAACAGATTGAAATCCTTCTCTAACTTCTACCACCTGGTCTTGCTTAATAAGTGCCCAAGTTGGGTATACCTTGACAAATTCAGGGCAGGTAATGGTATCACAATCAATCATTCGCAAGTGCTTTACACTACTGCCAAATATCTCTATCTGATTATGACATGAGGGGCACCAATTTGCGTAGAATAAGATCCAACCATCACTTGTCAATTCCATTGCAAGTTTTTCATATTGTCCATCATCTGGTTCATGTACTTCCTCTTGAGTCACCATAGAATACCCAACGAATAAACCAGAGAGTAAAAAAAGAATGCTGATTAAACTATTTTTTTTCTGATTAGACCAATCAAAAAAAAGTATTCCTACTAAAGAAAAAATAACACCAAAGGATAAACTGATTGTTCCAAATAATATATTATGAGAATGAAGAATTGCATCTTCAATTAAAAAGCATCCACAGTCTTTATTTTGAAGCAGGAGGATTCCACTCCTTATTGGAATTAATCCAAGAATAGCAAGGAGAAACCCGTACCTATCTAAATGAAGACGATGGAGGATACTTGTTAAAGTACCCAAAATTGAATTATTAGTTTTTTTCATGGTGTAAATCCTTGTTAGAAATATTTTATCATATATTAAATATTCTTTGTTATTTATTATTTAACTAGAGCTTTATAAACTGTTTAAATTACAGAAATATATCTTTAAAACAAAATACCTTCAAGCTTTTCTTGGATACAGTAGGGGAATCATGCGTTTACGAACTATTTTCTCATAGAATAAAAGCCCTACTGAGATAATTATCGGTACAAAAATAGCACAAAAAACCAGGCCCACTGCTGCAATTTTCCCAAAATCTTGCACTGGAACTAGCATAATCGTCATTAGGGATAAAAATCCGAACGTGGTGGTAATGGAAGTTAGAGCGATTGATTCACCTACAGTTGATGAAGTAATGAGTAATGCCTCCTCCAGCGTTTTTCCATTCATTCGTTCTTCCCTGTACCTAGCAATGAAATGTATACTGTAATCAATCCCTAAACCAAGTAAAAGAGTTGCTAGCATAACAGTCAAGGGAGTAGATGGAATCTGAAGTAGACCCATAAAGCCCATAGCAAAGAGAATGGCTAAGAGAATTGGTGAAAGACCCAAGATTATTCCACTAACACCCCTCATTGCAAAGAATAACATTGTCATAACAAGAGCTAAACTTGCCATTGTGGTTCGGATCTGATCTTGGGCTATGATACTATCGATCCTAGACATAAGAAGATTTGCTCCAGCTTGAGAAAAGACGACTTCCGCAGGTTTATCAACGTAATCTAGAACTTCTTTTATCTCCCTCACCATTATATCATCGACCTCTTTGTCTGTCTTTATAATTATAAGAGATTCAGTATAATCCTCAGTTACATATTTACGCCTCGTATCTAAGGGTAATGCTTCGATTTTACTATGTATAATTTTTTCTTTAATAGGCAACGGATGTATCAAACTAGAAATGCTAGAAACCTCTGTAATATGGGGAACTTTCTGAACTCCTTCTCCAATTTTTTCGATTGAACTCATTACAATAGGATCTCTGATATCATCAGCCAAGACTAATATCATGGTATAGTCATAATCACCAAACTCGTCATCGATGATATTATTTGCCATTACTGATGGATTTTCCTGAGGCAACCATGCATCAACATCTGTTAGGGTTTCTATTTGAGACAAACCATAAAATACTGGAACACCACCGAGAGAGACGAAAAAAATTACTGCAATTGGCCTTTTTAATGAAAAAGTTGAAAGTTTTATCATAAAAGTAGATAGGAAACCAGCTAAACCAAGAGCTTTAAAAATTGTTGACAATTTAAATTTCCTACTTCCAATTTTAGACTCTAATATAAGAAATGATGGTAAAAATAAAAGAACTGACAAAACTGAAAAGGAAATTGCAATAAAAGACATAACCCCGTATTCCATTAACATTCTAAGTCCTGAAACTGTCATGGAAGAGAAAGCGGCCATGGTTGTTAGGCCTGTGAATATGGTATTTCTACCTATTCTAGACAATGCTACATTCAACGCGTTATTATTGCCCTTTCTAAGTTCCTCATGATATCTCTGAACAAGGTGGATACTATAATCAACTCCAAGACCTAATGTTACGGCCCCGAACATTACTGTTAAAAAATTTAATGGGATATTTATGAAGTGCATAGTCCCAAAGGCAGTTAAAACAGCGACGAGAATAGGGATCATGACAAAACTAGAAGTTATTGGACTCCTGAAAACAAAAAAAAGGACCACGGAGATTGTAACAGCACTAGCAATTATAGATTTTGCAAATCCCGTTCTCACTGCTTCATCCCAAGCGTTATAAAGAGCTGGACTTCCAGCAACGGTTACTTTAGTCCCCTTTGCTAAATCTACTCTATTTACAGTCTTCTTAAAAGTATCAATTAGTTTTGCTCTATCAGGTACCTCGGCAGAATCTAATTCAACGATGATAATGGAGTATTGGAGCTCAGTACTTAGATAATCAGAGGTTTCCACAAATGAGTTGTGCAAGATAATATCCCTTGAATTTCCTAAATCTAGAACACTAGAGACTTTAAAAACGCCGGGAATAATTGAGACAGTGTCCACGAGCTCCAGAGTCATGTCAAGGACGTCATCTTCTAAAACATCTTTTGTCACTATACGATCTGCTTCAATAAGGATTTTAACTGTATCAGTTCCCATGAAATCGCTTCTGAGCATACGAGTCTCGGACATACCATCAGTATCTTGGTAGAAGAATCCAAGGATATCCGTACTAATCTCAGTTTTAGATGCCTGTTGAAATGAAACAACCGAAAGGATAAGAGCTAGGATTATAATAAATGGATAAAACTTCTTAGAAACATTTGCGTAAAAGTTGAGGACATCCTCAATCATCGCCGCCTCCACGTCTCCTCCATATTACCAATACAGCAACTATAAACAATATAGCTAAGCCACCAACTAGCTTAGTTGGAGCACCGATATTACTCTGATTACCATGAACCGTTATAGCAAAGGAATCTATCTCCTCTATCCTTTTACCTGATTCCTCCCATATTATCTTGATATCATTCTCATAATTATCTGGGATAGTGTCTCGGTCAGCAGTAAGCTCGAAGGTTGCTAACTTACTCTCGCCAATCTCTATATCCCCTAAATAATCAGTCTTCACACCACTGAAGTAGGATTTTGTCTTAAGCACTGCTTTAACAGCCTCTGCATTTCTCTGCCCAGTATTGACAATGAGAACATTAACTCTGAAGACATCACCTTGATTTAAAGTCTCAGGATTAGATTTAACTTCCTTAATATCAAAAGTTGCTTCGGACTCTACAATTAATGTTATTTCTTCTGTTAGTGAATATTCATTTTCCTCTCCTCTATAAGTCATAGTTATAGGAAATGAATAGCTCCCTGCGGGGGTTTTTTCGTCGATATCTACGCTAACAGTAAAATCGTGAGTTTTATCTGTAACTATTTCGGCAACAAAATCTGAATTGGAATTAGAATAAGCTTTAGAGAAAGGCGAATTTAACGATAATGTTAATCTAACAGACTTTGCAATTGCCTTACCAGCATTCTCAACTGTAATTATTATGTCACTGTTCTCAGTATCACTCTTAAATTCTATAGGATCAGTTCGAACCTTCGCTATCTTTAGAGCTGGTTCACCCTTTACGTAAATCTCCACTTGGAGGGTTTGACTTGCATCTTGTAAATTTACATTTTTCCACTCCAGAAGCAATGGAGTCATATAAACGTCTTCAGTTGCGTCCAGATTTGCATATATTGGGAAAGAGAGTGTTAACTCATCATTTTGAGAAACAACTCCAAAGTATTCAGCTGAGCGAACTGCTTTCTCCATTTGGTTAAGATATTTCTTTGATGTGCCAATTGGATCTATAGGTGAGGTATCATTTGGGTCTAAAGTAATCTTAAGATAAGTCGCGTCCTCTGGAGATAGATTTTTGATAGTGATGCTCAAGTTAGTAGTTTCACCAGGATATATCCTTTCTGGGTAAACTTCCGTAACATAAAAATCTGCTTCCATTAACCCAAATACCATGGGAAACATACTGACTAACGATATGAAACAAATTATTAGACTGATGGATTCTTTTTTAATCATTTACTTCACTTCTTCTCCCTAAATAATTACCAACTAACGTTTAAACTTATCTGTAGTAAAATACTGGTTGAAGAATATTTATTTCATATAGAAAAGAATTGCAGTCAATCTTCCTTTATCATGTAACTTAAGATTGATGCTATTAAAAGAATAAATGAACTGATTACATAGATTGAAAAATAGCTTCCTGTATAATCGTATAGTACTCCTGCTAGAAAAGGACCACTTGATTGACCTAGAGCATGTGAAAACCAGATTAAACCTAAGAGAGAGCCCATAACAGATTGCCCGTATATTTTTCTAGTAAGCCCAGATACTAGTGGTACAGTAGCAAAATAAGAGAATCCATATAATAAAACAAAAACGTACAAAATTAAAATATTATTCACATATATAAACAAAATCAAGAATAAAACAGAAAAACTTCTTAAAAGATACGTTGAAGCTAATGGATTTTTACCTCCAATTCGATCAAAAAGGAAACTCATAACCAGAACTCCTATTATACTGATGCCACCAACCATTCCAATTAGAGTAGCGGCATCCATTTCTGAAACTCCATATTCAGCAACGAAAATTGGGAAATGCATGAATAATCCATGGGCTGTGAATCCACAGGTATAGAAACTTAAGAATAAAAGCCAAAAAGGCTTTGTTTTAAGAAAATAAGTTATATCCTGATTATTATCATGAATTCGTGAGTCACTGTTTAATTTATTATCTGTATGGGGGTTATTGCGGATAAAAAGTAGGATAAGAGGAAGTATGACAAGTAACAATATTCCCCCAATTAAAGAAAAAGAGAATCTCCAGCCATAAGAGAGAATTACATACATCGAAATGGGTAAAATAAACATTTGGCCTACATTTACCCCTGCAGATAATATCCCTAATGCCTTTCCTCTCCTATTAGTAAACCAACCTGAAACAATAACAGAATTCGATAGAACTGTGGACCCGCTGAACCCTAAACCTGCTAAAACTCCAAATACTAAATAAAATTCCCAAAGATTTGAAATATACGACATCAATGATAGACTTAATCCTAAGATAAAAACGCTTGAGGCAATTACTTTTTTAGGACCTAGTTTGTCTATCAATCTCCCAACAATAGGCTGAAAAATACCAAAAACTATCATTGATATTGAAATAGCTATTGAAATTTGAGTCCTGCTCCAATTAAACTCTGTTTCTAAAGGTTTAAAATAAAGTCCTATTGAAAATAGAATTCCATAGGTCATAAAAAGAGTAAAAAAAGAAACAATAAGAATAATCCACTTATAACTTATCATAGAAATTTACATTCCTTTACTTGTTATCTTCATCGTTAACGTCATTAAGAAACCCCAAGTTTATTTTCTATCTTGTATTTTCTACATTAATGATGATGATGATTTCATCAGACCTTCTATGTTACATTCCCACTTTAAATCTTCTTTTAATATTAGAAAGGCTAGTTGATTTATTCGCCGACTGTAAATTTTAAATCGTTATTATAAATATCCTCAATAGAGGTTCCCATCCCCTGGTAAATAGTTAGTTTAAATATGTAAAATCCTTTCTCTTCCAGAGTGATATCTTTTTGATAAGATCTACCTTTCATGGAGTGCAGGGAATCCACAAAAAAAATCGTACCTGAATTATCTTCTATTTGACAGTCATAGTTAATATGTTGTATTTCATCTAAGTTTTGTATATTTTTAATCTCAATATTCACTGTAAAAGGGTGTCCAGCTAGAAGCTTTTGGGGATAGGTAGAAACAACGACTAAGTAATTTTCATCACCATTATTGAAATTTTCGTGCAGCTGTAGAGATATTGTTTCAGGATTGTTAACACACCCCGTGGACAAAATTAATATGATAATGCCAGTAAGAAACATCATTTGAATTTCTCCTTTTCTAAGATCCTAACAACGTGTTTTACCTCATTTATATCAGCACATAGAGAAATTTAGAACTGAGATATTAATCGGTGAATACGAAATTAAAACTTCTACCAACTAATCACTCTATCATGACTGAAAATGCAGTTTATAACATCGTCGTAGTTAATCTTTCCCTCATATAACCTAATTGATGTAATAGTATTTTCACTGCTCTGATGTTCCACTATATTTTTCACATTTTCAGGAGGTTCTTCCCTAAATATGTATAATATTTTCAATATGCCACCACCACATCATACTCAATAAGCTTTCCTGAAATATCCTCTATGGATAATGGATCAAATTGGTTCTCAGACTTGTTAGAGTAAGTAGCTCCATTCATCGTAATTAGAAGCTCTAGATTTTTATTAACTGCATCATTCCTAATCAAATTTTGGTCAAGGACAATGAGATCTACTTTATCATCTAACATAGTTAAGCCTATGGCAACTCGCACAGCTTCACTTTGTCGATAAGTGTCTGATGTTTTAATAATAACACAGATTTTTCTCATAGCACTATATACCTATCACACTCGTTCGCAATTATGGCGTGTTCAAATTGAGAACCAGCTTTGATATTTACAAGATCCTTCGTAAATCCTTTTTCTTTATAACTGTGATCACAAACTGTTGCAGTTATATCATCAGCATCGCATAATTCTTTGAAATTTAAGGTGTCAATAAGAGAACATCCATCGTCCATTATGAATAAGGAAATTTCCACATCAGAAGATAAAGCAGCCTGACATAAACCTGATAGATGCTTCAGATGTTTATCGGTATTCACTAATATTCCCAGTTTTTTCTTAGTCATAAATCTAGCCTTATATAATCCTAAGAAAAGTTTGGATTCCCAATATATAAAACTTGTGAAAAGAATTTTTTTCAATGAATAAATGATCAAAATCTAAAATCTTTTTTTATTATTTTTTCTAAAAAAAAAATAGTCTGTTTATCTCTTAAAACCAAGCTTAGAAAGTAATTTTAATGCTTCCTCCAATATTTTTTCCTTGCTATTATTTGCATCAATAACTTTCCAATTTTCTGATTGAAGATCCATATATTTCTCTTTTATTCTATTAAAAAAATCGGTATAATTAGATGAAATTTTAAGATAGGGAGAAGCATCATTAATAATGCCCGGCTTTCTTAGCAAAGATTCCTCAGGCTTAATATCTAAAAATAACACCATATCTGGTTCTAATAGATTCTGATTCAGAGATACAACATTTTTATATATTTCCCCTCCAGAATACCTTGCATATGCATACGCGATCTGGGAGTACTTGTACCGATCAGTTATTACTCCTCTCTTAAGATTAGGAGTAATTACTCTATCAATATGGTAAAGACGATCGATATAAAAAGCGAGTTCACGAGCTTCATCATTTTTAGTTCTGCCCACAATGTCCTTAGTCAAGGTTAAATATGGTTCTTGAGTTACAAAAAAATCATTTTTTTCTAAGCCCTTCGCTAGAGTTGTTTTCCCACAACCATCTATACCCTCAAGTGCAACAAACATGTTATCCCAACAGACTATTAAATAACTCTATTAATTTCTTATTAATACAAAAAGAATTATGGATTGAGATAGGGATAAAGGTTATCATTATCATTGTTAACTATTATTTAAGTCCATTATTCAAACTTGATTAATTTTTTCTCTAATTAAGATATTTTTTAAGATATTTCAAAATTTGAATTAAGAAAATTCAAATAAATTGATAATTTTGATAATTTTTCTATTGATTTTATTTAATAAGAAATGCATAATCTGGAAATA
>CAYZUE010000035.1:0-12646 GCA_964481825.1 Candidatus Hydrothermarchaeota archaeon | reverse complement strand
AGAACCAAATTTCTTCTCTACAAAAATTGACCATAATCTAGGTATTAAAATTATTAAAAAGGAAGGAATTGCTATTTCAGATTTTTTATAATACAATGCGTAGAGTATTGGAATCACAATTATCCAAGAGAAATATGCTACATGAACCTTGTTAGCAACTAAATAAAACGCAGTCATTATAACTATGGTGGAAGACCAGCTTAAGCCTCTCCTTATTACCATTGTATAAGCGAGTAATAAACCTGCAAACATCAGTGGTAATGAGATGGATATTGGAAAAGATGACACAAAGATAATCACCTCTCCATATCTGGGGATGTAATCTGAAAATAATAGTATAGGACTAAAATCCCCATACAAAGATGCTGGGAATATATAAGCCCATTTAATTATCCCTAATCCCCAATAATAATATGCGATGATGTGGATTAATAAGAATGTTATCCCACAACTTAAACCTGCGATAATACGGTCTTTTATTCCAAAGTTCAATTTTGATATTAAAAATCCAACAAATACTATGAGTGGAATGAATTTCAGAGATGCTAAAATCCCGGTGGATATACCAGCTATTAAAACAATTTTTTTCTTAGAACTATCATCGGTTTTGTCTATTCTAAAAAATAGGTAGGAAATTAAAAGGATTGTAAATACTACAAAAATGTCTGTTGTAAGCATCGTAATTGCAGTGTACCATAAAAGAGGGTTTAAGGCAGTAATTATCCCTACCGTGCATGCATATCTGCTGTCTTGAAATAAATCTTTTCCAAATGCTACAGCTACCAGCACCGTTCCAATATAAAAAAGGAACAATAGGAGGTTTATTGCAAAGGGATTGCTGTAGATAGTTAAACCTGCTATGAACAACATCAAAGTTAGAGGCCCATACATTGGAGGATGCCAGGTCTCATACAAATTAGTGTTAAAAGGATCTAAACCATGTAGGGCTAGATCCAACCAAGTTTTATAATAATCTAAAATAGGCCCTGCACCACCAACCTCATCGAAATAGATCGATTGAATAATATAATTGAATGTAAAGAACACGATGCTGATAACGGCAGGAACGATATAATAGTAATATTTTAATCTTAAAATTCCTATTTTATCATAAATATGGGTCAAAAAAAATGGCCTATAAAAAATAATCACAATTAGCAATAAACATATAAGATATGCTAATGTGAGTAAGTTTTGGAGAAGTAAATAATTTACGTTCATTTTTCAGCTCTTGTATTTTACGTTATTATCCAAATTCTACCTTTTTTTTCATCTCTTCGGTTCACTTTTTTTATTAGTCAACTTTTTTTTTAAAAACTCCAATTAAGCTAACACCGAAAGGTAAGTTAATGTTATTTTTAATTAGAGTATTTTCTAACCTTAGAACAGATAAAAATATTTTATTCAGGCAGGGATGCAATTTCCATATATCTGATGTTTTATTTGTTCTTCTAATATAAACGATCTTTTTCATTAGCCTAAACACCATTATTGGTGGAAATAAGAAAGTGTTCCAGTAAGTGAATCTTTTAATGATAAATCTATTGTTTACCAAGTTTAAAAAAGCCTTTTTTGTATACCTCCGTAAATGTCCCAAACCTACATCATGCCCACTAAATAACAATGGTATAGCCGGAACAGATATTATTAAATGCCCTCCTCCGTTCATTACAGTAAAAACTTGTTGAACACTTTTTTCATCGTTTTCTAGATGTTCAATAACGTCTAGCATAAGTACAATGTCGAAAACATCCTCTCTAAAAGGTAGGTTCTCAGCATCGCCTCGAATAAGTTGGATAGTATCTGATTGTACAACCTTGCTCAAGGTCTCTTTTGAGATATCCATTGCAATCGTTTTCCCAAATTTACTTATGATTTCTAGGTCTTCACCTGTTCCACAACCAACATTCAATATTATATTCCTTCCTTTTTTACAGATTAATTCCAATAAGATGGAATGTAATTCTATTTTACCAGCAAACCACCAATAATCTTCGCCGATATCCTGTCTTCGATCTTCTAAATCCATTCACATTACCTTCACTTTTCAAGGAATTTTCTTATCAGAATATATACTCCAATTGGAAGTAGAGCACTGGTTAGAAAAAAAATTGCAACAATAGCTCCTCCTAATGGTTTCTTAGATATATCCTGAATTCTTATCTTTAAGAGACTAACAAGCATTTTTGGCGCAGTCGTTAGACAAAATTGAGGAAGATTAATCCAGAATGTAGAATCCTTCTCATGTTTCCAAGTTACTGGGACTTCCTTTATTCTATAACCTTTAATTAACGCTAACCAAAGAAGTTCCACATCCCATTCAAAACCATTAGATTGTGTTTCCATAGCAATCTCTTTTGCTATATTTGTTTTCATCGCTTTACATCCACATAGCGTATCTGTAACATTCAAACAAAACAAAATTTGCACTAAAGAATTGAAACTTCTACTTGCAATTCTTCTGCTCAAAGGTTGTTTTATTGTTATATTGGAATTAGGATGATACCTTGATGCAATTGCTAAAGTTTTGTTTTCAGCAGAACAAAATACTCTTTCAATGTCTTCTGGACTTATAGACTCATCAGCGTCAATAAATCCTGTTATATCGCCTTTTGAATTTAAAAAACCAGTTTTTATGGCGGCCCCTTTACCCATATTTCCCTTGTGTTTTATGACTTTAACTCCATAGGATTTTGCTATTTCTGCAGTCTTATCCTGGGATCCATCATCTACCACAATTATTTCATGTCTTTCAAATTCAGATACAATATTTTTCAACAATTTTTGGATTCTTGTACCCTCGTTATACGCTGGGACAACTATAGTATATTTCATAATTTCTTTTCAATTTAGATTATTCAATACCTTAAAAGTTTCTTTACTATTTTTTCTTATCTGTTTTTCGTATTTTAAATTATACTCGTGACAAGTTTTAAATATCAACATATAAATAGAGACTTTTTTAATTAATAATCAATTTATCAAGGAGTATTTAGAAACGTTAAAATATTCAATAATAATCCCGATTCATAATGAAGCAGAAAATATTGAAAAATTAGTTTTAGAAATTTATGATTCTTTACAAAAAGAATCTCTAGGTATATTTGAAATAATTGTTATTAATGATAATAGTACGGATGATAGTAAAACCATATTATCTGAACTGAAAAAAAAAATTAATGAACTAACTGTAATTCATAGAACTGAGAATAAAGGTGTGGGGCTTTCTATTCGGAAAGGGTTAGATAAGTCAACAGGGGATGTAATCGTAACTCTTGATGGAGATTTATCACATAATCCTTCGGAAATACCTAATTTGATAGATGCCCTTAATGATTGTGATATGGTGTGTGGATCGAGGTATACCCAGGGTGGAAAGGCCGATATGTCCCTAGGTAGATTAGTGGTCAGTAGTTTATTCAATATTGTTTTTAGGAATTTATTAGGATTACCTGTTAAGGATTTTACGTCAGGTTTTAGAGCATATAAGAGAAGCATTATTGAATCAATTAAGTTCACTAGTAATGGATTTGGGATATATATCGAAGTACCTATCAAAACATTTCTAGCAGGGTTCACTATCAAGGAAATACCAATTAGATATCGTACCCGATTTAGGGGTAAATCTAATCTTAATTACCTCAAGCAAGGGCCGGAATATAATAAAGTCATAATTAATGCATTAAAGTTACGAATTTTTCCAAATGTTTTAGCAGAAATTGAACCTAAAAAAATTAGAAACATTTACTATAACTTCTCTCCTGATGTAGACACGCTCGCCGTTAAAAGTAATAAACTAGTTCAAAGAAAATGGCATGAAGAAAAATTAGATAATGTTTTAGAACAACTTGATTTAAATGAGAAACGTATTTTAGATTTAGGATGTGGTAGCGGGGGGTTAACATTTAGAGTGTCTCAAAATAGTAGAAATACTAAGATTATCGGTCTAGATTTTAATGATAGAGCTATCAAGTACGCAAATAATAAGAAATTAAAAGACAAAAATAAAAAACTCCAATTTATAGTTGGATCAGCAGAAAAATTACCCTTTAAAGATAATTGCTTTGATACTGTTATTGGTCTTGATATCTTAGATCATTGTATCTCTTATAAGGAAGTTTTAGGTGAGATTTACAAAGTAGTAACTCATGGTGGCAGAATATTAGTCACAACTGAAAACAAAAAGTCATTATGGCCTATTGTTGAAAAAATCTGGGATAGATTTGGGCAGAGCAGAAACTATGGGGAGACACATTTAATCTGTTTTGATAAATATAGTCTGGATCAAACCATTAAAGATGCAGGATTTGATTTTCTCAATATGTATACCATTCATAATATCCGAACCTTTTTTCATGTTTTCGGTGAATATTACCCTAAACGAATTGATAATTTTATGAAAATAAACTGTCTTGGTCTTACACTCGTATATGTTATGAAAAAACCAATTTAATTATGCTGGTAATTATCTTACTATTGGCTTTTAAATTAAAACTGCAACAAATTTTTAGGCAGATCCCTTAGCAGATATAAAAACATTAAAGTAAATTTATCTAAATATAAATATAAATATAAAAAAATTTTTTTAAAGTGTCCAATTTGAGAAATAGGAAATGATAATTTGAAAAAAAATAAAAATATCTTTATCCTTAAAGAAATTATTATGGAAAATAGGTATCGTGATGATCTGTTACCTATTCTTTGTTTGTTTTTACTTTCATCTATTTTCTTCTGGAAAATTATAGTTACACCTTATAGTATGATCTACTTTAGTTGGTCAGATATACTGCTTGGAACTACCACTGTCTCACAATTTTATGATGATGTTACGCTTTTTTTTTATCCTGCATTTTATTTTGCCAACGAATTGTTTAGGGGGGATGGTATCCCCCTTTGGAATTCTTATATCAATAGTGGATATCCTTTCATTGCCGATATTCAAGCTGCCATGTTTTATCCTTTTCATATCTTCCTTGGATCTATTTTACCTGCATATTTGATATTTGGGTATAGTTACCTTTTGCACATATTTCTTGCAGGTTTTTTTATGTATCTCCTAACTAAATATATCGGACTTGACAGATTTAGCTCTTTAGGATCTGCAATTATTTTCATGTTTAGTGGATTTTTAATCGCTAATGTTTATGTTGGCCAATACACCGTGGTTACCTCGTCAATTTGGATTCCATTGATTTTCTTGGTATTCATCATTGCAGTAAACAAAAAATCTTTGTTCTATGGTTCTATTACAGGTCTTTTCTTGGGATTTCAAATTTTAGCTGGACATACACAAATTCCTTTTTATACCATTTTCGCATTGGTACTTTATCTTTTATTTAGATATCTCATTACTATTAAGGAATTAAATTTTGACCATGGGATAAAACTTATATCCATTTTCATTTTAGCAGTCTCTTTTGGAGTATTATTGTCTGCAATACAATTTTTTCCTGCTTTTGAGTTTTCAAAATATTCAACTAGAGCTGGTGGAATATCTTATGACTTTGCAACTAGCAGTTCATTTTCTGTTAAAAGCATCGCTACATATTTTCTTCCGAACTTCTTTGGTAATCTTAGTGATAATTCGTATTGGAACATTGGAAGGTGGGGGGAACTTTACCAATATATGGGAATTTTACCTTTAATTCTGACTTTAATTGCTATTTGGTTTAAGAGGGATAATAAGTTTGTAATATTTTTCTCTATCCTCTCTTTTTTTTCTTTCCTTTTAGCTCTTGGTGCTAACTCCCCAATTTATTGGTTAGTGTGGAAATTCATCCCTGGATTTGACATGTTTCGAGTTCCATCTAGGATCCTAGTTTTATTCACTTTCTCTGTTTCTATATTATCCGGTTTTGGCTTTAATTTTTTAAAAGAGAATCATAATTTACACGAAATAACAAATATTAATAAAATTCTAAAAACATTAATGGTAGCATCGATTTTTCTAGGGATTATAATATTATTCTATTACTTTGGCCGAGAATATACTATCAGTTTCGGACGAGATATTGCTACTCAAAAGTATTTTGATTCTTATGGAAAATTCCCCCTTCACCCACCTTTAGATTACTTTCTGTCTAAAGTTGATTTAATATTTACAAATATCCTGTATGACCTTATCTTCCTTATATTTTTAATAGTAGGTAGTATCGGCATTATTAAATCTCAAATAAATAAAAAAATTAAAATTAACCATTTTAATGCAATTGTCATATTTTTTATTTTATCTAACCTATGGTTTTATCATATGGAATTCATTGATACAGAGAATCCAAATGAGATTTATTATGAACCCGAATATGTTTCATTTATTAAAGAAGATCCTGGTCTTCATAGAATTTTTAAATTTGGAAATGTATATCCCAATAACTTTCAGATATTGTACGAAATCAATGATGTTGGCGGGTATAATCCCCTTAATATAGCACATTATTCAGAATTTTTAAGTAATATACGTCCTTTATCAGATAATAATAATCATCCAATCCTAAGTTTATTGAATGTTAAATACATAATTACATCAGAAGAACTAAAAAATAGTGGATTTAACTTAGTCTATAAAAGAAAAGGAAGCTATGTCTACGAAAACGAACAGGTTTTACCTAAAGCATTTGTTCTATGCAACTCTAAATTGATGGATTCACAAGATATATTATCCCAACTAAAAAATAAAGACTTTAATCCGACAGAACAGGTCTTACTGGAGCATCCTGTAAGTTTTTATCAGTCGAAGAGTAATTTAATGTCTAGTAATGAAAATTGTAATGAGAAGAGATCGGATATTATCAGCATAATAAAATACTCTTCAAATGAAATACTAATTGAAACAAACACTACCCATCCCGGATTTTTGGTTTTAAGTGAAATCTGGTACCCTAACTGGGAGGCATATGTTGATGGTGAATCAAGGTATATATCTAAATCGTATTATACCTTAAGGTCTATTCCTTTGGAAGAAGGAAACCATTCAATTAGATTTATTTTTAATCCCATTTCATTCAAAGTTGGTTTTTGGATAACAACTTTAACAGCCACATTATTAGCTATAATTATAGGTATCCGAATTAAGAAGGTTCGTATCTTTCCTTTTCATTGATTATCAGATTAGGGATTAATACGCTGCAAGATCTAACGATAGATTATAAATGACAATTCTTAGAATTTTTGGAACCATAATGGATTTAGTTTATCATTTTAAAAAAAAGTAAGTATGCATATATTCCAGTTAATATTACCAGACTAAGTATCCCAGAGAGTATTAGTCGAATGTCAATCTTTTTTAATTGAATTGCTAGAGAGATTAATAATAGGGGGAGAATAGCAAGGAGGTACTTATCGGAAATCCATGAGTAAACAGGCATCATTAAACTAAAAATTAAGATACTAATTAGGAATACTTTATCCCATTTGTAGTATTGAAATTTGTTTAGATGGAACAGAATAATAATCCCTACGTACCATAGTGCTAACAATGGGATGACCTTAAAAGGACCTAAAACTGCATCAATTGTAAAATATAGGATACCATGGGCAGGGGAATCAAAAAGTGGGGGTGCAATTACAAATAACGGTAGGAGGAGGAGAGGGTAAAATATTCCTTTCAAAGATAGATGGGGGCGGAATAGGGTAATCAGAGGGATACAATAGAAAGCTAATATAGCTAAGTGATAGTTGAGGGCAGAAAAACTAGGAGCATTTGGTAATCCTAAAATAGCTTGAGGATTTGCTGGGGATAAATGCCAATCCCAAAGATAAAATAAAGGTAAAAACATTGCTATGGATAATAATGCTCCAATAAACATTGAATCAGTATAAAGCTGAGATCTTTTTTTGAAAAATAAATATATAATTATTGATATAGGGAAAAATAAGTAGAATTGTCTTGTTAAAATAGCTAGACCAGCAAAAATACCTAGGAGCAATGCATTCCTTTTATTGTAATAAAATAATGATAGCATAAAAAAAAAGATTGAAATTGAATCAGATAAAATTAAAAAAGATGTGACATAAAAATAGGGATTTAACAAAAGTATTAAGGACAGATGTAGGGGATTAACAGAGCTATTATATTTTTTTAAAATTGATTTTGCAATTACGAAGAATAGAAGAATAGATCCGAATCCAAAAAGGACAGATAATACTCTTAGTTTCCAAAGATCGAATCCGAAAATTTTTCCCCAAACACCAAAAATAATTGCAGATAATGGAGTACTATCAAATTGATTATAACTTTTCAGTTCATCTATGGAGGGGAGGTAATTATCTCCGAATTCCGTTGAAATTGAATAATAAGGGGCTTCATCCCAAATTAAAGGGTATCCAAGTTTAGTTATTAGTATCCCCAGTATAAAAGGGAGTGAAAGTACCAAAGGAGGAATAAACTTTTGAATATTCATAAAAATTACTCGTTTAAAGTTATTATGTAATTTATAACGGAATTTACTAGTTTATCATCATTTTTTATAACTTCGTTACCAAATTTATTCTGTGTTAAGATATTTTCTAAATTATCTAAATCATAAATGGGGAATACTAATGTTTTATCCTCCATAGCTTTAACAAAGTCAATCTGCTGGTCATCAATTACTTCTCCATATTCTTTGATTCTTGGTACTGTTATAATCGGTGTATCCTCTTTCAAAGCAGTTATAACTGAACCTGTTCCTCCATGAGCAACTATCACCCTTGCGTTTTTACATATTTCCTGTATCTGAGGATAAGTTTTTAATCTAAAATATTCAGTATTTTTTGGAATATACTTTGAATTACCTATTTGCATTATGACTTTTTCGTCTAAGTTTAGACTTATTTCATCCATCTTTGTTATTAACCTATCAAATCCGATGCTGTGCATGCCTATAGTAACAAATATCAAAATACTGCGCCCCGAAATCTTGCTTTATGTCCATATTTTGTTAGAAGTGATTCCCATTGAACTAGAAAAATATCTGATAAAGGATAAACAATCCTGCCAGTATGGGAAGGTTGCATTATTCTGCATAAACTCTCGATGAAAATAGTTCTTATCCGGAATATCTTGGCTATAATGAAAACTGGTATGGCAATTTCAGCTCCAGTACTCAATATTATGTCAGGCTTCTCTTTCCTAAGAATGTGAATAATACCCGGGATAATAGCTAAAAAACGAATAGGATTTCTACCTATATTCTGTATAAGATACCTATTATCTAAATCACGTGTTCGTACTGTGTCATAAGTAATAAAAAATTTTTCATGCCCTTCAAAGGCTTTGGATAACTGTAAAATTTCTGTTAAATGTCCACCATGTGAGCAAACAAGACAAATCTTCTTCTTTTTTGGAATATATGGTAATTCCTCATGTAACTTGGACGTATTTAAGATTGTTATGCATTCTTTTGAAAAACTAAACAAATCACCTTTTTCTATTAATTTTCCATTACCACTTATAATCTCTTTATGAGGTCCAATATCAAATACGACAGCAGGCTTTTCGCATGCCTGCGCTTCAGCTAAAGGTAGGTTAAAACTCTCCCAATAGGATGCTGTTACGTACAAGTCAGCAGCACGATAATATTCAACAAGCTCATCTTGTTTTATAGAATCAACAAATTTAATCGAGCTGTCAGCCATTTTCCGTATTTTAGTAGAATAATACTCGTAGGAGTGTTCTCCAATTATAATCAGATTAGACGTAGGTAATCTTTGCTTAATAAGTTTGAACACTTTAATTAATATGTCAATCTTTTTTTGAGGGGCAATTCGCCCTACAAATAATAATAAGGGTCCATCAGTCAACCCATATTTTTTCCTAATATGCGCTTTCGTTTCTTGACAGGAGCTAGGTAGGTTATTAAATATATTAGTATTAATTGTATTATACTTGACATGGCTATCTAGCCCAATTTGTTCCTTTAGTTCCTTCTTTGCGAAATTGCTTACCGATATAACCTCGTCAACATTTCTTGTTGTTAGCCAATTAAGCCATATATAAAGTTTTAGATAAATCCTCTCGTATAGTTTCGGAAAATGCTCTGGTGGATTAGTACCGTGATTGTAGAATACATATCTAGTTTTATAAATTTTTTTAGAAATAGATGCTAACCAGTTCATTGGATATAGATGACTAATTACTAAATCATACTCTTTGAGTTTTGGTATCCATTTTATAATCTTTATAATATCTAAAGGAAATAAAAGGCGATAAATTCTCTCAAAAAAACTTCCTTTATTCATCCCTAATTTGAAAATTTTTACACCTTTAATTTTAATATCGCCTTCCAGAGCAAATATAGATACGTCGTTTCCCTTTCTTAGTAGTTCCTTAGTTTGGAGTTCTGCTACTCTAGCGTCACCACTATACTTTGAGAAATTTGGAACTAGAATGGCTATTTTCATTTTTGAGTCCATATAAATAACAATTTCTAATTTATCTTCCACATATAAAACTGTAACTTTTTGAAAAATTAGATGAATTTTGAAATGAAATAGAGGAATCTATAAATATGGATTTTTTTTTAATGCATATAATATGAAAATAGCACTACTTAACCCCCCTCATAAGTTTAGGGTGAGTAGGTCAAGTAGATGGCCTGAGCACACCAAGAGTGGAACTTTGTATTACCCTTTCTGGCTAGCCCATGCTACTGGAGTCATACAAGAAACGGATCACAACCCACTACTTCTTGATAGTATTGCGAATGGTTGGGGATTTCAAAAAACAATCAAGAATTTAGATCGGTTTAACCCTGAGCTCCTTGTTTTAGAAACTTCTACTCCAACACTCATTAGTGACCTTAAGTTTGCCCATGAGTATAAGAAAGAAATTGGAGGTAAGGTGGCTGTAGTTGGTACACATGTAAGTGCGCTTCCTGAAGAAACTCTTAGACTAACAGATGATATTGATTTTGTTTTTAGGAATGAATTTGACTATACGACACCAGAACTAGCAGAAGTAATTGAAAAAAAGGGTAAATTGAGAGATGTCCAGGGTATTTCCTACAAACAAGATGGAAGAATAATCAACAATCCTAACCGAAAGATTATTCAAAATTTGGATGCTCTTCCTTTTGTTTCACCTGTTTATAATGAGTTTTTAAATATTCAGGATTATAGGTACGCTCTAGCTAGACACCCTATGATACAGATTAAGAGTAGTCGAGGTTGTCCAAGTGCATGCACTTTCTGCAATGTTCCACAGACATTCACGTACAGGAAGTATAAAACTAGATCATCAAATAATTTTGTTACAGAACTTGAATGGGTAAAGGAAAACCTACCCAATATTAAGGAGATATTCATTGAAGATGATACTTTCACAGTTAATAAGCAGCGTGTAGTAGATATTTGTAAGTTAATAAAAAATAAGAATCTCGATTTAACATGGTCTGCTAATGCAAGAGCTGACGTCCCATTGAAAGTTCTTAAGACAATGAAAGATGCTGGATGTAGGATGTTGATTATAGGCTATGAAAGTGGAAATCAAAAAATATTGAATAATGTTAATAAAGGGATAAATCTTAATCAAGCAAATGAATTTACAAAGAATGCTAAAAAGGCGGGGATTCGAATTTTTGGTTGCTTCATGATTGGTTTGCCAGGTGATACTAAGAAAACCATTGAGGAGACATTTCAATTTGCAAAAAAATTGAGTCCGGATATGATACAAATAGAACAAGCAGTCCCTTTTCCAGGTACAGAATTCTACACCTGGTGTAAGGACAATGGGTATCTAATCACCGAAGATTATGAGAATTGGCTAGATAAAAATGGGCAATTAAGTTCAATTGTAAGCTATCCAGGACTATCTGACGATAAAATTAAAAAAATGCGTGATGATTTAACAATGAGATTCTATACGTCTCCACAATTTATTCTACGAACATTTATGAATAATTTAACTCCTAGTGAATTTGAGAGACTCGCAAAGGCCAGTATGGCATATCTTTCATATTTAGTTAAAAAAAGACTATCGTGAATCGGATTTTTCCAATCTACATATCCCAACTATAGCTCCGCTTATCCAAGCGGCTGTTCTAAGTATAGAAATAAGAGGCAAAACCAATACTTTCAGGTTTTTAGTTCTCCAAAGTATTCTTATAGTTGCAGGAATTCCCAAAAGCAATGTTGATGATATTATCATAGTCCAACTAGAATATTGATCAGTAGCATTTTCATATATCCGAAAATGTGTTATTCGATACTTTGCATGTCCATACTGGCGTTTTAGGTAGTATCCAAGTGTTTCACTGCTGTGTTCATGAAAAACTTTCACTTTATTTGTATGGTATATAGTATATCCTCCTTTTTTAAGCCTAGCAGAGAAATCCCAATCCTCCCCTATTGCTTCATCAATGCTATAATCGATAAATCCATTTACTTTAAAGAAAATATCTCTTCTGATTCCAAGGCAAGTGCTAGCTGTAACATCTACGTATCCTTCTCCCATCTGTTCAAATCGATCTTCATATTCTAATCCGGTTATTAAACCGAGTAAGTTTGACTTTTCATAAGCTAGGGGTTCACCAGAAACAGCATCCACCTCTTTTGTCTTAAAAATTTTAACAAGTTTAGTTATAGAATCATTTTTAAGAATGCAGTCAGAGTCTAAAAATAATAGGATTTCTCCCTCTGAATTTTTGGCCCCCAGGTTCCTTTTTGATCC
>CAYZUE010000034.1:0-13270 GCA_964481825.1 Candidatus Hydrothermarchaeota archaeon | reverse complement strand
GAAAGCCTAGGAAAGCCAGCAGTTGAGGTAACACAAAAAGATTTCCATGAAAATAAATTAGGAACAGTTGTATCAAGGTATTATTCTAGTTCTCCTTTTAAGGCATTGAAGGATGCAGGTTATGACATTAAAGAGTGGGAGAGGAAACAGACTCCGAAGGGCTTTTGGGATAAGAGGGAGAACAGGGTTGCGGCTATAAAAAGGATGGTTGAGAAATCTGGCAAGCCGCCAACCCAGATAACAGCAAGAGATTTCTATGAAAATAAATTATCAAGTATCCTGACGTCTTATTATTCTGGTTCTCCCTTCAGTGCGTTGGAAGACGCTTATGACATTAAAGAATATGAGATGAAGCAAGCTCCTAAAGGTTTTTGGAAGGTGAGGGAGAATAGGGTTAAGGCTATAAAAGGGTAGGCTTCGGTAGTGGTTTGGGTCTGCCCGTCGGGGGCTTATTTTTATATTATTTTTATAATATCCCTACAGGCTATAGTTGTGTAATTATCTATAAATTAGTTGGATACTACTCATTATTTGATATTCAGTTGATTAGCAAGCTCTTTCTTTAACATTAGAAGCTCATTAGGGAGAGAAAAGTAGTCTGAAAACCTCTTTGTTGTTTTAAGAATCTTAGTGTTTCCTTGAGGAGTTGCAAGTAAAAATTCTTTAAATAATAGCTCTTTTACATGCGCATATGCAGAGTATCCCCTTGACTTCACTACTTCTGCCTGAGTGATGGGTTGCTTTAGGGCTATTAAAGAGAGAGTTTTCAGAACTTCCCTGCTTACTGTAGGCTCTACAAGTTCTATAAGAGAGTTTGAATAAGCATCCTTTGCTTGCATTATATAGCCATTGTTTCCAATCCTTCGAATTTCCAATGCACTGGTATTTAATTCGTATCTTTTTATCAAGGAATCTAAAGCCTGTTTGATTTCAGAAGTTGAGATGTTACCTGCTATGTGCTTTAATTCATCTAGAGTAATTGGTTCGGTTGATACAAAAAGCGCTGCTTCTATTAGCTGCTTGATTTTCATCTGTTTACCTCAAAGTTATGAGAATCTCCCCAAAAATCCTTTTTTGCCAGATTATGATTTTTCCTTTTGAATCAAGATACAATAAATGTAAGAGTAAATCAATAATATTACGGCGATTATGTTCCTTTAAAAGCTCATTAAATCGTATCACTTCTTTTTCTTTTTTTAGTTCTTTAAGATGTTCGTAGAGATTAAAAATTTTAGCTTTTATTGTTTCCTCATCTACTTTTATTATAAGTGTGGGTTTTTTTCTATGCCGTACTGGGAAATTATTCCGTAACAATTCTTCACTGAGGGCCCGTTGTAAAGAATCAACAAGTTCGAAGATAGTTACCTTACGCTCTGCATAACGTCGTAAAGGTATTGTTAAGGGGGGGATGTTGTAACTATCATTATCAGGGTAATTACTGTTTTCCCAATCATTATCTTCGTGACCGTTGTGTCCATTATGTCCGTTTTCTTTAGGCATAATATTATCTGCCTTCATTCGAAGGAGGAGCGATGAAGTAAAGAGTGTTTTCCCTGATAGAGGAAGATTTATTTTAACCATTCGATGCACGTTTTCTAAGTAACGATTTGCTAGATTAGTAATATCTATATCCCAGGGATCCATCTGGTTACTAATTACTAGATCAAAAATCATATCTATTGGATCCAATTCATGTCGCAATTTCTTCTAACTCCACGCCTATTATCTTACTTACCCCATTTTCATTTGATATTCCAAAAAGTTGTCCAGCACTGCTCATTAAACTACTTTTTAAGCTTACAACTATGAATTGATCTCCTGATGAAGATTCTTTTATTAGTTCTGATACTTTGCGGACATTATCATCGTCAAGGAACATGTCTATCTCATCTAGAATATAGAATGGTGCTGGCTGATAACGTTGGATCGCAAAAATGAGGCTTAGAGCTGTTAGAGTTTTTTCCCCGCCAGACATGAGTTCGATATAACGAGGGTTCTTGCCTGCTGGATGTGCTCGTATTTGGAGTCCTCCATCAAGAGGATTATCTTCATCTAGGATTAGGTCTGCAGTTCCCCCTTTAGATAGTCGTTCAAAAATTCTAATGAAATTTATTACAATCCCATCAAAAACATCCATAAATACAGATTTTTTTCTTAGTTCTATCTCATCCATTAGTTCAATTATGGCCTCTTTTTCCGATAGAAGTATCTTCACTCTGGAGTCTAATTTATCGAATTTTTCCTTTAGTTCTTCAAAATCTTCAATTGCACGCATATTTATAGGTTCAAGGGACTTTATTTTTGCTTCCATTTTAGAAGTTTCCCTCTCCAGTTCTAGTCTATTTATTGGTTCTATTATTTCGATTTCAATATCAGAAAAATCTTCTAAATTTTTTTGTATCTCTTCTAATTTTATCTTACTCTTAGCTTTATCAATACGTAAACGTTCCAAACTATGAGATAGGTCTTCACATATCTGTCGAAGAGATTTAATTTTGTCTGTAATTTTCTCTATACCGTTATTGCAATTTTCACGTGTGTTCTTGGTTTTCTTTATTTTAGTGGAAATATCGTTAACCTTTTTTTCTAAATCAGAACGATGAATTTCTAAATCATTTTTTTTCTTCCTAATAGTTTCAATGTTATCTTTAGTAGAATTAGACTTCTCAGTTATGGCTTTAAGGCTTCTTTCTAGTTCAATTATCCTTGGGGCTAAGATTTCGTCAACTTTAGAATTGTTAATATGTATCTGATTAAGAAAATTATCGTGTTTATCATTTAGAATTGATACCTTCCTTTCAAGGCTTTTTATTTCTGTGACAAGGTCTCCAGCTTGAGTCATAGATAATTCATTTTCAATACCATCTTTCTCAGATTGGATTTTATCTATTAGGGTAGAAATTTTAAGTGTTGATTTATGTATCAATGAAGCATCTTTCTTGAGATTCTTCAATTTTAAATTTTTTTCCCTCAACACTATTCCATTTTTATCAATACTTTTTCGAAGCATCTTAATGTTGATATTGAGAGTTCTAAGTCTTTCGACTAAAGCTTCTCTTTTTTTGGTATAATCAAGCTCTGAACTCCTAAGGTCTTGGAGTGTCTTTTGAGTTTTTTCCATCCTCTCGGTGAGTCCGATTTTATCTTTATTTATTTTTTTTATTTCATTATTTACTGAATCAAGTTTCTGTTTATATTTGTCTAGTTCTTCTAACGCCTCTTTTGAACTCTTATAATGGCCTCCACTTATCATGTAAGACGGTTCAATCAAATCACCATCAATAGTGGCCATTCTGGCATTACCGATATCAAGTTTTGCAGTCGCTAGGCTGTCAACTATAATAGTATTTTTAAACACAGTTTCAAAAGATTTTCCGAATTTTTTTTCAAACCGAATCAAGTCTATAGCAAATCCTTTATTAGATTTAGATATTTTTAGTTCATCTTTTGTTGGAGGAATTGTTTTTAATCTATTTAGGGGTAAGAACGTTGCCCATCCAATATGTTCTTTTTTTAAATGTAGGATACACTTTTCTGCTACATTCTCGTTATCTACAACAATGAAACTCAAACTTTTGCCTAACGCGGTCTCAAGAGCTTTTGAATATTGAGGAGTTATTATTCCAAGTTCACTAATTGTTCCATGAACTCCCTTTAAATCTCCTTTATCCCTAAGTTTGAGAATAAATTCTGCAGCTTTGTTAGTGGTTCGCACCTTTGCAGCTTCTTCTATTACATCATACTTTGCTTCTAAATGTGCGATCTCTCCCAACTTTTTGTCAAGAAGTATACTTATTTTATCTAAATTGTTCTCTACGTCAAGTTGCTTGGTGATTAGGTCTTTTTTTCTATGATAATCTCTATTTTGTTTACTTTCAATGGCGTGTTTTTGAATTATGCATGTATTTTTATTTTTGACAGTTATTTTAAGTTCTTGTTTCAGGATGTCAATATCCTGCTTAAGCTTCTTATTTTCAATATCGATACTAGTGATCCGTTCATTAAATAGAGCTTTTTTTTTCTCTACCTCTAAGAAGTTATTTTGTTCTTGCTCAAGAATCGTTTTGATGTCTATCAGCCTATCTCTCTTTTCCCTAAAAACTTCATCTTCTGGAGTAAGGCTAACATATTTCTTATCTAGGATTTTTTTTCTATTGGATATTCCCTTTTCAATTAAAATTAGATTAGTATTAAGTTTCTTATTCAAAAATTTATAATCGTTTATTTTTTTAGATATGTCCGATATTTCCAAATGTTTTTTCTTTATCTTTTCTTCAATACGTCCTCTTTGCTTTTCATAATTTTTTATTTGATTTCTAATTGACTCTAAAAGATTTTTGTTTTTCTCAACCTCTCTAAATAGTTCAAAGCTTTCTGTCTCTTCCTTTAGGATAATTCCACTATTGATATTATCTAGTTGTTTTTTCTTTACATCCCTCTTTATTTGTAGAATATTTAGGTGCTTATTTTTCTGCGCACTTTTTTTTTCCTTGTGATTTATTTTCGCTCTTTTTCTTTCTATGTCATTTTTGAGAAATAGATTATGTGAGGTGAGAATTATACCCCTATTTTTTTTTATCTTAGATTTCAACTCGTTGTGTTGTATCGCATTGTTTTTTTCTATTTCAAGTTTATCAAGATTAGTTCTGACTTCAGAAATCACAGCAACTACAGTGGAGATATTTTCACTAACTTTTTCAAGTTCTCTGGTTGATTTCTTCTTCTTTTCATCATATTTTGCTATCCCTGCAATTTCATCAATTATACCCCGTCTTTGAATTGGAGTCATCTCTATTATGCTAGTAATATCTCCTTGGAGTATTATGTTGTGACCATCGGGATTAATATTTGCAGCAGACAGTATTTCCAATATCCTAGTTCTAGTTGTTCGTTTTCCATTTAGCCGGTATATACTGCCACCAGAATTATTGATGCTTCTAGTTATCTCTAGCTCTTTTGCATCAAAATCTATATCACTATCCGAATTATCAAGATATAAACTGACCTCGGCTTTGCCTGCTGCTTTTTCCTTTTTACCCCCGTTAAATATTAGATCAGAGAAACGCTCTGCCCTAAGACTTTTAGCCGAATTTCTTCCTAATACAAAGCAAATAGCATCAACTATATTGCTTTTACCACTTCCATTAGGCCCAACTATGGCTGTAAATCCTTGGGGTATGGGTATATTCGCATGTTTGAAAGATTTAAAGTTCTTAAGACGAATTTTTGATATTGGGCTCATATTTCTTCCTGTTTTTTAAGTAGATGGATAGATATAGCTATAGCTAGACCAGCGACTGCTCCTTTTGCAAGAGTAGTTCGTTCAAGTTCCTTCATAATTTCATCTACATTGAACTCTTTTCCAATACTTTCTTCTATACTCTTGGTACCTTGTTTTATCAAGTGCTTATAGAGTTTCATCAAGAGTTCGTATTCTTTTGGAGTTACTTGTATTGTTTTATAATTCATAACTGTATGTAGTAATTAACAGTAACTAGTTCCTATAAATAGGTTTTGAATACTATTGTATCCGATTTAATATTAAAAAAGAAGTTTAAAGGTAATTATGGATCCAGTCTTTTCCTGTCTCTAGGGAATAGTACAGCTTCTCTAATATTTGGCAAATTAAGGAGCAAAGTAACAAATCGTTCTATTCCTAGTCCAAAACCTCCATGGGGAGGCATACCAAACTTAAATGCATCAAGATAGAATTTGAAATTACTTGGATTTAGTTTCTTTTCCTTTATTCTTTTAATCAATAAATTGTAATCGTGGATACGTTGAGAACCAGAGATTATTTCTCTCCCCTTGAATACTAGGTCAAATGAATTTGAGTATTTTGGTTCTTCGCTTGGCATGGTATAGAATGGCTTTATCTTCAACGGATATTTAGTAATAAAATATAATTCATGTCCGTTATCTTCCATGACTTCTCCAATCTTTTTCTCATGTTCAGTAGTTAAATCTTCACCCCAAGTTGGATTCATCCCATTTTTTTCTAGAATTTGTAGAGCTTCATCGTACTGAATCCTTACAAAGGGGATAGATGGAACTTCTATTTTTTTATTAATTTTATCAAGTTCATTCGCAGTTTTTTCAACTACTTCTTTCACCATTGATGATATGAGATTTTCTATTACTCGCAAAATGTTCTCTTCATTTTTTATAAATGCCATTTCACAATCGATGGCAGTTATTTCATTTAAATGCCAGATAGTCTTGTGTTCTTCAGCTCTAAAATAAGTCGCAATCTCATATACACGGTCAAGGCCTGTGCTCATCATCATTTGTTTATAAAGCTGAGGACTCTGAGCTAGAAATGCCTCTTTCTCAAAATATGCTATTGGAAAAAGCTCTGTACCACCCTCTGATGATGTAGATATTATCCTTGGAGAATGGATTTCAATAAATCTCTCGCTTTGGAGATACTTTCTACCTCCTTCGATTGCGGCATTTCGAATTTTAAATATCCCTCTTATTTCTTCTCTTCGGAGATCAATCACTCGATTATCAAGACGGGTATCCATATTTGCAGAAATTTTTCCAGTTGGGTCTAGGGGAAGTGGTGAGTCTGCATAACTTAAAACTTCAATCATTGAGGGTATTATTTCATACCCTCCTGGAGCTTTCTTCTCTGTTTTTATCTTTCCTTCGATTTTAACAACACTTTCTTTACTAACCTTTCCACTTGTTTTGAATACTTTTTCAGGGACATATTTCTTGATGATAGTTACTTGAATAATGCCCGTTCTATCTCTTATTAGAAGGAAACGGAGGTTTCCAAGGTCTCTAATATCGTGAACCCACCCAGCTACAGTAACCGATTTTCCGTTGTCCTTGGAGGTTATCTCATTAGAATATTTTCGATCCATTTTAATTTTCAATCCGCTTTCTTATACTTTCAGCATGGGATTTTAATCCTTCAACTTCAGCAATAGTTGTTACGATGTCTGCAATTTCTATTAAGTTTTTTTTATCTAATTTTTGATACGAAATTATCTTTATGAAATCACGAACACCGAGTCCAGAAAAAACTTTGGCCATTCCCGATGTTGGTAATACGTGATTCGTTCCAGATGCATAATCTCCCAAAGCAACTGGGGTGTATTCTCCCAAAAAAATTGATCCAGCATTTTTTATTTTTTCTAGCTTATCTTCAGGTTTCTTAATTAGCAATTCTAAATGTTCAGGTGCGTATTGATTTGCAAAATCAAGAGCCTCTTGAATTCCCTCAGCGATAATGATTATCGCTTTTTTTTCTAAATAAGATCCCTTAAGTTTCATTGATACTTCCTTAGCAATTATTTCAGATGTAGTAATCAAAATGCAAATTGCTTGAGGATCATGCTCACCTTGAGATAAAAGATCAAGAACAATATAGTCTGGTGTTGCAGTTTCATCTGCTATAATAAGAACTTCACTTGGTCCAGCTGGAAAGTCTATTGCCACTTTATCTGAAACTAACCATTTAGCAGCAGTGACGTATAAATTTCCAGGACCAACAATCTTATCTACTTTTGATATACTCTCAGTACCAAATGCAAGTGCAGATATTGCTTGAGCCCCTCCAACTTTGTATACCTCTCTTATACCTAGCATAGTACAGGCAAGTAGTACATATTGATTTACCTCACCGTCATTATTTGGTGGGGTGATACATACTATTTCTTCAACTCCAGCTACTTGGGCAGGAATTACAGTCATTAAAACCGTTGAAGGATAAGATGCTCGTCCTCCAGGGATATAACATCCGATTCGTTGGATAGGACGGGAAATCTGTCCTAAACTAATTCCCGCCTTTTCCCACTTCCAATTGCCTTTAAATTGATGTTCATGAAAATTTCGAATGTTATTTATCGCTTTTTTTAGCGCCCTTCTTACATCCGGATCCGAATTATTTATTGCTTCTTTAAATTCTTCATCTTTTACACGAAAATCAGTTATATCAATATTGTCGAATTTTTTTGAATAATGATTAAGGGCACTATCCCCATTAGATTTTACATCTTCAATAATTTCTCTAACCTTAGGATAAACTTCTGTTAAATCCTTAGATCTATCAATTAAATCTATTAGTTCTTTGCTACTGAGGTCAATTAATTTCAAGAATTTCATAATATAACTATATGGGCTATAATGTGGAGCTGAGATAAAACTCTTTCGAATCTATTCAATTAATAAATCAAGCTTACTAATTTAATGCGCCACTAATACAAACGATACTGTCTTTTAAATTATCATTGTTATCAAAGGTTTTAATTATTTCATTTGCATATTTTGTATCTTTTTTTTTTAGTTTTATTATTTCTTGAATAAGTAGAGGCACTGCTCGTATTACATTATCAACTATTGTTATGTTTGCAGATTTTGATGTTCTTGAAAATGGATTTAAATCTATAGTAATCACTTTTTTCCCTAGTTTAACAAGGGCTTCAGTCCTATCACCATCTTCAAGGGGAACAAGAATGGTATCACTAGAGTAAATTCCTTCTTTTGCAACCCATTTGCGATTGCTCGCTATTCCTGTTATTTTTTTTTCTTGAGATTTTCCTAAAACTTTCTTTGCACCATATTCTTTCAGAATTTTTTCAATTTTCAATATCCTTTCATCTGTTCGGTGAAATAAGTTTACTTCTATCTCTGCATCACATACATTTGCAAGTTTAACAAGATCCTCCGGGCATAGTACTGCAGTATTTCCGTTTACAGAAATAACGGGCCTAGATGATAGAAGAAGAAGAGCAGCTGCGGCTTTGATTGCTTTCCTCGCATGCTCAAGTGTTTTTTCACCTAATATATAATCATAGGCTTCGCCCCTTCCATGGGCGATTAAGCCTGCAAGAGCAGTTACACCATCATTGTAACCATCTACTAGAGCTTCGCGTTGTATTAAGGATTTAAATCTTGGATGAAGTTTGTCAAGATTCATTTCGATAATCCTCCAGATATAATAAATTTTAGTGCATCTTCCACTGTCATTGTGAGTGGTATTAGATCTTGTTCAGGAATCATAAGGAAAAAACCAGAAGTTGGATTAGGTGATGTAGGTATAAAAACGTTTACTGTTTTTTCCAATGTTTTTTCCTGTATCTCACCAGTAGACATTCCTGTAGTAAAACCTAAAGCATAAGATTTTTTTCGAGGATATTCTACTAGAACAACACTTCTAAAACCCTGTTCATTTGGCATGAGTACTGCATCGCTGGCACCTTTGATTGTTGCATAGATGGTTCTTACAATTGGTATCCTCAGAACACTTTTATCCAAAGAATCGAATATGCTTTTACCAATAGCAGCTCTAGCAGATGCCCCAATTAACAAAACGATTGCTAGAGTTGATAAAAGACTTATGCCAGGGATACTTTTACCAAAAACAGCTTCTACTAATGGTTTTAGGAAACTATCAAGAATATTAAATGTAATCCAAAGAACATAAATTGTAACAGCGAGGGGGCCAAATATGACTAAACCAGTGATAAATGTATTCCTAAGATTTTGGAATAACTTTTTTATCATAATTATATTATTCTTGCACCTCTATTATCAATCTTTGTAATAACCGAGGGATAGTTGAGGATATTAGAAACAATCTCAGGGTTTTCAGTTAAAGTAAAAACTGCATTACCCAACATTACCATCGTTGCAACTATATCTTGGGATTGTAATTTTTCTACAGCTAGTCGAACATTATTACTCATCAAAGAAGTTTCAAATGCAAATCTCCTAGATACTTTAAGAAATTGTTCAGTGCTAATATTCCCGGTAAAACTATTCAAACATTTTTCCCCTATATTGTTTATTCGTTTCCTTTTACTTTCATCTAGTAAAATTGTTTTTGTATCTAATTCTTTTCCAATAAGAAAGCTAACAGCATAATCATCACATTTAATTTTATAAGTCTCACCTATCCCAGGTGCTCCTGCTCTTCGCCTTAGTAATAATCCACCTTCCAATTCTGATATTACATCACCGAGTCCGGTTTTATTCAGTATTTCTGCACTGTGAGCTATCTGTCCGCATTGTAAACGAGTCATGTTAAGATTTAATGCATGGTTCAAAGCTAAGGCAGCTCCTAATGCACCTGCTGCAGAAATTCCAAATCCATATTTCATTGGTAGTTGGAGTTTATGATTTATTTTTAGATAAACATTTTTTGTGGAATCACCCATCAAAGATACAACTTTTTGTGTTACAGGGCAATCACATGGTCTTCCATCAAGAAGTATATCAATTGAAGGTTTCTTTGTTTTTTTTGCTTGAACCGTTGTTATTACACCTTTATTTAATACAAGACCACATCCTGTTGAACCACATAAAAGAGTGTTACTGTGGTCTATTATTACAAAAAAACCTGTAATGTTCCCAGGTACAAAAGCTCTAGCTTTCATCTTTTTTTCTTCTAATATCCAGAACTTCATTAAGAATGATAGATGCTACTGCAGATTTATGACTCCTAGGAATTTCAGTAATGGAATCTTTTGTCACTATCATTATTTCAGTTTCTTCAGACCCAAATATATCCTTTGAAACATCATTAGCAACTACGAGGTCCAATCCATATTTTTTTAATATTAAATTAGATGCATCAGTCAGCTCTTTAACTGTCACTTTTTCTAATGCTTTAAAACCAACTTTGGTACATGGGATATTTTTAATAGTGTCCAGGATTTTTTTAGCAGGAATTAGATTAATAACTAACTCTTTCTTAGATGATATCTTTTTTTCAGATTTATCCGTTGTAAAATCAGAAACAGCAGCGGCTGAGATGAAAATATCGGTTTTATTAATTTCCCCTAAAACAATCTGATTCATTTCTTTGCTTGTTTCCACTTCCAATTTTTTTATGTAACCTGGACATTTTAATTCGCTATCTCCCATTATAAGAGTAGTTTGTGCCCCCCTATAAAATGCCTCCTTAGCCATTGCTAATCCCATTTTACCTGAGCTCTTATTTGTTATAATTCTAATAGGATCTATGTATTCATTTGTTGGACCTGCAGTAATTAAAACTCTTAAGCCTTTGTAATCTTTTTTATGTATTTGCGAGATAGCTTTATCAGTTATTTCTTCTGTTGTTGCCATTTTTGCTGCTTTTTCTGAGATGTTAGGCTCTGAAAAAATAAATCCTAGATCTCGAAGTGTTTTCACATTCTTTTCTATAATGGGGTTATGATACATTGATGCATGCATAGCGGGCACGATTAATACATTAGTTGAGGATGAAAGAATTAATGCTGTAACAACATTATCTCCAATACCATGGGCCAATTTTCCAATAGTTGTAGCTGTAGCAGGAGCAATGATTATAAGGTCAAAATTTCTAATATGTTCAAGTTTTCCTGTATTTTCTACAACTACCTTTTTTCCAGTTGCGTATTCCATGGCATTTGGATTTAGTATTCTTTGAGAGTCAGGGCTCATATATGCGGTGATATCTGCGCCATGTCTTATCATCTCTCTTGCAAGTTTCGGTGCTTCTATGGCTGCAATACTGCCCGTGATGCAAAGTGCAATTTTACATCCATTAAGTTTATTGCTTTTTCTTTTTAACATTTTCAGACCCTATTTGTGGACAAAATATGTTATCAGTGTTGCATCTTTATTATCTATTTTAACAAATCCATATCTTTCAAATTGAATTAAACTATTAATATCTACTTTTTTTAGACCTATTTCACCATATCCAATTTCGGTAGTTCCGTTATTTTTTCTCACTTCCACATTAACATGTTTCTTTCCTACCCAATGGATTAAGGGTATTTTTTTCTTTCTAGCATAATTTAAGTCATCATTTATAATCTTAACAGTCATGCTATCTTTAATTTTCTTTATAATTTCAACATTGAATGCACCCATTAATCTTATCATTTTTTTAGGTTCAATTTTGCTAAAGTCCAATTCTGAAATGTACGCTGTTGCAAAATCTTTGTCAATTCCAAATTCCAGGGTGCGATTTCCTTTCTTAGGAAAATCTGGATGGAGGAGAGCATAGTATTTTTTTTTTATCAAATCAACGGGGTAAATACGTATTTTTCTAGGATTTTCTACAAAAAAGTAACGATTAGCATTCTTCTCAATTATTTCACGATTATAAGCAAAAAGATTCTTCCAATTAAAATTAATATCTTTATTGTTTATTCCTATATCTAGCATTGCCTTGCGAATAGCTTTGGGGTTTATACCTTTACGCTCCAAAGCAGGAAGGGTTCCCAATATTGGGTCATCCCACCCTTTGAATTTTCCCTCTTTGATACCTTTTGCAATTTTTGACGTACTCAGTTCTAAACCCTGAATTTTCAACATACCATAATGAACGAATTCTGGTTTATCCCATGAAAAGTATTGATAAATAAATTCCTGTTTCTTAGTATTTATTAAATGGTCTTTACCTCTAAGAACATGAGTTATTTCTAGGAGATGATCGTCAATAACAACTGCGAAGTTGTAAAGAGGATATACACGCTTATTCTTTAGTTTAGGGTGAATTTCGGTACTAATTCTCAGAATAACAAATTCTCTCATGGCTGGGTCAGATAAATTGATATCTGTTTTGAGTCTAACGACAGCTTCTCCTGGGTTATATGAGGTGAACATTTTATTGAAGTCTTTTTGATTCTCTTCAGAGCTCTTTTGTCTACAATTGCAATACTTTCTAGAATCACGAAGTTTTTTAAAATTCGATTGTTTGCATGTGCAAACATAGGCTGCATTGATTTTCAAAAGATCTTCTGCGTATTTATAGTACAAGTCTAGCCTTGTGGATTGAACCACTACTTTATGATACTTAATTTCTAACCATTTAAGGCCTTTTTCTATGAGAGCATACGCTTTCGGATCCACTCTTGTAGGGTCAGTATCCTCTATACGTAAAATCAGTTTTCCATCATATTTTTTTGCATATTCATCGTTGAGTATTGCAGCTCTACAGTGGCCTAAATGTAGAGGTCCGCTAGGATTAGGTGCAAACCGTAGTACTGGGTTTGATGGATTTGGTAGGTCTTGAAATTTACCCTTGCGGCTCTTTTTCTTACTTTGGAAATTATATCGTGTTATCTCAACTTTCACAGCATTTTTTGATAGTGAATTGACCTCACTTACAACTTCTTGAATTTTAGGTAAAAGAAATGAAATATCCTTTTTCAATTCTGGACATTCCATTATGACTTTTCTCAGAACAGCATTAACTTCTGCTTCGCCAAAATCTAAAGCATTTTTTAATGCATGTTTGTAAGCTATATCTTTCATTTATAATTGATTAAGTAATTCAGAG
>CAYZUE010000033.1:0-13527 GCA_964481825.1 Candidatus Hydrothermarchaeota archaeon | reverse complement strand
TTTAAATAATTTTATTTATTTAATATGAAATAAAAAAAAACGACACAAGGCCAATATTTTGTTATTATACCAAGAGATTTAATACGAATAATAAAGTGGAAAAAAGAAGATGATGTTGAGGTTATATTAGGATCACAAACTGAATCAAAGAATGACGATATTATCTTAAGGAGGAAATGAAACTATCCAAATCATTTATGGTAGGTAAGTTAGCAATAGCTCCTACTTTTCTTATGCTGATTGAAGCTAGTTTATTTCCAAATTTTCCACATTGTATTAATGAATAATTAGAAAGAACTCCATAAATAAATCCAGCAGCGAAAGCATCACCAGCTCCAGTAGTATCAACTACTTTAGAGGGATATCCCTCGATAGTCAATTCCTCTTTTGCACTTTTGATATAACATCCTCGTTGTCCAAGGGTTACAACTATAGTATTTGCACCTAAGTCTAAAAGTTTTTTAGACCCTTCCCTGAGCCCATTATCCGTCATAATCCTCAATTCATCTTGGTTTAAAAACAGTATTTTACAAATCCTAATTATTTCCTCTAAAGCTCTCATCCCTTTCCTAGCGTATAACATGCCAGGAGCAAAACTAACATTATTTGGTTTTATATTTTTTAATAATTTTTTTTGGGAATTGAATGAAGTTTCACCAACAAAAGAAGATAGATGTAAAAAATTAGCTTTTCTAGCTAATCTAGTAACAGAATTGTTTATTTGAAATGAATCATTTACACCGGGATGGACATATAATGTTCTCTCTCCCTCTTTGTCTATTAAAGCTATGACTTTCCCTGTATTCTCTCCAGTTTGAGCAACACAATCAGTATCTACCCCTTCAAGATTAAGATTGTTAAGAATAGTCTTTCCGGCAGTGTCATTCCCCACCACGCCAATGAAACCGGTTTTAATACCTAATCTAGATAAAGCGACAATTGTATTAGTTGCTGAACCACCAGGAGAAACAGAATGGGATATTATTGGTATCTCTTCTCCGGAAGTTCCAAAACGAGACACACAGTATAAGTTATCTAAATTAAGAGCGCCAACTCCAACGATGTCCACGTTTAAGCCTCTAAGTATTCTCTCTAATTTCTAACTCATCCAATAAAAATTTCATGTTTGAAAGCGCATTTCCATATCCCGTCCAATTGCCTTCTTTCAGATGTTCTTGAGCCCTATTATAATGTGTGATTGCCTCTCCTAACAGTGCTGAATTTGATTTATCTTCCGATATTTCCTCAATATGCTCAATCAATTCCCCCATAAAAATAATTGCAAGAGCATCTTCAAGAGTTTCTTGCATCGTGAGCCTGTCACCAAAAGATACAATTACACGTTTAAGTTCGGGCAATGCTCCTGGTTGTTCAGCCCTAAGATAGATGGGCTCAATATACAAAAGGGAATCCTCAATAGGAATTGCAAGAAGATTACCTCTAATTACTCGAGTGCCAACTTGACTCCATAGGGTAAAAAGTTGGCTTATTTCTGGGTCTTGATCAATTCTTGCCTCAACTTGCATAGGCCCATAAATAAGCTTCTCTTTTGGGAAAGTATAGACTATCCGCTCCCCATATTTATCATCATCACTTCTAGCGGCCATCCAGGATATCATATTATCCTTTCCTCGAGGGGTGAAAGGTAAAAGTAAAATGAACTCTTCTTGATTTTCTTCAGGGAGCTTAGTAATTAGATAATAGGGATCCATAACTATACGATTCCCTTCATAAAGTTCATTGGGAACATCCCATACATCCTCTTTATTATAAAAAACTCTTGGGTCTTTCATATGATAACTTCTATATTTTTCTACTTGAACGCTAAAGAGATCTTCAGGATATCGGATATGTGTTTGTAAATCCTTGGACATTGATTCATATGGTTTAAAGAGATTTGGAAAGATTTTCATATAGCTTAAAATAAGAGGATCTTGGGTGTCTATAACATAGAAGGTTAAATCCCCATTATATGCATCGACAACAACTTTAACAGAGTTTCTAAGATAATTTATATCTTTAAATGGTTCTGAATAAGGAAACTTATTAGATGTTGTGTAACCATCAAGAATCCAGAATAATTTTCCTTCTGATAGAACAATATATGGGTCACGATCATAGCTCATAAAAGGAGCTACAGTTTCAACTCTTGTTTGAACATCCCTATTAATAAGTATTTTACTTTCTTTTTTCAAAGATTTGCTAACAAAAAGCTTAAATGAATTATACCTTACGGCAAATAACGCCTTTCTGAAACTTGAACCTATATCTATCCCACCGGCCCCCTTGTAAACAGTGTAAATATTTTGGTCTCCTTTTGGATAATCGAATTCAGTGGTAGTTGTGTCAACTACAACAAAATCACTTGTCAATTCACCATAATAAATTTCAGGGCGAGTTACCTCGAATAATGCAGATTTTGGTGGGATGTCCTGGATGTATAAAACTGGCAATCCTTCATTTGAAATGTATCTAACTGGACTCATGGCAATCCCATACCCATGAGTATAAAATAGATGTTTGTTAACCCAAGTTTGAGATTTTTCATCCAATAAATTTATATCAAATTCCCTTGGACTAATTAAAACTTGTCTGTAATCTCCGTTGACATTATATCTATCGATATCAGCATCATTGAACTCATAATAAGTTCTTATTGTCTGTACCTGTTTATAGGTTTGAAGGAGAGGCTTCCAGTCCCAAAGTCTAATGTTATCAATTGTAAGTTTATTATTCTCAATATCTTCTGATGTTAAGTCATATTGAGCAGGAAAATCAACCTCTTTTATCCCTTGTAAATCATATGCTCGAAGAGTAAAATCTATATTATGTTCAATGTATAGTTTTTCATAATTATATTCATCCGGCTCAACTCTATAACTTTGTACTAAACCTGTTGCTAAACTTCCTAGTAATCCTACAATAATAAGCAAAGCAACTCCTACGATGGGTAGTTGATAATCCAGTCTTTTTGCAGTTATAAAAAAAAGGATTGATGCAATACCTGCTACTAAAGCTAATGCTGTGTATAATTGAAGTTGAATCTTAATATCCGTATAACCGGCCCCATAAACAACCCCCTTAGTCGAATATAATATGGAATACCTATCTAAAATATATCCGAGAGCTAGAAAAGCGAGAATTATGCCTCCAAGAAAAGCTAAATGGGAAAGAGCTCCTGAAGATAATTTGGGAATCTCAACATTGAATTGACGGTCAAATCTGTTAAAAGAGTCTTCTTCAACTTCTTCTTCAACTTCTTCTTCAACTTTTGGTTGACCATATAAAACGTATATTATCCCACATGCAATAGCAATTAGCACAAATCCATAAAAGAAAATACTCCAAACGAATTTATAAAAAGGTAAAACAAAAAAGTAAAATGAGACGTCTTTATGAAAAATAGGATCCGTCAAATTGAAAGACGTTGAATTTAAATACAAAAGTGTCAGTTCCCAACCGCTACTTATACCAAAACTAATAAAAAAACTAAAAACGAGAATCATTCCTAGACTTATATTCTTAAAAGCATTACCACTTTCACCTAGCGTATTTCTCAGAGCTAATTTTACATTTAGAGTGATAATCGCAAAAAATAAGACTAATCCTAAAACTGCAAGAAGTAATTTAGTCTTTAATATAGTAAGAAATACTGAGGTATAATCTACCTCTTGGAACCAAAGATAATCAATATAAAGTCCTAAAAATGAAGGTATAATTATAGCAGCGGTTAGCGCAATTGCAAGAAACAGGTAACTTGTTAGTCTCATAGGTCATAATAATTCAAAGGGGTATTTAAATCTTCAGGTAATTTTTTATATAAATTTATCAAAATTGATAAGCTACTTAATAATGAGTTGGGACTATGGATATTTCCTATTTAATATTTCTATCAAAATTAGGATGTTGTCAAGGTAGTGTAAAAATATCTTCTAGTAGACTTGCCCATAACCTTGGAACTAGTCAACAAACAGCTGCAAGAAAAATTCAAAAACTAGAATCAGAAGGGTATATTAGTCGGGAAGTTCACTACAATGGCCAAATGGTGAGGTTAACTTCTAAAGGAGTTGAGGTAATCCGTAACCTTCAACAAGACATAAATGATATATTTATTATCAGAAAATCAAACGAATTTTTTATTACTGGGGTAATTTCATCGGGACTCGGTGAGGGACGATATTATATGGAAATTAAGGGATATAAAAAACAATTTCAAGAAAAACTTGGATTTGAACCATATCCTGGAACTCTTAATATTAAGTTAAGTACTAATGAAGATATTAGGATAAGTCAGCAAATACGGGAACAAAGGGGGATAATGATAAAAGGTTTTGATCATAACAATCGTACTTTTGGTTCAGTCAAATGCTTTAAGGCTTATATAAAAGGTACCGAAGGAGCAATTATAATTCCTGCTAGATCCCATCACAGCTTTGATTCATTAGAATTTATAGCATCATCCAAAGTTAGAATCAAAGAAGGTTTAAAAGATGGAGATTCCGTAACCGTTAAAATTGAGGTATGACAAAATGCAAACAATGGGAAAAGTTCTAAATGCTATAAAAAAAGGGGAAATAATCCTCATTTATGATGATGATGGTAGAGAAGGAGAAACTGACATCGTTATAGGAAGTCAATTCATCAATCAGGATCACATAAGATTAATGAGAAAGGACGGAGGAGGTCTTATTTGTATTGCTATCCATCCTAACATTGCAAAAGGCTTGGGTATACCCTTCCTAGTAGACATATTGGAGCACTCCTCCGGACGATATAATGTTCTAAACGATCTAAAAGCAGATGACATCCCATATGATGAAAAATCTTCTTTTTCAATAACAGTGAATTACAGGGGAACTTTCACGGGAATTACAGATAAAGACCGTGCTTTAACAATTCGAGAATTAGCTAAAGTAGGGAAAGAAGTAATTACAAGTGGATCAAATACCAAATTTGGGTTGAATTTTAGATCTCCAGGCCATGTATCACTTTTAAGAGCGGCTGAGGGATTATTAGAGAACAGGCAAGGTCACACAGAACTTAGCGTTGAATTGATGGAACGGTCTGGGATAATACCAATGGCAACTATATGTGAGATGCTTGGAGACAATGGAAATTCCTTATCAAAAGATCAAGCTCTAGCTTATGCAGAAGAAAAAGGTTACATGTTTATTGAAGGTAGGGAAATCATAAAGAAGATTAAAAAGAATGGACGAATCTAAAATTTCTTTTAAAAAAATTAACAAAATTACTTATAATATAGTCTTTAGGATTTAATTAAGGTGGTACCTTGTCTATAAAAGAGGTTGAAAAAATATGGATGGATGGAAATCTAGTTGACTGGAAAGACGCTAAAATCCATGTTTTAACACACGCATTGCACTATGGATCAGGCGTGTTTGAAGGTCTTCGATGTTATAACACCTCCAAAGGGCCTGCGATATTTAGGCTTAATGAGCATATTAATAGACTTTACAACTCTGCCAAGATTTATTTTATGGAAATTCCTTTTTCAAAAAAAGAAATTTCTGATGCTATAAAGAATCTTATAAGAGCAAACAAATTAAAAGAGTGTTACATAAGACCAATTGCATTTAGAGGGTATGGGGAGATGGGTTTGAATCCATTGAACTCTAAAGTAAACGTCAGTATTGCTGTATGGCCATGGGGAACCTATTTAGGTGAAGATGGATTGAAAAATGGAATTAGAGTAAAGATATCATCTTATCAGCGGATTTCCCCAAATAGCATACCTCCATCTGCTAAATCAACAGGAAATTACATAAACTCAATACTTGCAAAAGTTGAATCACTTAAGCCCGGATATGATGAAGCAATTATGCTTGATAATCGGGGATTTGTATCAGAAGGTCCTGGAGAGAATATATTTTTAGTTAAAAATGGGAAGGTATATACTCCTCCTAAGCATGCTAGTATACTTCCAGGTATCACAAGGGCATCAGTAATAAAAATTGCAAACGACAGCGGCTACAACGTAGCAGAAACCGACCTTACTAGGGGTGACTTGTATAAAGCAGATGAAGTATTTTTCACAGGAACGGCAGCTGAATTGACACCCATAAGGGAAATTGATGAAATAGAGATTGGTAAACCAGGACCAATAACTAAGAGTCTACAGAAAAGTTTCTTTAAGATTACCAAAGGTGAAGACAACAGATATGACTTTTGGTTGGATATGGTATAGGCATAAATAATATCGACAAACTTTGGGAAAAAAAACTTACAATACGAAAGATTGTGCTAAATATCTGTAAAGGAGACAAAAATGGGAAGGTTCGAAGTAAGATGTACTGATTGCAACTCTGTAATAGAGAGTAAGAAAACTTTTGCTTATCACTGTAAAAATGATACCGCCCTTGGGCGTAGCCATTATGAAACCAAAATATTGGAATGTAAAGACCGCCCTGGTTTGTGGAGATACTATGACTGGTTACCAGTTAAGAGAACTAATAGTTACAATGGCAAGAGTATAACCTTCAAAAGTTCAGTACTTGCAAAAGAATTAGGGCTCAATAACCTTTATATTTCTTTTAACGGGTATTGGCCAGAAAAAAATGCCTTTCTTAAAACTTGTACATTTAAAGAATTAGAGGCTGCAGTAACCATTCAGTATGCTAAAGAAAGGGGAATAAAAAGACTTGGTATAGCTTCAGCAGGAAATACTGCTAGATCATTTGCATATGTCGCAGGTAGGGAAGGTATACCCATAGTTTTAATAATCCCTTGGAGATGTCTTTGGATTCTTGAGCATGATAGTAGTAGTTTAATTAAAAATGATGTATGGTTACCGAAGTTTAATGATGAGTTCATAAAGACTCTCGTAATCAAAGATGGGGACTATTCTGATGCAATAATTCTAAACAATAAGTTAGCGGGTAAATATGGGATAACCAACGAAGGAGGGGTTAGGAACATTGCACGAAGAGATGGTCTTTCAACAGTTTTACTTGATGCTGTCCAAGTTATGGGAGAGATACCTGATCATTATTTCCAAGCTATAGGGACAGGCACTGGTGCAATATCTGTTTGGGAAGGAGTTATGCGTCTTATAAAAAGTGGTGGATATGATAAAAAGATGCCTCAGATGCATTTATCTCAGAACCTCCCATTTGCACCTATGGTAAAAGCATGGGACGCTGGTAGGAGAAAGATTGACCCGGAGAAGGATATGCCTCTAACCACAAATGTGTTGGATTTAATCGAAGCAAGAGTATTATCAAATAGATACCCCCCATATGGTTGTAAGGGGGGAGTTTATGACTTACTAGAAGCTACTAAGGGAATTGTTTATGGAATAAGGAATAATGAGATTAAAAGTTCTCTAAAATTATTTGAAAATTTAGAAGGAATTGACATACACCCTGCTTCAGCAGTAGCCGTAGCCTCTCTTAAAAAGGCAGTTAATTCTGGGAAAGTATTAGCTGATGATAAGATATTATTGAATATTACCGGTGGCGGAGAAAAAAGATTAAAAGAAGATATGCCCTTAGCCGAACTAAAGGTTGACAAATTCATATCCAAAGACATAGAAATTTCTGATTTGAAGGAGATACTAGATTGAAACCAGAAGAATTTATTATCAGATGTCTAAAAAAAAATCAAACTAAGTTAGTAGCTTCTCTTCCATGTGAAAAAGTACGGAGTCTCCTTGAAACTATTCCATTACATTTTAAACATGTTCATTTGAATCGAGAAGAAGAAGGAGTGGGAATTTGTGCTGGAGCCTACCTAGCTGGACAAAGAGGGTCTATGTTAGTACAGACATCCGGCATGGGTAATATGATAAATGCCCTTTGCTCCTTAACAAAAATCTATTCTATGCCACTCCCAATATTTGTGAGCTGGAGAGGAGTATATAAAGAGGGTATAATGGCGCAAGAACCAATGGGTAAATATATGCCTGATTTAGCTAAAGCGATTAACATTCCATGCGCCGAAATCCGAGAAATCGATGATATTAATCTAATTAAAGAAAGTGTGAAATCAAGTTATGAAAACGAAGAAATACAACTAATTCTCCTAAGCCCACGTATCTGGGATAGCCCTAAATTAAAAGATATCAAAGATAAAAAAAGAGGAAAGTTTTCTTCTGAATTTACTAGTAAGAATATCAAAGCAGATTTAACTCGGTATGAAGTGATTGAAGCTGCAAAAAATTATCTAGATAATAAAGCAGTAGTTTGTAACCTAGGATTTCCAAGTAAAGAGCTATATATGTTAAAAGATCAACCATCAAACTTTTATATGCTTGGAAGTATGGGAATGGCAACTTCGATAGGTCTTGGCATGGCGATGTATACTTCAAAAGAAGTTGTAGTTATAGATGGTGATGGAAGCATTTTAATGAATCCAGGGATGTTAGCTACGATAGCAGAGCAATATCCGAAAAATCTAACTATCCTGGCTATTGATAATGCTGCATATGGATCTACGGGCAATCAATCCACATCAACATTGATGAACGTGGATATTGAGATGCTGGGAAGATCTATGGGGATAAAAAACACATTTAAAGTCGGAACTAAGAAAGACATTGGAGATACACTGACCCAACTTGATACAGGACCAAATTTAGTTCATATTGTAGCAAAAGCAGGTAATAAGGAAGTTCCCAGAATTCCTCTATCTCCTTTAGAAATTAAAAGTAGGGTTATGGAGTTTCTTCAAGAATGAATGAAATTAAAGTGGGACACTTATCAACTGCATATCATACTTCTATTGTATTAATCGGTAAGCCTGATTGGGTGGAGGAAACTGGATTAGTTCTAAATTGGAAGTTATATCCTACAGGCCCAAGAATTATTGATGCAATGAGCCGAGGTAAATTGGATATAGGTTATGTTGGTTTACCTCCTGCTATTATTGGTATTGGAAAAGGAGCTAAAATAAAGTGTGTAGCAGGTGGACATATTGAAGGAACAACGATAATAGCTAGGGATACTTTCAGCTCTTATGAAGAGTTAAATTGTAATATGAAAAACACATTAGACCAAATAGATTGTATAGGATCACCCTCAAAGGGATCCATTCATGATATCATCATCAGAGAATTATTAAAGAAACATAATCTATCTGATAAAGTAGAAATTAAGAATTATTCCTGGGCAGATCTGCTAATTAACGCGATGGAAGATGGAGATATAGACGCTGCTATTGGAACGCCACCCCTTGCAATTGTTGCGTTAGAGAATAATATTGGAAAAATAATTTTATCACCTGCACAATTATGGCCCTTTAACCCAAGTTATGGAATAGTTGTGAAAGAAGAGATTATCACTGAATCTCCCTGGATTATAGAAAAATTTATACATCTCCATCGGAAGGGATCAAGATTTATCAGAAACCGACCTAGAGAAGCGGCGAGAGTTATTTCAAGAGTAATTGATGTTATAAACTATAAATTTGCTCTAAGTTCCTTAGAATTATCCCCTAGATATTGTACAAGTCTTTCAACAGAATTCATAAAAGAAACCATGAATTTTGAAAAGACCTTACGTTCACTAGGTTATAATAATAAAAATTTGACAGAAGATGATATTTTCTATAGGGATATTATTTGTAAAATTCATCCCGAAAAACATCATTATTAGCTAAAGTAACCTTTTCTTACCCTTATACGGTTTTAATGAATAAATCTGGTCAACATTAACTAATATTCCTGAATTTGGTTTGCGCTTACCACCTGTTTTATTTTCAATATTTCGTGAGAATTTCTCAAATTGCTTTCCTTTTTCTATTATTTGAGCATCGCCTTTTAGAAGATATCCGTCCCTACCTTTATCCATAAATGATAATCCAATAGCAACTTTCGATCCTTCTTTAATATTGTTAATGGTCTTAGAAATAAAGACATTTGCTATCATAATTTTACAGCCCCCTACATATTGAACAAAGCAAACGGGGACTAGATGGGGAGTATTTTTTTCTTGTGTAGCAATCCATATTAAAGAAGCTTCAGACTCACAATACATTTCAAACTTTTTTAATATATCTTCAGTTTCCATGTGATTATAATGTCAAGCTGAAGTTTAAAAAACCTACTAATCTAAAAATGGGTTTAAAAAATAACTTTATCCCAATTTTTTTTCAATTATTTTCTCGAGATTTTTTAGGGAATTACGTCCATCTATCTTTTGACCATTTATGAAAAATGTTGGAACCATTTTTACATCAAGTGCAAGAGCTAAATCCAGGTCTTCAGACACTCTCTTTGCAGATTCATTAAAGAGATAACATCCGTTAAAACCATTCATATCTAATCCAACATTTTTCGCAATTTCCGTTAAAATTTTATCATTTAAATTATCTTGATTTTCAAAAAGACGGTCACAATATTCCCAGAATTTTCCCTGTTTATGGGCACATAAAGCAGCTTCAGCAGCTTTAATTGCGAATGGATGCTTCTCAATCCGTGGAAAGTTTCTGAAGACGAGACGAATGTCGTCAGGGTACTTTTTTAGAATCTTTTTAATAACCTGGGTTGCTTTTTTGCAAGGTGGACATTCAAAATCCATGAATTCGATAAGGGTTATTGAAGCATTATCTTTACCTATCGTTGGCGGGGTTTCAGTGGCGATTGGTACGTCTTTATTTCCCAGCATTATCTCTCTTTGTAGTTCTAATGCTTTTATTGATTCTTTAAAAATAGGTTTTTCGTCCTTTACCTCTTTAAATTTTTTTAGTAAATAATCTACATATTCTAATTCTTTTTTGTTCATGACTCTAAAATTTTTTAAAAAAAAAAAAAGACTAAGTATTTAATTTAGCCTCTAAATTCAGTTCTCTCTAAATACTCCCAGTCTTCGCCTTTTCTAAATTTCTCGCAAATTTCCAGGGTTTTAGCTGCATATTCAAAACAGTAAGGTATTCCTGGATTGTTAGGATAAAACCCAGCCGCTAGAAATCCAACTGCAACTGCTTCAATTATTTCTCCGTCTGACGCTCCAGCTCGTATCGCTGGTATAACGTGCACAATACACCGTGGGGAACATGTTGCAACACCAATTGCAGTGAAAATTAGCTCCTTAAAACTTTTACTTAAAGCTCCATCATCCCAAACACTAGCGTAAAAATCAGCAAAAAGTTTTGCTGCTGTTGGATGAATAGCACAAATTGGCTTTAAAAAACGTGGCATAACCTGCATCTTCTCATCAACATATTTTTCACATTCACTCATTTCTTCTGCCATAGATATTTCACCTCGCAACCATTTTATATGCAATAATATTTAAGTTTTTTCAATAAAAATGATGTTGTTGAAGATACACTCCAGGGATTAATATTGATAGTTTAGATAAAATTAGTAGTTATAATATATACAAAGAGTCATAAATAATGTGATGCAAATTCTAGAATATCCATTACCTTGATTTTGGGTTTGTACGATCCATCTTCTATTGTCATCTTGAACCTCTCATAAACTGCTGGACACGCAGTAAGTAATAATTCTGCACCTGTATCCTCAGCTTCTTTAAGTACTTTTATGGACATTTCAGTTGATAGTTCTAAATTAGTCCTCCTTAATCCCCCACCTGAACCCGCACAGAGAGATAAATGTCTATTATGTTCCATTTCAATAAGTTTTACACCTTCTATGCTATTTATGATTCTTCTAGGCTCATCTATTAAATCTTCTCCTTTCCCAAATCCCCTAGATAAATAGCAAGGGTCATGGTATGTTACTTTACCTTTGAAGCCTTTAGTAAAAGTGAGTTTTTTATCATCCACCACATCTGAAATAATCTTTAATATATGAATAATTTCAAAAGGTAATTTCTTGACCTCTGGCCAAGAACGTTTCATAACTCCTAAACAACAAGGACAATAGGGTGCTACGGTTTTAACACCTTTTTCAATTAAACCATCGATATTATGAGTTACTTCTAACTCAAATTCCTTACCCCTATCTCCTAGGGTATATATTGGAAACCCACAACAATATTCATCTTCTAATATGAGGAATGGAACATTAGCAGCATTTAAAAGTTTAACTACTCCTTGTGCCATGGGCTTTGCTTTATAGGCTAGTTCACAACCAACAAAAAAAGCTAAATCTGCTTTTTGAAACATCTTAACTTTATCAGGAACCCAGTTATTTCTTTCTTTAATAGGGAGTTCGAAGGGATTATGGTTATCCTTTAAAATTTTAACTGCACAATCTACATATTCCTGTGGACCATATCCTAGTTTTCGCATGATAAGTCGAAGATCCGACCAGAGCTCCTGACAGTGAATCCCAACGGTACAAACAGCTCCACATCGCCCGCATGTAGTACAATTGTATAAATCTTCTGCAAACGCTTCCAATTCTGCAGGATCTATTTTTTCTGGTCCAAATATCCGTGCCTTCAAACCATGAGTTCTCTGAACAAAACTATTAAACTTACGTATTTTTTCCATAGGTGTATTTCTATAATCTTCAGATGCTGAAACAACTGGACACCAATCAACACAATATCCACAATTTGTACAAGCATTTAGTTCTATTAACCTTTTTTTGCTAAGATTTTCAATTAAATTAAAATTATCTTTTTTCGTCATTATTCCCCCCATATCGACCTGATGCTAAGGATACCGAAATCTGAGCTGCAAAAAGATGAAACATTTTAGAGTATGGTATATATGCAACAAATAACATAGCAATAATTCCATGGATTAGCCAGGTAAATCTATGAATTTTTATTAAAGATTCTCCATAAAAAAAATTGCCTAAAATACTTGCGAATATTGCACCAACAGGTGACCAATCCATTAGAGGCGGTTTCAATATTGCTAATCGACTTCCTTCTATGGTATAACCTAATAGTAATATTAATAATAACAATCCTAAAAACGCAAAGTCTTCACCACTACTTATTTTTCGATTCAAAGGGTTAATACACCGTCTCAAAAGCGCTGCTGTGATACCGATTATCAATAAAGCTCCGAATATATCTAAAATAAGGGAGAATATTAGATATACTTTTCCGACAAGGAAAAATTTTAACCCTAGATAATGCTCAATAGTTACCAGTATAGTTCCAGTAAAAAGAGCTAAGAAGCTCCATACAATACATAATAACATTACCCCTCTAAACATACTCCTTGCAAATAACCTTTTTGCAAGTATACAATCTCTTGAAAAAAATTTAATAATGCTAAAAAATATTAATTTTATTACTCCGCTTTTATTAAGTTCATCTTCTTCATCTTTACCCTGAGACCATATCGAAACTTTAGACCAAACACCTAATATAAAGATTAATAAACCTAAAGTAGAAGCTAAATAAAATAATATATTCCAAGCATGAGGAATGTTCCAGTAAACTTCCCTTAAGGGCTCTGTGTACCCATTCACTTTTTTTTACTCCTAAGATACTAAATTAGTTTAATTATAGCTTGATATATTATTTATTGGGATTATTTAAGGCTTTATCAATAAAATTTGAAAATTGATCAAAAGACGCACTACCCTCAATTTTTAATCCATTAACACCTTCATAATCAATTTTTATATCGTCTGGATCT
>CAYZUE010000032.1:0-14322 GCA_964481825.1 Candidatus Hydrothermarchaeota archaeon | reverse complement strand
TCCTTATAAGTTTTCGACTTATAAAGATTTCCATATGTTACAGCTAAGTAGGACTATTGGGGAGAGGATTCAAAAAGTTATTTCACCGCTAGTGGGAAATAAAAACGAAAAGCAACTAGATAAATTAGCTGAAAATGCAGCGTCTAAGATTTTTCAGAATAGTGGGTTAAGTATGATTGTTGTTAGTGAAGAATCGGGGGTTACTCGATATGGGAACAATCCAAAATATATTTGTCAACTTGATCCCCTTGATGGAACTTACAATGCTGCTAATGGGATACCGGCATATTCATTTTCTATCGCATTTTCAAGATTTAAAGAAAATCCAACTTTAGAGGATATAGAATTTGCATTTATAAAAAATCTGGTTAATGGTGCGGAATTCAAAGCTTATAAGAAGGAAGATAGAAAAGGAGGTAATGGAGATATCATTAATCAAGTAAGAAACTCTAGTATCGCTTTTGGAACATATTGTGCATATTTATACGGATCCGACATAAAAAAATTATCACCTTTATTAAAAAAGTTTAGAAGGATTAGAAGTCTGGGATGTATTTCTTTAGAATTATGTTTTGTGGCTAATAATATTTACGATGGGTTAATTGATTTACGAGGAAGTGTTCGGAACGTTGATATAGCAGCAGGAAAATTATTAATTGAAGAAGCTGGGGGTAAAATTACAAGAACAAATGGGGCTAAATTAGACATTGGTATTGAGAAAATCAATAAATTATCATTTATAGCTTCAAGAAATCAGAATATGCATGATAAACTCATAACAATTCTAGATGAACTAAAATGAAGAAAGTTGGATTAATAGTAAAGAATCAAGATAATGCTCTAATTCTTGCAAGAAAAATATTCAAATATTTAGATTCCGTGGGATATGTAGTGTATATCGATGAAGATAATACTGATAAAATAAATTTAAAAAATAAATGTAAAATAGATGAGATGAATGTTGACCTTTACGTTGTTCTAGGTGGGGATGGAACAGTTTTAAAAACAGTTTCAAAAGCAAAAAATAAAAATACGCCAATATTTGGAATAAATTTTGGTACAAAAGGTTTCCTAACACAAATCAACCCTAAAAATTGGGAAAAATCAATAACCGCTATTATTCACGGGAAATATTTAACAGAAAGTAGATTAAAACTGGATATACGATTGAATAATCATATAGTAGGGTCTGCACTAAATGAGTGTGTTATAATTACTTCTGTCCCAGTAAAAATTTTGCATATTTCACTATTTATCGATGGAGAATTGGTTCAAAATATTAAATCTGATGGGATTATAGTTTCAACTCCAACTGGATCAACAGCGTATTCAAAATCTTGTGGAGGACCTATTGTTGACCCTAAATTAAATAGTATTATTATCACTCCGATATGTCCCTTTGAAAGTTCCAATAAATCCTTAGTGATCAATCAAGATTCTAAGATTGAAATAAATACCCTTGATAAATCTTCATCATTTATCGTAATTGACGGAAAGAAAAATAAGAAATTACCACCTGGTGCTAAAGTTAGTATCAATATTTCAAAAGACAAAGTAAATTTTATTCACTTTGGAGGAAGTTTTTATCAGAAGATTAAGGATAAATTATGAGTGATGCTTATATTCTTGACACTGGTGCTTTTTTAAGCGGATTTACATTTTTTGAAAATGAAAGTTACACCGTAAATGAAGTAGTTGATGAAATAAAATCCGAGTCTGTGCGATTTAAATTAGAATTAAGTTTGAAGGAAGGTAAATTAGCAGTATTAGACCCGCCAGATTCAAAACTTGTTCATAAAATTTCTAATTATACTGGTGATAGGTATAAACTTTCTTCTACGGACCTTAAGATATTGAATTTAGCAGTTTTTTTAAAAAAAAAAGGCTATTCTCCCATTATATTATCGAATGACTATAGAATTCAAAATGTTGCACTTAAATTAAAAATAAAATGTTTTTCTACGTCGGAAAAAAAGATTAAGAAATTTATTAGGTGGCATAAAATTTGCATGGGTTGTAATACAGAATTTAAAGAATCGTATGCTGGAGTATGTGATAACTGTGGTTCAAATCTAAAAACACGGGCTATAAAATAATTTATAGGGTGAGCTAACAATTAAGATAAAATGCGAAATGTTACGAAACTTATGGAAAAGGCTCAAAGATTAAAAGAAAAAGGGCTAACAACTGGTGAAATAGCGGATGAGCTGAACGTATCAAAGAAGACTGCCCTTTGGATGGTAACCCGTAAAAAATCTAAAGGTGATGTCCCTCAAGATATATTTATTGATTGGAGTAAGGTAGGTGCCAATCCCACAATCTTAAAATACTTTTCTATTGCACTTTCCGAATTAATACGGGAAACTATTGAACAAAATAAACTTCCATATCCGGATGTTATTGCAGGAATAGCAAGTAGTGGAATTCCAATTGCTACTTTGATAGCTGAAGATATGGAAGCATCATTAAGTATTATAAGACCTAAAAAACATCTTTGGGAACCTAAATCTAATAAGAAAATATCAAGTTTTATACTTTCAAATTTTTCCGATGTAAAGGATAAAAATGTAGTAATAGTTGATGATATTGCAACCAGTGGTAACACATTGAAAGATACTATTGATCTGCTTAAGAGAAGAGGTGCAAATCCATTAGCAGCAGTCGTTCTTATTGATAAGAAAGGAATTGAAAATATTGGGGGACGACCTGTAAGAGCCCTTGTAAGTATCGGATTAATAGATGAAAGATGATATAAGGATACTTCATATGGATATTGAACATTTACTTAATAAACGGCTCAGTATCATTGATTCAGAAATATATAAAATTTTTGAAACACGGACTTTTTCAGGTACCCTTTATGATATGATGAAATATCATCTTGGTTGGCTTGATGGAGATTTAAAAAAAATAGAGGAATACAGAGGAAAACGGTTTAGACCTACCCTTTGTTTATTAGTTTATAGTTCTCTTTGTGGAGTTGAAAGTAAAGTTTTACCTGCTGCGGCTGCAATAGAACTAATTCACAATTTTTCTCTTATTCATGATGATATTGAAGATATGGATGAAAAAAGGCGGCACAAGCCCACTGTTTGGAAGATATGGGGGATCAATCAAGCAATTAACGTTGGTGACGGTATGCATGTGTTAGCAAACCTTTCTGCATTAAGACTAAAGGAACTTAATGTTAGTGATGCGAAAATTGTTGAAATAATACAAATTCTTAACGAAGCCATAATAACTCTTTGTGAAGGCCAATATCAAGATATGGACTTTGAAAATAGGTTGGACATAACTATTGATATGTATTTAAAGATGATAAATTTTAAAACCGCGATTCTTATAGAAGCTTCTACATGGATCGGTGCAACACTAGCAACTGAAAACAAAAAAATTGTAAATAATTTTCGAAAATTCGGCAGAAATATAGGAATTGCTTTTCAAATAATAGATGATATTATGGGAATTTGGGGAAAATCTTCAAAAACAGGGAAACCTCATGCTAGCGATCTTAGAAACAAAAAGAAAACGTTGCCAATTATTTATGCAATTCAAATGGCATCGATAAAACAAAAGAAACGGATTAATGAAATTTATAAGAATGATAAAATAACTAATGATGAAATTCAAGAAATATTTGATATATTAGAGGATACTGGCGCTTTAGAGTATGCAAAGGATACAGCAAATGAATTTGAAGTAAAAGCATTAAATGAGTTATCGAAAACTAAAATAGATAATGAAGATTTGAATGATATCAAATTAATATCAAATTTCCTGGTGAAACGAGATTATTAACCCCAGCATATTACATTATCGCTATCCAACGCTAAATCTATGAGGGTAGCTGCACCGGTTATCCGAGCTGGTTTAACTAAATCGGCTTCTTTAATTCCTTTTAATTCTGCGGTAGCAGAACATATCTGGATATCAACACCTGCATCAATAGCTTCTTGTAAACGTTGTTTTAACGTAGGGATTCCTTTTTTTACTTTCTCATTTTCAACGGCTCCAGAAACCATTATATCAGCTCCTCTTGAACACAATATAAAACAGTATCAACGTCCATAGTGGCACTAATTGCAGAAAACATTAGTGCACCCCGAGTAATTCCAGGTTGATTGAATCCAGTTTTAAGAAGAAATGTAAGTTTATTATCCGCCATGTGTATTTTTTTTTAGATTAGAAGTTTAAATAGTTTTTTGCAGCTATAATTATTTCTAAATATTAGTAATATTCTAGAGGGATTCTGAGATTAATATAAAAAATTAATGCCAAGTAGTCATATCTAAAATACCTCTTTTTTTTGCAAGATCTGTACAATATTTAAATGATATCAAAGATAAGATTAAAAAACCAATTCCAAACATTAATAAATTTCTAAAGATTTGTAAATCGGTTACCCCCTCTAAGGATGAATCACCAAATCCTAGTAAAGACCTTCGAGTTGCTTCAAGCCAGTAAGTCATAGGTAGTAATTTAGAAAGTGATTGACCCCAACTTGGTAGAACTGAAAGAGGAAAAATTACGCCACAAAAAAGATAAAATACTCCAGCAAGGCTTTCACCGATATAAAAATTATGTCTTACAAGTAGTAATGAAATACCTGCCATAATTATTCCAAATGCCGCAATTCCGATTATTCCTAATATAAAAGATAATAAAAAAAATAAGGGTTTATCAAAGATAATATTAACGTTTAAGACTAACGCTCCAAAAAGAAGAGTGATTAAAACTGCAAAAGTTGTTATGATTGTTTTACTAAATGCTCTTCCCAAAAGATAAAAATAGATATTTGAAGGTGCCATGAAAATATATTTTAACACTTTATAATGTTCTCTATCCTCCTGAATTACCCAAGAGACTCCAAAAAGGACATTGAAGATATACATATAAAATACACTACCTACAAACATCAAAGCGAATAAGTTTTCTGGAGCATCTATAAACCAATACATAAGAACTACAAGGAATATACCTGCTATCGGTCTAGCTATAGAATATAGCGCAAATAAGAATGGATTCGCCCAATTACTTTCCATTTCCCATCCAAGCCACGCAGAAGATTTAAAAGTTTTAATTATTGACATATTAATCACAAGTATTTAAGAGTTAATCTCCCTTCTTTTTTAGCTAGATTTTCCATATAATCAAGAGATTTTATAGCTAAATAAAAAAATAAGACACTTAATATTCCTAAAGCTAATAATTCTATTTTCAATGGCATAAGAGCCCATTCTTGAGCAAAATTTCCTCCAATAAGTTGATTCATTGAATCTAGTCCTAAGCTTAGGGGAATAATTGAGGCTATAAAAGCAATGTGAAACCCTAAAAATTTAATTGGGAAATAAAATCCAGATAATAAAAATATAGGTTCTTGTAAAAGATTAGTAACATGCCAAGATCCTCGCCCATACATTAAAAAAAGGGATGCAAATAGCATTCCTAAACCATATAATGCAATCATGGTCAATAAGAATGTTGCAATTAAGAGTAAGGGGGACTCTAAAGTAAAAGAAATTTTGAATATCAATGCCCCCAGAAAAATGGTGGCAAGAGCTCTTACAGAGGTACTAAACATCCCTCCTAAGGCCATTCCTAGGAGGATTGATGTCCTGGATATGGGCGCCATAAAAAAAAGGTCGAGATTACCTTGTTCCTTTTCCCAATAAAATGTATTACCCATGCCCCATAAAACATTCATCCAAAATGCTAAAGTTGCACCCCCGATGATCACTCTAGTTAAGAGAGAATTAAGTATTTCAGGATCTGCAGTTGCTTTGTAAACGTAGATGTATGCTGAAATGCCTAAGAGTGGAAGAAATACAGTGAAAAAAATCCAACTAAGCTCTCTATTTGTACCTGCAATTCTAACATATGCTCTGGCATAAATCGCCCTCAAATTTCTTTCAAAATTATTCATTGATATTTCTCCCTACAAGTTTAATAAAAATATCTTCAAGGGTTGGCTCAGATTTATATAGTGATTTTATTTTTACATCTTTTTCTGATAATTCAGAGATTATATCGGGTACAGCTGATTCATCTTTTAATAAAAATCTTAAGTTAGATGTATTTTTTTCGTGATTATCAACTTTTGAAAACTCATATTTAAGCGATAAATTTTTAATAATATTTGTCTCGAGTTCAAGAATAATTTCATTATTTAACATTTGTTTTAGGTTTGAAGGTGTATCTAATGCTAAAATCTTTCCTTTATCAATAATTGCAACTCTATCGCATATTTCTTCAGCTTCAACCATATTATGGGTTGTAAGTAACACTGTTTTTCCATTATTTTTCATCCATTTCAATAAATAATCTCTGATTGTCCTGCCGGAATTTACATCCACACCAACAGTAGGTTCATCTAAAAATAATACATCAGGATCTGTTACTAGACCTCTACACAGATTCATTTTTTGTCTCTCTCCTGTAGAAATTTTATGTATTCTGGTATGTGCTCTTTTTGTAAGGCCTAGAAGTTTAAGGAGCGCATCTATCCTTTTCTTAGCTAAACCTGATTCTATACCATAAAGTTGTGAAAAAAGCCAAATGTTTTCTCGAACTGTAAGGATCCCATATCCTGAAGTTTCTTCTCCAGCAACCATGTTGATTTTACCCCTAATTTTTTCAGGTTCCTTAACTACATTAATCCCAGATACAAAAGCTTCTCCTGATGTAGGATAAAGGAGTGTACAAAGAATTTTTATTAAAGTAGTTTTTCCAGACCCATTCGAACCTAATAAACCAAAAAGTTCACCAGTCCTTATCTGAAGATTTACACCATCTAAAGCCTTAACAGTATCTTTTCCAGTTTCAAAATATCGAGTAAGATTTTTAATTTCAATTGCAAGGGTTGGCATAGCATTAAACTCTATTAATAACTTAAAAGAATAATAATAAACTCCATACATAAACTTATGTCAAAATTTAAGGTAATTAATACAGATAAAACTATAAAAACTAAAAAAAATAACATAAGTTATAAATATTAAGTTAATGATTTTATTTCTAAGCGAAAAAATAATGGGAGATTTGAGATATAATGAATGCAAGAGAAAGATTTTTAAAAGCATTAGTTATGGAGGAAGTTGATCGTCCATCAGTTACTTGTGCAAATCAAACAGTTGCAGTTGAACAAATGGAAAAAATAGGTGTATTTTGGCCTGAAGGGCATAAAGACCCTGAAAAAATGGCTATACTTGCAGCTGCTGCTTGGGAACAGGCAGGATTAGAAGGTATTGGTGTCCCTTTTTGCCAAACTGTCGAAGCTGAGATTTTAGGATGCGAAATAAAATGGGAAAATAAGAAAAATTCCATTCCCAGTGTTCCTTTTAGAGGCTATGAAAGTCCTGACGATGTAGAGATCCCTGAGAATATACTCGAAAAAGGAAGAATGCCAGTAGTATTAAAGGCTTTAGAGATTCTCAAGAAAAAATATGATAATGAAGTGCCGCTTATGGGACACGTAAATGGCCCTTTTTCATTGGCTGCACATATGGCAGACCCAAGTAACATACTGAGATTGATAATAAAATCACCAGAAACTGTGCATGCATTTTCTAATATTGCGACAGATATAATTGCTGAATATGCAAATGCAATGTTTGATCATGGCGCCGATGTGGTAGTTGTCGAAGATATGGTAGCATCTGTTGATCTTTTAGGTCCAGATTTCTATGTGAAATTTGCCGCACCATATGATAAAGAACTTATTTCAAAATTAAAAGGACCTAATGTATTGCACATATGCGGAGATGCAGACCCTATAATTGACGATATGATTGAATCTGGAACTGATTGTATTAGTATTGATAGTAAATCTAATATTGAAAATGCAGTTATAAAAAGCAAAGGCCGTGCATCAGTATTGGGTAACGTAGATGCTGTGACTAACCTACTACGAGGATCTGATGATGATGTAAGGAACGATACATTATCAGTGATGAAGGCAGGTGTAAAATTAGTTGCTCCATCATGTTCAATATCGCCATTAACTCCTACAAAAAACATTAAAGTTATGGTAGATACTGTTACTGGAAAAACACAATAATTAGAACACCGCTTTTGGAGCTAAAATATGAAAGGACAATCTGAATCATTTCAGAAGAAACTAGGTCTAGGTGTAGATACTGGAGGGACATATACTGACACGGTTATTGTTAATCTAGAAAAAAATAATCCACTTGCTAAAGCAAAAGCTTTGACAACTAGAGAAGATCTGTCTATAGGCATTTCTAACTCCATTGATAAACTAGATTCTAACCTTTTATCTAACATCTCTTTAGTATCTATATCAACAACACTTGCAACTAACTCCATTGTTGAAGGGAAGGGAGGACGAGTTGGATTAATTGTAGTTGGACATGAAACATATCCTGATTTGCCTGTTGATGAATATATCGAAATCGATGGTGGGCACAAGTTAGGGGGAGAAGAATTAAAAAAGCTGGATGTAGAAAAAGCTAAATTATTTATAAATGATATAAAAGACAAAGTTGATGCTTTTGCCATTTCAAGTTATCTTAGCATTAGAAATCCTGAGCATGAAATTATCCTAACGAGGATGGTAAATAAGTTAGCATCTCTACCTGTGGTATCAGGGCATGAACTTTCATCGGAATTAGGATTTTATGAGAGAACAACAACTGCAGTACTAAATGCTAAACTAATCCCTATTATATCTGAATTAATAAAATCATTAAACAAGGTATTTGATGCAAAGAAGATTCAGGCACCAATTATGGTAGTAAGGGGTGATGGATCTTTGATGGGTGAGAAAATATCTGCAGAAAGACCTATCGAAACAATATTATCCGGACCTGCTGCTAGTGTAATTGGAGCACAATTTTTAACAAATGAAAAAGATGCCTTAGTAATAGATGTTGGGGGAACTACAACAGATATTGCAATTCTGAGGGAAGGCAGGCCACATCTTAATTCTAAAGGTGCTACAATAGGAGGCTGGAAAACTAGAGTTAAGGCTATTGATATTTTAACCTCAGGGGTTGGAGGTGATAGTAGGATAATAGTGGACCATCGAAAAGTAAAATTAAGCCCTCGACGTGTTATACCCCTCTGCATTGCTTCGGAATTGTATCCTACTTTTTTTGATAAATTAAAAAATATGGAAAAGCGAAAAACAATTTTTCCACCCCCTTATGTAGATCCCAGAAAAAAAGGACTAATTCAAACCACAGATTTCCTAGTAGCAATGAAAAAGGTAAGTGGATTAAAAATATTTTCAAAAGAAGATAAATTAATAAAAGTTTTGAAAAAAGGACCTCATTCACTTTATGAGGCTTATGATTTACTTGGGATAAATCCCTATGCATTTGACCTAGACAAACTATTTGAATTAAATATTATTAATCAGATTGGTCTTACTCCCACAGATTTACTTCATCATGAAGGTTCATACACTGAATATGACGAAAAAGCTTCAAGGATAGGTGTTGAAATACAATCACGGCGAATAGGACTCGCAAGCAACAAATTCATAAAAGAAGCAAAAAATGCAGTTACAAACAAAATAACTCGCGAAATTTTATCTAAATTAATTTACGAACAAATTGGTAAATCTGATATTACTTACTGTAAGATCTGTCAATATCTACTTAACAATATGATAGAATCTAAAGGAAGAGATGATATAGAATGCAATTTAGATTTAAAGAAAAAAATTATAGGAATTGGAGCTCCGGCGGAAGCTTATTTACCCAAAGTTGCTAAACTTTTAAACACTGAATTGATTGTACCGCAACATGCAGAAGTTGGAAATGCTATCGGAGCAATTACAGGGAGCATTTTTGAAACCATAGAAATTTTAATAAAACCAAAACCTGGTTTTGCTGATATTGACGATCCTCCTTGTATCTTACATTCATCATTTGAAAGAAAAGAATTTAGCTCTTTAAGTGAAGCTGTCGAACATTCAATAAATTTTTACAGTACTGAGTGCAAAAATAGAGCAATTCAAAGTGGTGCTCATATATTAGAAATAAAAAAGGAACGTGAAGATCAATACGCTCATGCTCAAGCTGGATATGGAAAAGGCATACTCCTGGAAACTAGATTAAAAATTATTGCTATAGGAAAACCAATGTTGTTTACAAAAGAAGATTAAAGATGGGATACAAAATAGCTTTAGATTTAGGTACAAGTGGAGAAAGAGCACAGGCGCTAGATGAAAGGGGAAAGGTAATATCCACTGCAATAACTCTAAGGCATCCATTGCCTGGCGCTAATATAATGGATCAATTGCACTTTACCATAGAAAATGGACTCGATGTATCGCCAGCGTTAATAAATCAGACCATAAATAAACTTTTAAGTTCATTGCAAATCGACTTAAACAAGGTTGATACCATCGCTGCTTGTGGTAACCCAATACAAATATCACTATTTGAAGGAATTGAAATAAGGGACTTAGCTTATGCTGGAGATAATATGATTAAAAAATTAAAAATAAATGTTCCAAATCGAAATGCAAAAGTCGTTGAAGCGGAAGAACTTAATCTAAATGTTAATTCTAAGGCTGAAGTAATTATTCCTCCAACAGTTAGACACGAAATCGGAGCTGACGCTTTAGCTATGCTGATGAGATCAGGCATATTAGATGAAGATGGAATTTCATTAGTTACTGATTATGGAACTAACGCTGAGATGAGCCTCATTTTTGAGGGAGAAGTTTATACTGGTTCTGCTGCGTCTGGCCCAGCTATTGAGGGACAGCATATTAAATGTGGAATGTTAGCTTCTCCAGGTGCGATTTGTGATGTTGATACTGATTGGAGAAATTACGTTCTTAATGGAGAGTTAGAAAAGAAGGCAGGTCAAATAGTTAATCCTAAAACCGGTGAAATTATTGAGGATAGTGTTATAAAATCTAAAGGGATAACAGGAACAGGAGTAATTGCCGCCATAGCAGTTGGAATAGAAAAAGGTTTGATAAATCCACCCCAAATTCTAACCCCTGATAAAAAACTTAAGCTTCAAGGTGGAGCATATTTCAAAGAAAAAGATTTGATTGAAGCTTTAACTGCTACTGCTGCAATAGCTGCAGGTCATAGAACGCTTTTTGAGGAAGCAGGAGTAGCTATTAATGAATTAAAGTCCGTATATATGGCTGGAGCTACGGGAACTTATGTCGATCCCATAAAGGCACAAAAAGTTAACCTAATCCCACCTGTTATGGATAAAGTAGTACAAGTTGGAAATACCTCGCTGTCTATGGCTATTGAATTAGTAAAAGATATTAATGTACTTGATGAGATGCAACAATTTGCGGATTCCTTACGATCAAAGCATATTATGTTTGCAAAATCGGAAACATTTAAATTTTCATTTGTAAGCGAACTTGGTTTATGGACAGAAGGGATGCCAAGAGACACATATAATAAATATCTTATTCAATATGGTTTACAACCTGTTCCAGAAATGAAAAAACCTAAGAAAATTATTAGAAAAGCTAAGAGTGACATACCTGACCTCGGATATAAAGGACTAACTACTGTTGAAAATATTGGCGTAAAATTAATAGGAATTTTCAAAGGATGTACATCCTGTTTAAAATGTGTGAAAGAATGTCCAGAACAAGCCTTAACAGAAGTAGAAGACAAAGAGGGAAAAAGATTTGTTATCCTTTCGGAACTATGCAATGGAACTGCATGTAAAAGATGTGAAAAGATATGTCCAACAAAGGTTTTTAGATTTAACAAACTAACATTGGAGGCTTTATGCTAAATGTTATAACTTGCTCAAGTATGAGTCCTGCAGGTAGGATTGTCCGGGCTGCTTTACGTAATATTTCTGAAACTGAAAAGATGCGACAATTCCCTATTACTCCATTAATTGCTGGTTACAAAGAATTTGAAGAGATTTTAAAGAATAATGAGTTATTAGTAATAGATGGATGCGAGAATTGTTGCTCTGCAAGATTTTTAGATTCCATAAATATAAACCCCCATGTTAAAACATTTATTGAAAAGTACCCCCGAGTTACTGATGCTAGCATTAAAAAGGTTGAATCCCGTATAAAAAAAGCAATAATTGAATTAAAATCATGAAAATAGGTGTTATAGCATGTGGTGCCCTCGGAGAACGAGGAATTATCCTTGAAAAGGGTATACAGAAGTTAATGGATAACCATGGTCAGGAAATTATTTCTTTTTCAGCTACCATAACTGGCACTACTCCCAAATTATTGTCTATGACTGGCATAACCTCAAGTAACTTGATATCTGTTAATTCCTGTAATAAGAGGTGCTCAGATCGGATATTAAAAGGAGAAGGATTAAAGCCAACTCAATCTATCAATATGGATGAAATCCTAGACCAAGATTTAAGAGGATGTGAAACGGAGACTTTTGTTTATAAAAGGATAAATGATGAAACATTTAAGAAATTTGAGAAGTTGCTTAACACCACTTTCGAGGATGTTAAAAAGGATGTATTATAAAGTCTGTGATTATTGTAATCAAAATATGAACCTTGAAAAAAAAGGAAATGATGAATATTGGACATGCGAAAATTGTGAATATACCTTATTCATTAAGAAAACAAGTCTTTAATTTAAATTTTATATATTAAAATGGATTGAAGGACATATAATCTAAATTTTAAAATCCGTTACCGCGTCTTTAAGAGCTAACATATTATCAATAGGAGTATCAAAAGGAATTTCACAACCGGTTGAAAGAATAAAACCTCCTTCCCTATCCCTACCACTCCTAAGACAGTTCATAGCTTCATTGTAAGTGTCTTTGTAAGACCCATTAAGCATATTATTAGCATGATCAACATTCCCCATTAAACACACATCTTTAATCATTGATATACAAAATCTCTTAGAACAAGCCCCTATTTTACTATGGAATTTATGACAATCCCATCTGTGTTTTTCCATTATAGCAGCAGGATCCCCCATATAAAAACTATAAACGTCAGGATGAAGAGATATATCTTGATCTATATAAGGCATAGATGAACTGTTGTAAAGAATTGAGTATCCGCCTAATTTATTGATATTTTTTAAAATTGGATTGTTATAGCCCATGATGAACTCTTCAGCAGATGGAGGTGAAAAAACATCGGACCCAGAACCACTATTCTCAATCATAATCCCATGCGCCCCATTTTCCATCATGGATGCAATATAGTTTTCACATAATTTAGAAGTCTTATTTAAAATCTTGTGAACAAATTTAGGCTCTCTTATCGTATCCATAAGAATATTTTCAAACCCTCGAATCTCAGTTGCTATTATTGCTGGGGACGAGAGAAAACCGATTATGGGATTAGTTTCGCCAACTTCAGTGTTCAAAAGTTTTAAGCTTTCAAGAACAAGAGGCATCCTGCCATTTCTCTCAGGAATAGGGATTGATAATTCATCAATATCTCCGGGGGTATTTATGATATGTCCCTTAGATATGGGATAATTATCTTCTTTAATATCAAGTTGGGATCCAAAGGCTTCAGCTTCAACATTCAGACAACCCCAAGGTACATTAACATTATCATGCCCAAACATCTCTAGAGCTTTCAATTGTGCTTTTGCCATCCCCTTCGAAGAATAATAAACTTCTTTAAAACTCATATTTAATTCGGAAAGGACAGTATTAGCCGCTCCAAAAAAAAGATAGCCTAAAGGAACTCTATCAAGTTCTTCGTTATTGATAGCGGCTTGAAATCTATTTTTTGCATTCATGGTTCTTCATACGCTCATATGCATTTTTTAAATAATCTGTTGTCCCTTCAATAGAATCAACCTTAAGATCAAACGCATCTGCGAATTCCTTTGATCGTAAATGGTCGATATCCTTAGTCCCAGTAGATGTATCAATATAAAGTACTTTGGTATAGTTTTTGAAAAGCATTTTAGCGATGTCCATAGGCTCAATTCCTGGATGGGTGTCTTTAACGGTATCCAATCTTAGTTCTTTAATAACAGTGTCTTCGTAACCTCTTTCACACCAACCATGAGTCATGAACCAAGTACCGGCCTCTTTTGATTTTTGTTCAGCATATCCCTTAGGGGTTAAAAATACTCCAATACAATCTGGAGCATCCGGCATGAAAACTGGTATGTCAACTTTATCTTCTATACCTTCTAGAACCTGACAATACCCGTATCCTAAGAAAATACAATCGACCGAATTTTTCATTGCGTTTATCTTATCAATTACTGCAGATAATAAATCATCAGAATTTACATGTAGCCCAAAATCCAAGAATTCAATTTTTTTGACTTCATGGTCATCTTTAATTAAGCTCTTTATCTCTTCTCTCTTGTGAAAAAACATGTCCTCAGAACCGTAG
>CAYZUE010000031.1:0-14396 GCA_964481825.1 Candidatus Hydrothermarchaeota archaeon | reverse complement strand
AATCCCTTTTGATTCTTTAAAGAGATTTAGATGATTTTAATTAACAAAAAAACATTATAAAATTCGTAAAAAAAATTGAGGTGAAGAGATGGCCCCAGAATTTGAAGCAAAAATTGGTGTTGCAAAAGGCACTGTGTGCGAAGACGCTGTAAACCACAACTTTAAAGGAGAAACTGCTGAAGTTGGTCTTTACTATGCTATGGCAAAACAAGCAATGCGTGAAGGATGTCCAGAGATAGCTGAAGTCTTAAAAACTTTGGGCACAGACGAGGCTTGGCATGCTGCAAGATTTGCCGAACTTAATGGATTAATATCTGCGAGCACAGAGAAGAATATAAAAAAAATGCTTGCAGGGGAACTAGGAGCAAATAAAGGCAAAAGGAAAGCAGCTGTAGCCGCTAAAGATGCTGGTCTTGATGAGCCGCATGATTTCTTTGACGAAAGCGCCAGAGATGAAGCTAGGCATGCACAGGCTTTGCAAGGATTACTTGACAGATATTTCAAGTAATCATTTTTTTTTTTTAAAAATTTTTATATATGCTAACTCCGTATTAATTCTATGATGATTGATAATGTTGTCTGTCCTTTCTGTGGTACTCTTTGTGATGATATAGAAATTGGTATTAAAAACGATGATATTAGTAATGTTAAGCATGCTTGTAAGATTGGCTCAACTAAGTTTTTAAATGCAAGGAAACATCGATTTTTAACTCCTCTCATTAGAAAAAATGGGAAACTAGAGGAGACATCAATGGACCAAGCTATAGAGAAAGCATCACAAATTCTAGCTAAATCTAAACATCCATTAATGTATGGATGGGCTAATACGACATGTGAAGTTCACCGTGATGGAGTAGCATTAGCAGAAGAATTAGGTGCGGTAATAGATAGTTGTACTTCTGTTTGTCATGGACCAAGCGAACTTGCTTTTGCAGATGTAGGTTATCCTACAAGTACTCTAGGAGAGGTAAAGAATCGTGCGGATCTTGTAATTTATTGGGGAGCAAATCCAATGCATGCTCATCCTAGACATCTATCAAGATATTCTGTGTTTCCTAAAGGCTATTTTAGAGATCGTGGTCACAAAGACAGGGAGCTTATCGTGGTCGATGTTAGGAAAACTGATACAGCAAAAATAGCTAATTCCTTTATACAGATTAACCCTGGAAAAGATTATGAGATGTTCTCAGCTTTAAGAACTATTGTTAATGGCGGAGAAATAACCCAAGAGCAAATTGCAGGAGTATCGCGAGAGGATATTTATAAACTCGCAAAAAAACTCACTTCCTGTGAATGGGGAGTTATCTTCTTTGGACAAGGGCTTACAATGAGTGATGGTAAAGTTCGCAACATTGATAATGCTATTTGTCTAGCAAAAGATTTGAATAGACATACTAAATTTTCGATAATGATGCTAAGAGGGCATTATAATGTTACAGGGTTTAGTGAAGTTTTAAATTGGCAGGTGGGTTTTCCTTTTGCAGTTGACTTTTCAAGGGGATATCCTCGCTATAATCCAGGTGAAACTGCATCAAATGATGTATTACAACATAAAGAGGTAGATGCAGCTGTAGTTGTTGCTTCTGATCCAGTTGCGCATTTCCCTAAAAGGTCTGTTGAATATTTAACTTCGATTCCTCTTATTACCATTGATCCTCACTGGTCTCCAACAACTGAACTTAGCGATGTAGTTTTTCCTTGTGCAATAGCGGGAATAGAGTTTGAAGGAACCGCATATCGTATGGATACAGTGCCTATAAGAATGAGAAAGGTAATTGATCCTCCTGATGGAATGCTCACAGATGGGGAAATTTTACAAAGGATTCATAACAGGGTAAAAGAGATTAAAAATAACAGTGGATGAGATAGGAGCTTATATGGTCCTTCTTCAGAAAGTATCTAATGACTTTCAAACTTACTGTTTAATAATTAATAAAAAAAAAAGAAGTAGATTGGTGATTGGTAAACTAGGTATTTTTGATTTTCCTCCAGGATTCTACATTTATACTGGGTCGGCCAAGAAAAACCGAATGAGTTCAAGAATCAAAAGACATTTATCTCGTGATAAAACATTGCATTGGCATATTGATTACCTTCTTGAGGAAAGTGTTATAAAAGATGTATTTCTCTCCAGGGAGGAAGAATGCGATATTAATAGAGATATCTTTCTCTTACCTAATGCAATAATTATATCTAATAAATTTGGGTCTAGTGATTGCTCCTGTGAGAGTCATCTTGCATATTTCAAAGATCAAAAATCAATCCCTAATAATTTAGAGAAGATGGAAGTTCTACTTTGACTGAATTTCCTTCTCTTTCCTCAATAGCACTGATTAATCTTTCACTACTATTATCAATTTCTTCTCTAATCTTATGTGACTCTCTGATTTGATTCATTTTTTCATTTTCAAGTTTTTTTATCTCATTCTCAATAGCGTTCAATTCTTCTTTTAAAATGTTTATATCGTTCTTCACTGATGAATGAATTAAAAGATCTTCCAATCTCTTTTCTTCTTCTATTAATTCACTCATTTCAATTCTTAGTTGTTTTAGTAATTTGATTTCATTGTTTATTTTATAAAGCATTCTATCCCTTTCTCTCTTTTTCAATTTCAGAATTTTCTTTTCAAGTAATATACGGATTTTCTTAAGTATGGAGTTAATCAACTTGCATTCAGGTTCTTCAATTAAAAACGCTTTTATTGGGTCTTCGAGATACATCTCAAGAGTCGCGATATCTCCTTGTTCTGTTTGATCCTCTATAAGTTTCTTATATTTTCTAAAAACCCTTGTAAAGGGACCTATCAGATTCACAATCCTAGTTTGATTAAAGGCTTTTTCTTTCTTAACATCTTTGATCCTTTTTTCAGTTTGCATTAATTCTTTATAATCTCCTCCATCAAGCAGATCTTTTAAATTACCTTTTAGTTGATCGTGTTCCTTTCTTATTTTGGTGATATACTCTCTGGTATTAGCTCCTTCAGAATCTAGCATCATTTTTATTTTGTTATTTAATTCGTTGGTCATTGAAATTAAACCTTCAAGTTGATTAATTTCATTTTTCTCTTCTTTTATGAATTCTTCAACAGAATTAAGCAAATCTAAAATTCTGTTTAGGGCAGAGCCTATTTTAAGCATTTCATCTCGAAATGCTACAGTCATATATCTCCCTTTTCCCATCTGTGTTTTTTGTATTATTTTCATTTTATTGAGGATTTCTTTTCTAAAATCTATAATTTCACTTAAATCGGATACTTTTCGAGAATTAATTGAGATTAAACCATCAAGCATAGCCTTTACGTAGATTGGTTTCGAGGTTAATACAGGTTTAGGCACCTTTTTTTTCACTTCAGAAGAAAATTTATGATTTTTAATTTGTAGAATAATTTCTTTTGCGGTATCTCGTGATTTCTCGATATCTTCCATTATTGGTTCAATGTACTCAACGGCTTTAATTTTTCTATCATTCTTGGCTTTATTAAGCCATGGTCCAATTTCTTCTAGTTGTAGAACTAGAGTTTTTTCTTCTACAATCTTTTTCCCAAATATTTTATCTAATAATCCCACTGTTGTCTCTTCTAATTTTATTTTGTAGAATAAAAATTTATTTCTGTTGTATCCCAAATCGTAAAATAATATAATCTATTTAATATTTTATTGGCAATGGGTTCTTTCTAATCGTTATACCCAAACTCTACCAATTCTTTTGATTTAAATAGATTTAACCTGATATAGAATAAATTAAGATTGTTTTTTTTTGTAATCTAAGTTCCATCTTCCCAACTATCCAAATACTTTTTCTGCTTTTCAGTTAGTTTGTCTATTTTGATAGTCATACTCTTTAACTTTAGCTTTGCAACAATATTGTCAATTTCTTTTGAAACGGGGTAAACAATTGGTTCTAGGTCTTTCCCTTTAAATTTAATGTACTCTGCACATAATGCTTGATTTGCAAAGCTCATATCCATGACACTAGCAGGGTGCCCTTCTGCCGCTCCAAGATTAATAAGTCTTCCTTCACCTAAGAGATAGATCCTCCGTTTATCTTTGAGTTTGTATTCGTAGACATAGTCTCTTATTTTACGTTTCGTATTAGAAATTTTAGTAAGTTCGTTAATATCAATTTCTACATTAAAGTGGCCTGAATTAGCAATGATGGTTCCATCTTTCATTAATTCAAAGTGGTCTTTACGCAAAACGCTTGTATTTCCACTTACAGTTACAAAAATGTCTCCAATTTTTGCCGCTTCATTCATAGGCATTACCCTATAGCCATCCATAACCGCTTCAAGGGCTTTAAGCGGATCTACTTCCGTTATGATTACGTTTGCTCCCATCCCATTCGCTCTCATCGCCAATCCCCGTCCACACCATCCATAACCTGCAACAACAAAATTTTTTCCAGCAATTAGGATGTTTGTAGCTCGTAAAATACCGTCTATCGTTGATTGACCTGTACCGTAGCGATTATCGAAAAAATGTTTTGTTGATGCATCGTTCACTGCAATTATAGGATATTTTAATACTCCTTGGGATTCCATGCTTTTAAATCTTATAACTCCTGTTGTGGTTTCTTCTGTTCCTGCAATGACGTTCTCAAGTATTTCTTTACGATCAGAATGAATTTTAGAAACTAAGTCCCCTCCGTCATCCATTGTTATCTGCGGGTTTATGTTGAGGGACTGATTTAAGTGTTTATAATACGTATTATTGTTTTCTCCGTTAATAGCAAATACGGGAATCTTAGAATCTTTAACTAAAGAAGCTGCAACATCGTCCTGTGTGCTCAATGGGTTTGATGCACATAAAACAACATTAGCTCCTCCGGATTTAAGTATATTCATAAGATTAGCAGTTTCCGTTGTAACATGTAGGCAAGCAGCGATATTAATTCCCGCTAATGGTTTTTCTTTTTCAAATCGCTTTTTAATAATATTTAAAACAGGCATTTGACGTCTTGCCCATTCAATACGTAGTTTTCCCTTTTCAGCAAGTTTTATATTTTTGATATCGTAGTCCATTTTATCCCTTTGGTTGATATTTTTAAATTATCTTTATATAAGTTATGTAAAGGTCTTACTTTTTATTTAAAAAAAAAGTATATACACATATATATAAATATAATAGTCATTATTTTAGATATAATTTAAAATAACCTTTAATCCATTTAAAAAGTTGAATAAAATATATATCCATAAAGGTGATTAAGATTGGTTTATGAAATTATTGGTAAAATTTCTATAGCAATTATTTTGTCGATTCTATTTTTATTTTTAACTTTTTTAATCCTCGGATCTCTTTTAATAAGAAATAAAAAAATCATCTTACCTAAACTATTACTTTTCATTGTCGATACTTTCTATCTTCAATTAAAGAGATTATCTATAAAATTTGGATTTGGAGAGAAGATAGTAGACATTATAGGAATAAGGGTTAGAAATCATCTTAGTCGGGAGAAATTTGCAAAAATTGATGTTAAAGATAGGATAGTTGTAGTTCCTCAGTGTTTAAGACACATTAAATGTCCAGCTCGATTAGATTCTATGGTGGGCATAGCTTGTAATGACTGTGGACTTTGTGTTCTAAAAGAGTTAAAGGCAGAGGCTGAAAAACTTGGATATGGGTTTTACATAGTTCCTGGTGGAAGATTCGTTCATAGAATCGTGAAATCCGTAAAGCCAAAAGCAGCTTTGGGAGTTGCATGTGTAAAAGATTTAAACATTGCCATGCATGAGATAGCCGGTACAAAAACAGTGGTTCAAGGTGTTCCCCTTACCAGAGATGGATGTGTTAACACAAAAGTAAATAGAAAGGAATTAATTGATGTTTTAAGAAAAGGGTTATCAGAAATTGAGGAGGTTATTGGAAAGCAAACTTGTTAAAAAAAATTATTAATCATTTAATTCTTAATTCAACAGTACCTTAAAATTACAATCCTCATGAATAATCTAGTTTCGGATAAACACGATAAATCATTACAATCGTCATTCAACAATTTCACGGACAACCATCTGCATATTGATCCAATAAACGGTGAAGGATTACTTGCTGTAAAAAAATTTCAACGTGCAGGTGGAAAACATCTCTTTCTTGTCTGTAAAACCACTAGGGATTTAGGTTTAGAACCAAATAATTTGGAAAGTTTCGAAAAACTTTTTAACTATACCATAAGGCTCAGTGTCAAAATAAATCAAGAGACTGAAGTTAAATCTTTTCCAGTACTTGGAGTTCATCCTGCGGAAATTGTAGATATGTGTAATAAATTTTCAGTTACCAAGGCAGTTGGAATAGCTGTTGATGCATTAAATATTGCGGGGCATAAGGTGGAGAATAGAGAGGCAACGGCGATAGGTGAGGTAGGTATACCCCATTTTATTGTTGAAGATAGTATTAAACGCGCTTGTGATAAGGTTTTAATCCATGCGTTTCAAGTATCTCGCGATTTAGATTGTGCAGTTCAAGTTCATTCAGATAATGAAGCGGGGATTTTTGAATATTTATATAAAATAGTAAAAGAAGCTAAAATACATCCAAATAAAGTTGTCAAACACTTTTCTAATCCTACGGTATTAAAATCAATAAAAGAAGGTATTTATCCTTCAATGATAGCCAGAAATCAAAATATTATCGATGCCAAAAAGGAAGGAAATAGATTCTTCATGGAAAGCGATTATATTGATGATCTTCAACGGCCTGGGGCAGTATTAGGTCCCAAAACTGTACCTAAATTAAGCACTAAGCTATTCAATAGTGGTGTGTTATCTGAAGAAGATCTCTGGAGAATTCATGTTGACAATGTCGAGGATGTTTATGGGGTTACTCTTGTCTGATGTCTAGTAGAAATATACCTAATATTATTTTTCCGCTGCTCTCGGAAAATATCTTTTTAACACCCCTTCATTTCATTTCTATTAAACAGTTAAATACCACTCTAATCTTACACGAAATCTAATCCATATACCTAAACAACTAAGGTAATAGAAAATGAGGTATTATAAAAGATAAGAATGAGCATTGGTAAAAAAAAATGGAAGCTGTGCAAGAAATAATAATTGACGATCTAATAGGGAGATTTGACAAATTCTTCAGAACCTATTATACTAGAGAAATATCCCGAGTTATTCATGGGTATCCCGATGAAAAGAGCCTCAAAGTTAATTTTGATGACTTGGGCAAGTATGATATTAGTTTAGCCGATGAGGCCATTTATAATCCTGATAAATCAATAAAAGCAGCTGAGAAAGCTCTTTTGCAGATAGATGTTACTGCCAACATCTCATCTCCAAAGATTAATGTTAGATTTTATAATCTTCCAGCAACTAGCAAGATAATGATAACAGATATTAGAAGTGAACATGTTGGGAAACTTATGGTTGTAGGGGGAATTGTGAGAAAGGCAACTGATGTAAGGCCCAAACTAACATTAGGAACTTTCGAGTGTCAACGTTGTGGTTATGTAATAAGGATAAGTCAAGAAACCCCAAAATTAAAAAAGCCTTATTTATGCGAGGATTGTGAGACAAAAGGTCCGTTCAAGCTTATAGTAAAAGATTCTATCTTCCTTGATTCACAGAAAATCTTAATTCAAGAATCCTTAGATGATCTTAGAGGTGGAGAACATCCTAAACAATTAACTATCCACATTGATGATGATTTAACTGGTAAAATAACACCAGGAGATAGCGTGGAGTTAACAGGAATATTAAGAGCTATTAAAAAAGATATTAAAGGTAAACATTCTAGAGTTTTTGAGATATTTTTAGACACTAATTCCTATAAACTAACTGAGATCGATTTTGAACAAGTTGAGATTACAAGAGAGGATAAAAAGCGTATTATGAAGTTATCTCGAGAAACACAGGTATATGAGACTATCCGAGACTCTATTGCTCCTCACATATTTGGACATACAACCATTAAAGAAGCAATAATGTACCAATTATTTTCTGCACCTAATCTTAACTTGCCAGATGGGGGTCGAATACGAGGTGACAGCCATATCATACTTATGGGAGAGCCAGCTACTGGCAAAAGTGAAATTTTACAATACGTAGCAAAAGAACTTGCTCCTCGCGGTATCTACACCTCAGGTAAAGGGACATCTGCAGCAGGATTAACAGCCGCAGCGTTAAAAGACGACTTTGGTGATGGCAGTTGGAGTCTTGAAGCCGGTGCGCTTGTCCTAGCTGATCAAGGGATTGCATGTGTTGATGAATTTGACAAGATGGAAAAGGAGGACCGGAGTTCTATGCACGAGGCAATGGAGCAACAAACTGTTAGTATAGCCAAAGCAGGAATTCTAGCTACTTTCAGAGCTAGGTGTTCTATCCTTGCGGCTGCTAATCCAAAATATGGTAGATTCGATGATTTTAGATCTTTTTCTGAACAGTTAAATCTTCCACCTACAATATTATCCCGTTTTGATCTAATTTTTCTTGTTCGTGATAACTTAGACGATTCAAGAAAAATAGCAAATCATATTCTCAATCAAGTGGTTTCGCCGGATGTTTGTACACCAAAATTAGAACCAGAATTTCTAAGGAAATATATTGCATATGCTAGGCAAAAGATATTTCCAAAACTTAACAATGAAGCAAGGGAGAAGATAGAGAAATATTACGTGGATATTAGAGAAATGGCAAAGCTTAATGATGATCAGGCTATACCGTTGACCACAAGACAGTTATGGGCTATAGTGAGGATTGCAACCGCTGCTTCAAGGGTTAGATTTAGCACTGAAACTACGGTTGAAGATGTAGAACGTGCTATAACAATATTAAACACATCATTGAAGGATGCTGGTATGGATATGGAGAAAGGGAGATTTGATATTGATAAGATAGAGCTTGGTAAAACTACATCCCAGAGAGATAGAGCAATGACCATCCTTGACATCATTAAGAAATTAGAAAAAGAAAATAAAAATAAATATGCAGATAAATATGAAATTATTTCACGTGCGCAAGAAAAGGGTATTACCCAGAAAGAAACGGTGCTTACAATAGAAAGATTAAGAGCAGATTCGGTAATCTATGATCCAAATAGAAATGAAAAATACAAAGTGATTTAAAATGGGGAATGAATCAGTTATTGACACTGCTTTTAAAGTCCGTATAAAGGATATTATCGAAGGAGAATTTATCAAATCAGGTTCGCAATTAAATCAAGGTTGCTTAAACACCACTTCTGTGGGTACAGTTTTACGTGTTAGAGTTATGGCTACAGTAGTTTCAAGGTTCATAAATGATAATCAGAAATTTGCACTATTGACCCTTGATGATGGAAGTGATACCATTACAATAAGGTCGTTTGGGGAGGAAGTTGAGATGTTAATGAACGTTAATCCAGGTGATATAGTAGATGTGATAGGTAAGGTTAAGGAATATGATGAAGAGAAATATATAAGCACTGAGTTTTTATGGAATGTAGAAAACCCTAATTGGGAACTTGTTCGGCATCTTGAACTTCTTATCCAAGATCAAAATAGGGGTAATTTAAATCCTTCTAATATTATTAATTCAACCTCAAATCTTATGGAAGATCCATTGGATATTGAGGAAGAAATAATTGGGGAAGATCCTAAAATTGTTATAATCAATATCTTAGATAATATTGACACTGGTCATGGAGTAAGTGTCACTTCTATAATTGAGGAAAGTGGTCTTGGAAAGAAAGTAGTAGAGGAAACAATTGGGGTACTTATGGGTAAGGGGGAAATTTACGAGCCCAAACTAGGAATGTTTAAACTAGTTTAATTCGGAACATATTTAATAGCAGTCCTTTTAATTGGGGTAGTATGTCAAATAATCTACTCTTGTGTTTTAATTGTGGTAGTGTTTATGATGAGAAACTAGTCTTTCTTGATATTCCTTTAATCCCACTTTTATGTCCATCTTGCCTAGAACATGTAACTATATCTGCATGAATTTTCAGTCTACAATTTAACCGAATGTTATAGTTTTATCACTTTCAGCAACAAGACTTACTAAATCTGTCATCTTATTTATTTGGCAATTTACTCCCTCTTCCATTTTTCTGACAGCTAAACAGGTTCCGCATGTAAGGATGTTACCACCATTGTCAAGATATTTTTTTAAAGCCTTTGGTGCGTCAAATCTTTTGTGAACAATAGATTCTATCTCAACACCTGGACCTAACAAAAACATTGTTACCTCGTGGTTTTCACCTATGGCGGTTGAACCAAATCTACATGCACTCCAGGCCGTTTCCGGGTCGTTGCTGTTAAGTACTATTCCTATTTTCATTCTTTCAATCTCCTTCTTCTTTTTTTTATATTACTTTTCGTTGGGGTATTTATTCTTTTTTTATATACTTCAGGGCATCCAGGTAAAACCATTTTTTAATTTCCAGAGATAGTATCTCTCGTATATTACTTTGAACCAATGAAATATTCGATTCTTCTTAAGTCGGAAAGTATCTCTAGGCGGTAGTACTGGTGAAGCAGACATTAGTATTGCACTGTCCCCCATATCCATAAAACAAATAACATCTAATGTTTTGCTCTTTTTTTTCTCCTTATTTATCTCTGCGGATATATTGTTCGCTACCATTTTTGCCATTCTATCTGTCATATAAGCAGTCTTTGGAACTCCTGTAGGGACGGGGGTTGGTTCAGGAGGCATTATAGCCATGGCAACTCCTACTGAATAAATATTAGGGTACTTGATATGCCTATAATACTTGTCAACAGGAATGAATCCTCGTGGGTTGCCTAAATCTTTAGAATTTCTTATAGCTTTAATTCCTAAAAAAGGCGGGACTATCATAGCGTATTTAAACTTAAGCTCTTTTCCACTATCTAATCTTATTTTATCAGGGGTTATATCCTCTATAATTGCGTTTGTAATAGTTTTGATATCTCTCTCAGCAAACTCGTCTTCTGCAACTCTCCGACTTTTACCTACTCCTCCAATTCCTAGGTGGCCGAGGTATGGCTCTGAAGTGATAAACGTTATTGGCATCTCATGACGTCTTTTGATTCTTCTTAATTCCGTATCAATCATAAATGCCTGCTCATAGGCAGGACCAAAGCAACTCACTCCTTGAGCTGCGCCAATTACAATTGGGCCGGGATCTAGTAATAATTTCTTCCAAGCATCATAGGCTTTCTCTGCATGTTCTAGAGTACAAGTAGATTGCGTGTAGTTATCTGGACCAAGGCCTGAAACAGATTCAAATTCAAGGTCAGCGCCAGTTGAAATAACAAGGTAATCATAATATATTTCACCTTTGTCTGTTGTGACTAAATTATTCTCTTGTGAAATCTTTTTTACAGATGTAAATAGGAATTTGATTCCTTTCGAAGTCAATGGTTTTTTAATATCAAACGCTACATCTTTGGGCTTTCTCCAGCCTAATGACAGCCAAGGTAATGAAGGAATAAAAACGAATTGTTGATTATTTGATATTACAGTAACAGTATGGTCAGAACTAATATTTTTCCTAAGTTCAAAAGCAACATTAAGCCCTCCAAAAGAGCCTCCTAAAACCACTATTTCCATCCTGAATCCCTGTCTTTATCTTTAGTTTTAATTCTTTTTAAATTTATTTATCTATTTTTCTGCTAAGATTAATATTTTATAAAAAATTTTATTTGTTGTAGCCTAATTGTTATTGGTTAGTCATCAGGTCTTATATGCCTCCACCAAATTGAATTGCCTAACTGGAGGATTCTATCTATATTATCTTCTAAATTTTCAATCCGTTTCCGCATTTCCCTGTTACTTTCCATCAAATCCAATATATCTCTCTCTATCTGTTCTATTTGACTCATTTATTTGACCTCATTTATGCTAAAATATTCCAGTTTATAAATTTTTTATTTAATCTTTTAATTTTATTTGTAATACAATATAAAAAAGTATTATTTAATTTTGAATCTACCTATTCTAGGTGTATTCAATAAATCAGAAGCGTATGCCTAAACTCGATATCGTTTATTTTTTCCTTTGTCTGATAACTATAATTATCCCTATTATAGCTAAAGATATACCTAAATAGAAAAGTGGTGTTGATGTTGCTCCTAATATCTTTGTTTCTAAAATAACTGTTAAAATAGGACTAAGAGCAAAAGTTACTGCAGCGCTGGTGGGATTTGTCCTTTTTATTCCTTCAAAGTAGAGCATGTATGCTATGAAGGTATGTAGGAAACCCATCATCAGAGCTATGCTAAGTAATTTTGATGTAAGCGTTAATGGTGTTGCTAAAGCTAATGGGAGGAATAATAAAGCTGAAAATCCAAATATAAAAATTAAACTCGTATTAGGTGTTGATACGCGCATCACCCTGTTACTTTGAACTATAAAGTATCCCCAGGTTATTGCAGCAAAGATTTCCAATATGTCTCCAAATATCAGCCTTGAAAGATGGATATGGGAATTAAAAATAACCACTGAACCTAGTGCAGTTAGAAATATACCGAATGATTTTTTTGAGTTTATAATTTCTTCTTTTAATGCTAATGCTATTAATAAAACAAAAACTGGAGATAAACTTTCAAGTACCTGTGCTGATGAAGCTGTGGTGTATTCTAATCCCTGATGATAAAAAAAATAATTAGCAGCCAGGCCAAACACGGCTAACATGCTTAAATTTTTTAAATTACATGTTATTTCTTTCAATTTATCTTTTTTTACCAATAAGGAGAAGAAACAAAATGCAAAAAATAATCTGAACTCTATTAACCAAATTGGTGGTAATCCTTCAGAATAAACTATCTTTGCAAGGATAGGAACAGTACTAAATAACAATGAGGCTGAAAGTAGAAAAAGGATACCGTATGCCATAATTTAAATAAAAGGTAATAAGCTGATTAAATAACTTATTGGATTTAAAACAAATTTATATTCATGGGAAATGTTTGTATTTTATTAAGGAAAATAAGGATTTAATATGAAATTTTATGTGAAAGTATACAGGTTTCCTCCAGAGTTATTGATCGCAGCTTGTGATGAGAAAGTTTATGGTAGAATTTACAAAGAAAATGGATTAGTTCTCAAAGGAGATAAAAAATTCTATGGGGATGAATTAATGACTGAAAAAGAAACACAAAAGTTACTCAAACAGGCTTCAATGGCTAATCTTTTGGGAAAAAATATTGTTAAACAAGGTATAGATATCGGTATAATCAATTCTGATAATGTAATTGTAGCTGAGGGAGTTCCCCATGCTCAAATGGTACAGATATTATGACACGAAGAGGAGCATTCTGTTTTGTTTGTGGTAATGCCATTGAAAATTTTAAAGATGGTAAGTGTAGGGAGTGCTATTTTCAAGATACTGAACTTCTTATTCTCCCAAATAATCCGAATGTTAAGATTTGTAAGCAATGTCTTAGTTATTTTAAAGATGATCGTTGGAATATTCAGAAAGGGGATTTGGATTCAGTTGTAAAGGTGGCAGTCAATGATTCTCTATTGGATTCTATGATTTTAAAAAATATTATTGATGAAGATGTAGCCTTGTCGGTAGGTGGTATAACCTACTCTAACCCTAATAAACTTTTTTTACCTTATACTCTAAAGATAACTGGGTTACATAGAGGAGAAACTTGCAGTGTTGAGAATTCTGGTAAAGTTACTGTTAATTTAACCTTTTGTAATTCATGCTTGAAGAAAAAAAGTAGATATTATGAAGCTGTGATTCAGATTAGAGGTGAAGATCTAGAAGAAAATAAAGTAAAGAGCTCTTCTATTGAATACTTGAATAATCTACAGATCAAAGATAATAACGCATTCGTTTCAGATTTTAAGTTGGTTAAAAATGGTTTTGATATCTACATTGGATCTTTGAGCGCGGGTAGAAAGATCTCTAAATATCTTAATAGGAGATTTGGCGGTATTTTAAAGCAATCTGCTAAGTTAGTAGGTAGGGGTAAGGATGGGAAAGATATCTATCGGGTTACCATTTCACTTAAATTTCCTAGGTTTATGTTAGAAGATGTTGTTAATTATAAAGATAAATTAATCCAAATCCAACGATTTAAAGGCAACAATGTTATTGCTTTAGATTTAAATAGTAATCAGACATTAACTCTGCCAATGAAAAGTTTAAATAGAGCAGATATAGTACGGAGAAAAGGCGATATTTCATAATCCAAGTGTTAAGCTTTAAAGATAAAACCTCATAGTATTAAGATATTGAATTTAAAAAGGTGTTTTTCAAAAATGCGATTAGAAAGAAAAGTTGCTTTAGTTAAAAAGGATCTTTTTGAGGTTGTAACTGAAACTGAACTTTATGATCTTTTGAATGAAATTGCCCATCCAAGAGTTTATGTAGGATATGAGCCTAGTGGAAAGATTCATTTAGGGCATTTACTCACGATTAATAAGCTTAGAGATCTTCAAAAAGCAGGATTTCAGGTGACGGTGCTTTTA
>CAYZUE010000030.1:0-15033 GCA_964481825.1 Candidatus Hydrothermarchaeota archaeon | reverse complement strand
CCGTGGGAATAAATTCTAAATGAATACTTTAATAGAAATAGGAAAAAAATACCCCGTTTTTTATTTGTAAGTCTTTGATAATTACAACGGAGATATTTATTTGAATTTATTAAACATCAATTTTTTTGGAGGTAAAATAAGTGAGTGATAAAGATCTAAACGATAGGATAAATGAATTGGAAAAGAAGCTAGAGAAATTGGAAGAGAATAGTCAAGAAGTTAAAGAAAGATTAGATAACATGGACATGAATTGGTGCTTATTACACGATAGACTCAAGACTCTAGAAGATAGAGAAGAATAATTTATTAAACTTACTTTAGTTCAGAGGGATTAGATTTTAAGTTTGAATTTTTTAATAGTATAAGCTAGGATTATACCTAATATAAATGATATACTAAGATTAATTGTTAGTGCTACTAAAAGCATAAAAAAAATTAGAGCTAAATTTATTTTATCCTTAACATCTTTAATCATCAAACATAATTGAATACCAGCGAATATCAGTAGTACACCTAAAAGAGAGAGAGGTATAAGATCTAAAAGATGGAGTGCTGATGGTCCAAAAAATAATCCTAACCCAAGGAAAATACTACCTATAATTAGATTAGAACCAGCTGTTCGTGAACCAAACCTGTAATGAGCTGCAATCCCACCAGACCCATGGCACATGGGCATCCCCCCTAATATAAAAGATACAACATTTCCAAGTCCCATACTATTTGCTAGAGATGTGTACGACATCTTCTTAGCTTTCTTCCCAAAATATTCCTTGGATAAATCACAATTAGATATAATAGCATTGCTTGTGGTCATTGGAATTTGGGGGATTACTAGAAGAGTTAGACCAATCAATAAATCCGTTTTCCCAGGAATTCCATAGGGGAATAGTTTAGGGAGGTATATTCCTACCTGGATCTCTCCATCGATAGGTTTACCCATAAATATACCCACCATTATCCCTAAAAATACAATAACTATTGCTGCTGGAAAGCGTTTGTTTTTTAGAAGGATCAGAGTTAATATCACTCCAATTCCTCCAAGTATTACGCCTATACTAACCGGTCCTACATTTTGAATTACAAGATCTGAATCCGATTTTAATACTAGACTTATGCCCTTATAAATAAGGATGGATCCAACACCAAATTGTACACCTCTGACCACCATATGGGGGATGTATTTCCCTATTAGTCGGATTAACTTAGTAATTCCTAGGATCAGTAGGATTATCCCAATTATAATCGTTGAAGCACTTATCTCAACCTGTGACATGCCCATAGCAATAGCATAAGCCGCAATTACTTTCATTGGTTGAACTGAGACTGGAATACGATAATAAGTTCCAGATAAAATGTAGAATATGCCGATCATAAATAGCACACTGGTGGGATTAAGGCCATTAATAACTATGAGACCTATTAAGAGAGGTAATAATGTACCTAAATCTGCAAGAGAACCTGCAAATTCAAGTCTATTAAATTGAAATTGGCCTAACTTCATTAAAATATCCTAATTATCCTAGATATATATCTATTATTGCCTAATTGGAGATAATAAAATTATTTTTTCCTTATCCCTTATTTTTAATAGATTTTTAATTAAAGACTAATGAATAAATGGATAATCTTCTTAATTTATTTAGGACTTTCTAAAAGATCTAATCTTTTTCAATTTTCATCGTTACATCTTTCGGTAAAGCTAGTCCAAATTCGACTTCTACAGCCTTCAAAATAGCACTTGGAACAGGGCAAGCAGCGTGGGTTATGTATTTATCGGTTATTTTATATACTTCTGAATTAGCCATTTCCCTGGTCATACTGTTTATCCAATTTATTTCTGTCATTTCGTTGCTCAAGTCCTTAATCATTCCACAAGCACTTACGATTTTTACTTTAGCATTCTTTCCTTCTGTTTTATTCACTTTTATATTGGATACGAATCCACATATCCCCGCATGTACCTTTACCTTGCTCAATGTATATTCCTCCTTCGTCCACTGTTAAAATCAATTCAAAATAACAATGGGTAACATTATTGATTTCTGTATTATAAGTCCTTGAAGTTAATTACTTCCAACAAGATTTTGTTTAAAGAAGGGCTCTCGTTCTCCTATAGCTTTTTTAAATAGTTCCTTTAGTCTATTTTTATCAGCACCTAAACGCATTTCATCTAGGAAGTTAACTAGGTTATCATCTCTCATTAAACAGGGTTTGAATTTTCCATCAGCAGTAACTCGGATTCTTGTACAATGGGCACAAAAATCCGTATTATGCATTGGCTTAATAACTTCAACTTCTGTACCATTTAAAATATATTTATGTCTCCCATGCATTAGTTTCCTAACCACTATTTCCTTTGCCCGTCTTTCAAAATTATCTTCTACTTCGTCTAAACTGTAGTAATATTTTTCAAAAAATAATTCATTACTATCAACTAGTTCAATTAGTTGAACTACCACATTATCTCGCGAATATTTTTTTAGCATATTGTGAATTTCTCTATTATTAATTCCTTTCATAATGACCATGTTAAGTTTTACTGGCTTAAGTCCAACTTCTATGGCTTTTTCTATGCCCCTCTGAACCGTTGATAGATTCCCACCTTGGGTTATCTCTGAAAAAACTTTAGATTTAAGAGTATCAATACTAATATTTATCCTATTTAGTCCCGCAATTTTCAATTCTTTTGCCAGTTTTTCTAGGAACATAGCGTTTGTTGTTAATGAAACATCTTCTACTCCACTAACATCTGAGATTTTTTTAACTATTGATACTATATCTTTTCGTAGGAGTGGCTCACCACCTGTTATTTTTACTTTTCTCACTCCAAATTCTGTACTTATTCTAACAATTTCTTCTATTTCTTCAGGAGTCATCTCAATACCAGTATTTCGAGTTATCCCTTCATGATGACAATAGATGCAATTTAGATTACAACGGCTAGTAATGGATATGCGCATACTTGTTAATGGTCGACCACAATTATCGTAAATCATCTTCATCAATTTTAACTTTTATCTCGATTAAATCCCCATTATCCAAATTTGTTTTTTTAAGTGTAGATACCATCGCTACTATCGTTTTAGATATCAAGTTCTGCACAAAATTTCCAACTGGAATTGGGTTCCCTCCTACATATATCTCTACTTTTCTTCCCGCATCAATTACAAGGCAATTTTGAAATTCTTTTTTACCGAGGGATATCTCCTTTGCCATATCTCTACAGGTTTCATATCCACAGTCACCACAATCCAGTAAAGGTAGTTTTTTTAATATATCATCCAATCGCATAATTTTAAATCAGTCTCTTAAATGTTTAACCAGGTGAGGTGCCTCTTCAATTATTATGCCCATCCCAGTTTTCACAGCATTTGGCGAACCTGGTAATACAAATATTATAATTCCTTCAAATATTCCTGCCACTGCCCTACTCAGCAAGGCTGCCCTTCCAATCTCTTTCAAACTTTCGATTCTAAAAAGCTCCCCAAATCCTTCTAACGTTTTGTTAAATAAGCTGGAAATAGCTTCGACGGTAACATCTTTTTTTCCAATTCCAGTTCCACCCGTGGTTATAATAATATCCGGAATATACCTCTGTGACATGTGGTCAACCGTCTCGATTATGATTCCTTCATGATCAGGAATAAGTGTATAAAAAATCACTTCATGACCCGCTTTTTTCAGTTCTTTAATAATAGTCTTACCAGAAGTGTCTTCCTTTTCCTTTTTTGACACGTATTTGTTACAATTATAATCATATTTAGAATCTGAAATCGTAACTACACATGCCTTTAATTTTTTTGGTGCTTGGGACTTGTGTTTATCAGTAGTTTTGCTAATTTCTATCACCTTTTATTTTTTCTACAACATATACATCCCTTATTTTAGTCTGAGGGTACTGTCCATTTTGATCTTTTTCATTAGCCTTTACCATGTCCCATATCGTTAATAGAGCGATAGTTACACCTGTCAATGCTTCCATTTCAACACCTGTTTTTCCTATAGTAGTAACTTTCACTGTAACCTTTAAATTATCATTATTTATTTCAAAGTTTACTCTAATACCTGTTATTTGTAGAGGGTGACACAAAGGTATTATATCCGATGTTTTCTTAACAGCTTGGGTAGCTGCAATCTGTGCGGTGGTTAGAACATTTCCTTTTTCAATTTTTCCAGACTTTAAAATTTCTATTGTTTCTTCTTTCAGTTTTATTTTACCTTGCGCTATAGCAATCCTTCTAATATCCTCTTTTTCAGATATCTCAACCATTTTAACTCCCCCTTTATCTGCATGAGTAAGCTTCATTTTAACCTGGTTTATAGTATAAATCTAAATTATTTTTATATTTAAAGTTTATTCCATTTGTAAATCAATTATAATTAACATCATCTAAATTTGGGCCTTTTAGACAACTTCCGAGATAAACTAAGTTGTTTAAACGGTTTGTTTCCTATCTCATTTTGGATATGTTTTATTAATTCCTTAGTTGTAAACTTTTTTTGATTACCTCCAATATTCCTTACCCTAACAGTCAAATTATTGCTCTGTACCTCTTTCTTACCAATGACAACGATAAACGGTATCCATTCCTTCTCTGCATTTCGGATTTTTTTCTGCAAAGTGTTTGTTTCATCGTCAATGTCAACTCGAATGTTGCATTTTTCAAATTCATCTAACAATTTTAAACAAAATCGTAGTTGTTCATTGGATACTGGTATGATCCTTATTTGGGTTGGAGACAGCCAAACAGGAAGCATAGGTTTTATACCTTTTTGCATTTTCATCCATTCATTTTCGAGTAATGCGTAAAGGTTCCTGTCAATTCCACCAGAAATACTTGCATGCAACATTAATGGATGTTTTGCATTGTTTTTTTCATCAATATAATTTATGTCAAACCGTTCAGAGTTCTCAACATCTATTTGAACTGTTGATAATGTAGCTGCTTTATTTAATGCATCATTAATACTGAATTCAAATTTCATCACGAAATAAAAGAACCTTTGATCCCACAGTTCAATAAGAACAGGCTTATCCACTAGATCAACAAGATTGTTAATGAACTCCTTATTATTATCGTAGAACTCTTTAACAAGACGCATAGCAACATCATATTTTACATTTATATCTTCCATCCAGTTCATGCTAAGTTTATACTGTGCTATGAACTCTTTTTTAGCATCGTCCAGATCTTTGCATAATGTATGCATATCTGGCATTGTAAATGTTCTTAGTCTCTTTAGACCTGCTAATTCACCCCGCTGTTCTCTTCTGAAGGAATAGTGGGTTAGTTCATAGATTTGTAGAGGAAGATTTTTATGAGATATCGTCATGTCATGATTCATTAAGTATTGTCCGAAACAAGCTGCAAACCGTAAGAAATATTCTTTATCTTCGCTTTTAATAACGTATTGTCTTGCAGGGAATCTGTCTAGATATTTACTGAGCTTTGGGTGTTCAAAATCATACATTATCGGAGTTTCAACTTGCATTGCCCCATAATTGAGGACCATATTAGTAACATGCTTTTCAAGTATTTTCTTTATTAGCGTTCCTTTTGGGTACCATCGTAAGTTTCCAGAGTCACTTCCTGGTTCATAATCTACAAATTCATGGTCTTTCATCAAACGTATATGAGGTGGTTCACTACTATTCGTCCTAGTACCAGAAGTTTCGTAATTATAAAAAATCTTCAAGCTAGGATATTTGGTGAAGTCAAACTCATTAGCAGGTGTTAATAAGCCTTTATATAGAACATACCATTTGGATTCCAATTTTTTTTCAGCTACAATTGCTTTTGAAACTCGTTGCTTATCTTTACTTACTACAATATCTCTTGAGAGCTCTGATAAGGGATGTCCTTTACATTTTATCCCAAATTTTTTATACCAACCGAAGGGTGCTCGAGTAATTTCATATCCATCATCCAGAAGTTTTTTTTCTATTGATTTCAACACTTTTATCGCCGTTTCTGGATTGGATAGATTTGAACTTAGATGGGCATATGGATAAAGCATTATCCTATCAGCTTTTACTTTATTAAAAACATCAACTATCTCATTACAAGCAAGCATAGTAGCTTTCAATGGTAAATTCTGTTCTTCTCTTTCTATAGCTGTAAAAACTACTAAAACCTCTTCAGCTCGTTGGAATTTCAGATTTTCAGTTATCTCTTCGGCTATCTTAGTTTTCTTTTTTGTCTGGTATTCTATAAAATCAGCGTGGATGAATAGAAGTTTCATGCACTGAAACTTTTTTATTAGGAAATATAAAAGTTTACCTTATCTAAAACTTTTTTATATAATCCCAATAAAAGATATACTATGATTAATTCAAGAACTATTTCTTTAGACACTAAAGATCAAATACAATTCTTGGATATTACTCAAAAAGTTAATAGATTCGTGGGTGACGCTAATGTTAAAGAAGGGTTGGTTATGATATTCTCTCCTCATACTACCAATGCAATCTTCATAAATGAAAATGAAAAAGGACTTATGAAAGACTATGAACGGCTTCTTCAGATTTTCCCTAAGGGTGCCGGATATCAACACGATAAAATTGATAATAATTCTGATGCACACCTTAGATCTATTAGCTTAGGATCTAATGTAACAATTCCCATTCAAAATGCATCACTCCAGCTTGGAACATGGCAACATATATTCTTGGCAGAGCTTGATGGTCCCCGCAATCGCAAAATTATTTTTCAGGTAATTGGAGAATGAAAGTAATCCGTGATTCTATCCATGGCGATATCTTTCTCGGCAATACCGAGCTCAAAATAGTTGATACTCCGGAATTTCAACGTTTACGTCGCTTGAAACAACTTGGAATGACATATTTTGTCTACCCAGGTGCTAACCATACCCGTTTTGAGCATTCTTTAGGTTCATTTTACCTAGCAGAAAAGTTGAGCGAAAAAATAGGTTTACATAATTTAGATAAAACTAAAATAAAATTTGCTGCCCTTTTACATGATACTGGCCATGGTCCACTATCCCATACCTCCGAGGAACTCCTAAAGAGGTATTTAGGAGTTAGCCACGAAAAAATTACAGAGCATATTATTGAAAACTCAGAGATAACTAGTATTCTTGAGGAAGTCGATATTAAACCAAACGATATAAGTGCCATATTAGCGGGCAAGTCTGGGTATATGAGTAAAATGATATCTAGCGAGTTTGACGTTGATAGGATGGACTTTCTTGTTAGAGATGCACATCATACCGGTGTAGCTTATGGTGTTATCGATCTTGACCGTTTGCTAAATACTATCACGATCTTTGATAATGATCTTGTAGTTGAGAAAGGAGGGCTTAAGGCGGTTGAGGCTTTACTAGTGGCTCGTTTTTTAATGATGCCCACTGTTTATCTTCATCATACAAGCAGAATCGCGGATAAAATGTTTCTTAATGCAATTGAGAGAGCCATTAAAAATGAATCACTTGACTATAATTTACTATTTAAAATGGATGATTATTCAATTCAAAATCTTTTTAGGAATTCTAAAGGTTATGTTCATGATATTGGAGAAAGATTTGATCGACGAGATTTATTTAAAAATGTTTTTTCTAGACCTTGGACTGAGCTTAGTGAAGATATGAGAAAGAATGTAAGTCATCTGAGAAAAAACGTGATGAAATGGAAGAAAATTGAAGAAGAGATCTCAATTGATTTAAATATTGATAAGGGCTACATACTCTTGGATATACCACCAGTATCACAGTATAAAGAAATCAAAGGGCAAGTTATTTTAAATAATTTGCTCCAGAATATTGGTGATGCATCACCATTAATAAGAATTTTAAAAAAAGCTCAGGAGGAGATTCTTGACATTGGAGTATATACTCTTAAGGAGCATTTTTCTAAGTTTAATCGAGTAAACATCGAACAATATTTAGAATAATCCTCGTAAATTTTAGAAAGCCACGTTCACTGTTTTCCGTTCTTAAACTATTTTATGTAAACACCTATTTTTATAATGTTGATTATTGGATAAATTCTATCCAATCATTTAATAATTCTTAGTTTAATCTATTCTCCCGGCAGCGTAATTTTAGAGGAGTTGGTGATAAAATCGGCTATATTTGATACTAATTTATTATTATCATAAATTGTATTATATGGTGGTGTAAGAAAAGTTATATCACCAATGGCTAAAGTTCTACCGTTTTTTACAACAGGGGAAAAAATTTCTTTTGTTCCAAGAGAGCTATAAGTATCCGTATCACTTTTAATGAGCATAGTTCCACTTATAGATTCTGCTACATAGAAAGATACTTTACTTAATCCTTTTGTCAAATCATCTTCATTAAAATCTGTGAATATAACGTATCTGTAGTTGCCATCATTAGCTACGTTGTTATAGAGGTAATCACGGTTGAAAATAATCCCAAAACTCATGGAAAGTAAGTTAATTTTACTTTTCCGTGCAGGGTCATCTACCAACATTAAATTCCCATCGTCTCTATGGAAGTCTTCAACTAAGTTTATCTCCTCCTCTGAAAATTGCTCATTCGGAGATATGATGATAAATGTGTTTGCAGTTTTTAAAGTTTCATTCATTTCAGATTTATTACGAAGATATTTTACAGTGTAATTCCTGGCTAAAATCCGCTTAATTAATACATTAAGTTCATCTGGTTCGAAACTGTTTTCATGAGATAGATCTACTAGTGCTATCCCTCCAGTGGTTTTATTATAACTATCCTCATATGAGGATAACTCTAGACTTGGAATAATTACATTATCTTGTTGTATTCCATCCTCAGTTTTTGGAGAATAAATGCCTGTGTAGTTATTAAAAAATTTATAACCAGTGACCAGTATTACCACTGCTAATATGATATATAACCGTTTCATCAATCTACCTCCAGATAAAGGTAGTAGTTTACAGGGGCAGTATTTGTCTTTTCTATAACCTCAGTTTTGTTTACAAAGAATATGTCCGAATTTTTAGTAATGTTCAGTCGTTGATTGATATTTACAATTTGATAATTTTTTAACTTTGCCAATTCTGCTGCTTTATTAATCGCGTCACTGATGGAACCAATATCGTCTATTAAACCTTTTTCAAGAGCTACAGTTCCTATATATATCCTGGCGCTCTGAAGTTCTTCATTACTCATCTCTAACTTATTTCCTCTTTGATTAATTACTGCTTGTTGAAATGATTTAGCAACCTGTTGACTTTGGTAAACCCATTCTCTATTTAGTGCACCAGTCTCTTTGAATGGTCCGGAGGTAAGAGTCTTTTCGTCTATTTCAATAGGGTCTGGTAGACTTGTAACCACACCTACACTACCAACAATTGAAGTTGGAGAAGAATATATTTGATCAGTCGCTATGGCAATATAGTAAGCACCACTAGCTCCAATTGCTCCTATACTAGTTACAACCGGTTTCTTTTGCCTAAGTCTTAAGACATCCATGTAAATTTCTTCGCTTGAAGAAGCTAATCCACCTGGACTATTGATATCTAATACGACTGCTTTTATATTGTTATTACTTTCTGCGTATCTTAGCATATGATTTACTTCATCAGAAGTAATCACGTTAAAAAAACCACTTTCATCTTGGATAGTTCCACTGATCTTTATAATCCCAACACTAGGTTGAGAAATTATATTATTAGAAACAAAGTAACCAACTAATAATCCTATAATCACATATTTAATTAAAGATTTTATTTGTGGTGATTTGCTTTCTTTAAGGGGATTAGATATGCCCATTTTAATCTATATTAAATCTCTCTTTTGAATATAAACATCTTCCGCTATTTCATAATATACCGATTAGATATTTTTTTTTTATAAACCTAAATAAATCTTTTATCTTACATGTTTTCTGTTCCCAGAGGTTATTATAAAAAAATGGGAGAAAGATAAAGTAAAAAAATCTATTTCTTTATAATTATTTTAATCGAAGATAATTTATCAGAGGGAAATAGTATAAAAGATGCGTTTTTTTTTAGGAAATACTTATGTAAGACTTACTTAGAAATTAAAATAGTATGAAAGTCGTTGTTGCAATTACCGGTGCCTCAGGCGTAATATATGGGACAAAGTTAATTGAAGTTCTAAAGGGGAAAAAAATAGATATCAATTGTATTGTTTCCAATGCAGGAAAAATTGTGATTAAACACGAAGGAATGGTCATCCCAAAAAGATGTTATAGCGAACAGGATATTTCCGCATCAATATCCAGTGGTTCCCATCTTTTTGATTCTATGGTAATTGCCCCATGTTCTATGAAGACTCTCGGAGCCATCGCTAATGGGTATGCCTCAAACCTAATTACAAGAACTGCAGATGTTGCAATAAAAGAAGGACGGAGACTGGTTATAGTTCCAAGAGAAACGCCACTCAGCAGTATTCACCTAGAGAATATGCTTAAACTTTCAAAAATAGGTGTTATCATCCTGCCTGCTATGCCTGCTTTCTACACAAATCCCAAGCAAATCGATGATATGGTTAATTTTATTGTAGGCAAAATCCTTGACTCACTTTGTATAAAAAATGAAATTTATAAGAGGTGGGGGAAATAACTAGTTTAAGAAACTTTATTCAAAAAGACTTAGTATTTAAAGAAAATGTTTCAACGGAATATGAGATCTCTAAGATTTTAAATGAAAATCAAAAAAAAACTGTTGTTTTTGAAAATGTTGATGAATATAAATTTAGAGTAGTTGGAAATCTCTGTTATTCAAGAGAATCACTCTATAGGGCACTTGATACAACTAAGGAGTTATATAATGATAAAGTAGCAGACATAGTTGAAAATCCCTATCTACCCAGTATTATTAATAAAGGTCATTTCCACGATGTTGAGGCTGAGAGTATCAAAGAACTACCAATTCTAAGACATTTCACTGGCGACGGTGGAAGATATATCACCTCAGGCATGGTCATTGTTAAAGACCAAGAATATGGTAGGAACATATCGATTCATAGACTGATGCTTTTGGACGACCAACGATTAGCTATAAGGATTGTCGAAAGAAATCTTCATAAATTTCTTGGTAAAGCAGAAAAAAATGATAGGCCTCTTGAAATAGCTATAGTTATAGGAGTACATCCTGCAATTTTATATTCAGCTGGTTACTCTCCTCCTCTAGGGTACGATGAATTTGGTATTGCTAATAGATTATTGAATGATAATCTAAAGTTAGCTAGATGTAAGACTGTTGATATAGAAGTCCCTTCTGAGAGTGAGATTGTTATTGAAGGACGTATTCTCCCGGATGTGCGAGTTAATGAGGGTCCTTTTGTAGACATAACGGGCACATATGATATAGTGAGGAAACAACCAGTTATTGAGATATCCGGGGTATTTCATAGGAAAAATCCATATTATCATGCACTCTTACCAGGTGGTAATGAGCACAAGGTGTTCATGGGATTACCGATTGAAAATAAGATTTACAAAGAAGTAAATAAAGTTGTAAAGGTGAATAATGTTTGTCTAACCGAGGGTGGATGTAATTGGCTCCATGGTGTTATATCAATCTTAAAGGGTAACGAAAACGATGGAAGGATTGCAATTCATGCAGCACTTGATGCGCATCCTAGTATGAAACATGTAATCGTGGTTGATGACGATATAAATGTCTTCAATCCGATTAATGTAGAATTTGCTGTAGCCACAAGGTTTCAAGCATCTAAGGACGCAATTGTTTTTCCAGGAGTTAAAGGGTCATCTTTGGATCCAAGTGCAGATAAAAAATCAATTACAACGAAACTAGGATTAGATGCAACGAAATCATTGAGTAGATTGAGAGATTTTGAGTCTGCGGACATCTAACTAAGTATTTTTTTTAACCAATGTTATTTATAGAGAGATTTAATTTATTCTCTTGCTTTTGGTTTATTTCTTTTTGCTACTCTTTTTACTATTTTTTTTCTTAGTAGTTTTTTTTGGTGTTACTTTAGATTTTACTTTTGATTTAGTTTTTTTCTTAACCTTTGTTTTTTTAGGTTTCTTTAATCCTTTTAGTTTATCTTTTCGGTCATTGAGTATATCTTTAAAATGCTCAATTTGCCTTTCTCTCTTAGCCACCGCTCTTGTGTAGTTTTCTATTTCTATTTCCAGTTTTTTTATCCTTGGATCCATTTTATCACCTGTAAATTATGAAGAATATGCCTATATAGTATAAAAAACCCCCTATCAGAAAAATTTTTCTGTCATCTGCAAAAATTTAAAAAGAATACCTCTAAAGTAGGGTTATAATGTTAGATGTTTCTAATTTAAATGTTACAACTTCTGTATTAATATTAATCTTGTCACTGATTCTTCTTGCATATTCCAGTGATTTATTTACCGATGGTTCGGTTATGGTTGCAAAAAAAACAGGTATTTCAAATTTTGTTATAGGGGTTATTATTATCGGTTTTGGCACTTCTATCCCTGAACTCTCTACTTCTCTTTATGCATCTCTAATTGGTTCGAGTGGCATTTCTCTTGGTAATGTCGTTGGGTCAAATATAGCTAATCTAGCACTTGTTTTAGGGGCAATATGTATCATTAGACCTATTTTGATTAAGGATGAGAGGGAGTTAAAAAAAAGCTTATTAAGCCTTATTTTCGTTTTTGTCGCATTATTCTTTATTTTTCATAATCTTGTCGTTGATAGATTAGATGGAATTATCTTATTATCTCTTTTCATTTTCTATATCTGGTATATCCTAAAAGATTCCCCAAATAATTCATCAGATAGCTATAGGGGTAGAACAGGAAAAATTGTTTTCAATGTTTTTGGGGGATTGGTAGGCGTCCTTCTGGGTAGCACTTTCCTTGTAAAGTCTGCCATCAACTTAGCTTATTTTTTTGGTGTTTCTGAATCGATCATTGGACTTACGTTGGTAGCTGGAGGAACATCTCTTCCTGAATTGGCCGTTGGTTTGGCTGCAATTAGAAAAGGGCAAAGTACTTTGGTTCTTGGAAATATAATGGGAAGTAATATTATGAACATTCTCTTAGTACTTGGATTAGCATCCGTGGTAATGCCGCTAGCTGTGGATGTTGATATCTTTATATCTGCTGGATTTTTACTATTTCTTTCTCTGGTGCTCGTTATATTCATTAAGATAAAAAAAGAGTTAGGAAGGGGAGCAGGTTTTTTTCTTCTAAGCCTATATGTGTTGTTTTTATTGATATTTACAATAACATCAAAGTTAAATATCTTTGTTTAAACAGTTGGTATCATGTACCTGACAAAGGAAGAAGAAGATATTCTTGAAGGCGAAAAAGGGGAAGGTTACCAGAAGGCAATGGAACTTATCGTTGCCTTGGGAGATATTAGCGATGCTGAGAAACTGATTCCTGTTCATAGTTCCCAAGTATCAGGAGTATCCTATAAGACAATAGGAGATGCAGGGCTAGATTTTCTAAAAGAACTGGCAGCTACAGGCGTGAAAGCCAGAATAGATGCCACTCTTAATCCTATGGGCGCTGATCCATTTCAATGGTATGAGCTAGGATTTAGCGAAGAATTTATGAAAAAGCAGATGGAAATTATTGATAGTTATAATAAACTAGGGATTCGTCCCTCTTGTACCTGTACGCCTTATCTAGCTGACAACATCCCTCTTAAAGAAAACAGCGTGAGCTGGGCGGAATCAAGTGCTGTTGTATTTGCTAATTCGGTTATTGGATGTAAAACTAATCGTGAAAGTGGTATCTCTGCCCTTTCAAGTGCTTTGATTGGTAAAACACCGCTACACGGACTTCATCTAAATGAAAATCGCATCGGAACTTTTAATGTTAAGATAGATACAGAACTAAAAAATGATACAGACTACTCAGCCCTTGGATATTATATTGGTAAACACTACGACGGAGTTCCAGTATTTAATAATTTAGATCCACAACTTGAATATCTAAAAGCTCTAAGTGCAGGCCTTGGAGTTGGACAGATCAATATGTTCCATATTACTTCTAAGGGGGAAAAACTTGAGAAAATATCCTTTGGTAAACAGGAATTGAATGAAACGTATGAAAGTCTTAATACAACCGAAGATGTTGATATTGTTTGTGTAGGATGTCCACATTGTAGTATACGTGAAATCTATGATTTAATAAAGCTCAAGCCCGAAAAAAATGTTTGGGCATTTACTTCTAGACATAATTGTAATTTAATTAAAGAATCTTTAGGAAAGAACATTAAGTTAATCAGTGATACTTGTATGGTTGTTTCTCCATTAGAAGAGTTAGATATTACTTCTATAGGAGTCACTTCAGCAAAGGCTGCATTTTATTCATCAAATTTATCGAAACTTGGAGTGAAATTCGATTCGATTGAAAATCTGATAAAATGAAACTTCTTCTATTGGGCCCTAGTACACGCGCTATGGCTGAGAGCGCAAATAGGGCAGGTTATAATTTCTATTCAATAGACTTTTTTGGAGATGTAGATCAGAAATTAATATGTAAAAATTTTTCTCTTAATCATGATTTTAATGTAGATCTAACTATAGATAATCTCCTGGATAACGTATCGAATTTGGATTTTACTCATGCAATCTATGGATCTGGATTTGAAAATAGTCCAAAGATAGTTTCTAAACTTGAAAAAGACTGCCAAATAATAGGAAATAATGTTAAAACCTTAACTCAAGTGCGTAATTGGAAATATTTCTTTAAAACATTAAAAAAATTAGATATCTCTTATCCCAAATCAGAAATTATTCCAATTGAAGAAGCTAAAGAGATTATTAATTCAGATGATAAATTCATTATTAAACCAATTAAAAGTGGAGGAGGACACTCAATTTTTGATAAAGAATCTAATGAAAAAAACGATTTAGAAGGGGATGTTATACTTCAGGAATTTATTGAAGGTAGACCTATTTCCTCTCTTTCTCTTGGTTCAAAAAATAACAGTTTCTTTGTGGGTGCAACTAAACAGTTAGTTGGAATTCCAGGTAATAAGTTTCGGTATATTGGTAATGTAGCCCCATTGAATGTCCCAGCGGATGTAATAGAAAATATCCAAAATATATCAAAAAAAATCTCAGATAAATTTAATCTAT
>CAYZUE010000029.1:0-15337 GCA_964481825.1 Candidatus Hydrothermarchaeota archaeon | reverse complement strand
ATAAATTTACATTAAAACAGATTAACGAACTCGAAATTATTTCTAAATCACTTGGGATTACATCTACAGGAGAAAATAACGGGGAAGCATTATTAAAGGGTATAATAGGTTTAAGAAGCACTTTCAGATCCTCTAAAGATTATAAAACTACAGATCTTATAAGGAAAAAATTACTGAAAATAGGGATAATATTAGAAGATGATGAAGATAATACAGTTTGGAAACTTAAGTTTAACGGGCTTTGATTATCTCCGCAATCTCTTTTTCAGTATCCTCTCCCACTTCAATATCTGTTATATGTTTCAGGCCCATTTTATCGGCGGTCTTTTCAAGTCCAAGTTTAATATTCTTACTAAGAGTGATAATGTAAGCTTGAATCTCTTCTATACCCAATTTAAGAGCAGCTAATGAACGATGATGACCATCTACAAGAATCTGTCTATCCCCTATTTTTATAACTACAATAGGTTCCGCTAATCCACATTTCAACTCATATTCTCTACCTTGAAACTCACCAGGCTGAATTCTATTCTGAGTTGGGCGAAGATCTTGAATTTTAACAGTTCCCAGACGAACAAACGTACGGACTTGGTATATTTTCTCTAAAGATTTAGTAAGTTTTTTAATCTTCCCAGGTGTTACCCGTTCTATATGTGACCGTATAACATCAGTATTAGTAACTATTCCAACAATTCGTTTTTTATCGTCTACAACGGGCAAACGAGAGTATCCACCTCTGAACATTACTCGTGCAGCATCCTGAAGATTTGTATTTGGATAAGTTACCATGACCTCCTTAGACATTGCGTTTGAAACTAAATCTCTTTTATCCTGGGATATTATATCTCTTGCAGTTATAATTCCAACAAGGTTTTTATCCTCAATAACCGGAAACCCGTCGTGATTTGTATCATCCATTAGCTTAATAACTTCCTCAATCCTCTGTTCAGGACTGATTGTTATGACTCTTATGGACATGTAATCAGCTACCTTACCGTTTTTCATATTAGGTATTTTTAGCTTTTGGAATATTTAATGTTAATCCTTTAAAAAAAATCTTTTATAAATAAGCCTGTGCATTTTTTGCAGAAAGTACTGCCTGTTCATGTCCGTTTTTTGTAGGTTCGCCATGACCAGAACACAGAACATCAAAATCTACTTCGGAAATCTTATTAAGAGAATTAATCATATCCGCTCTATTACCGCCTAGATCTACTCTCCCAAAATTACCATTAGGGAAGAGAGTATCTCCTGTAAATAATGTTCTTTCATTTTCTTCTAGTAGACAAATACCTCCAGGGGTATGTCCCGGAGTGTGAATTACCTTAAAGTTAAAATCGCCTAGTTTAATCGTTTGATTTTCCTTAACATTTTGGTCTACCTTTCTAGAAGTCTTTTTTCCTCTAAGATAATATGTCCCATATAACGTCCCCTTCTCCATCTCTTTTATTTCATCTATATGAGCAATAACAGAAGCATTATTAAAGTAGGAATTACCTCCACAATGATCTGCATGTCCATGGGTATTTATTATTATATCAATTTTAGTTGGATCTAATCTTAGGCTAATTTTATCAATAATGTTTCTATCCATCCCTGCACCTGTATCTATTAAAGCTATTTGAGAATCGAGTATGAGATAACTATTAGCATCAGATGACTCACTTATAATAGGAATAATTTCTGCCATTATGCTACCCCACGTTTATTTTTACCGTTGGAAATTCTAATTTAAAGATTATATTAAGAGTATTTCCCCCGATTTTGAATCTACTTTAATATCGAACTCTTTTCTAATCGTTGAAAAAATGCCTTTAGCTATTTCAATCTCCCCTTTAACCTTCCAAATGTCTTTATCTTTAATGACCGAATAATAATTTATGCCCAAAATCCCTTTATGTTCATCATGAATCCATTTGTCTACAAGAGCCTCAGCTTCCTTCCCTCTTTTTATTTTCATAATCACACCATTACCTCAATAGATAAATAGCAAAAAAAGCGGCTATAACTCCTCCAATTTTTTTTGGTGTAATTCCCTCATTAAAAAAAAGCGTTCCTGAAATAGTTAAGAAAACTACAGTAAAAACAATTACAATTGGAAGAAATGTAGACAAATTTGCTTCCTTTAAAGGAACTAATGTTACCAACTTTGCTATTCCACCACACACAAAACTTAGTATTAGTGCAATGAGAATGGTTGTAGGCAAAGACCAAAATTGGACAAGATCAAAAAATCCAAGGTGCGTTTGACCATGAAATCTATATTTCCAGATGGTGTCTCCTAAAACAAATAAAAAAGCTGCAAGGATTGCCATCGCAAAATATATGGTTTTCATATTACTTTCCCTGTCCTCCAATATATTATAAAACTATTCCTTATGAACCTACTATTTTTACATTTGAAAACTCAATAGTAGGTGTAATCACGTTTCCTGTCTGTTTAACATCTTTACCAAAGCCATTAATCTCATTAAATAATTCATACACATTACCAGATATCATTGCCTTCTTAACTGGTTTTGATTGGTAAAATGCATTTCTTGTTTCAAGGGAAAAATCACCTGAAACTGGATTAGAAGTATGTGCCCCTATCAGACCATTAACAACTAGGCCATCTCCATCTATTCTTCCATCTCCAGAAAGGAGGAGATTTGAGGAATTTATTTGGGGAGGTGAGGAATATGAACTTCGCTGAGAATTCCCTGTGCTACTTGTTTGAGCTTTATTGCCTGAATATGTATCATACAGGAATCCTTTGACAATTCCATTATTAATCAAGGGTGTTTTATGTGTTGGCGACCCTTCCGAATCAAATTTAGATGTATTCAGACCATTAGGTATTTTACCATTATCAATAATGCTAAAATCTGAAAATACTTTTTTGTTTAGTTTGTCTCCTAAATAGGATCTTCCTCTAAGAACATTATCAGCATTAAAAGAGGGAATTAAAACACTCCCTATCAATTCTGAAACTGCATGGGGTTTTAACTCTAAATTAGTTTCTAAGTTACCTATTTTCTTTGCATTCATTGATTCTTTTGCCAGTTTAGAAGAAGTCTCACCGATATATTCAAAATCTAAGTCTAAGTTTCGGGAGCTTGTATATTCCATGCCTGTGGAAACTTCTTGACCCTTTGCAACAGTATTAAGATAACTAGAACAAACAGTGCCTTTTTCCTGAACATTTATGCCATGAGAGTTTAATACTCTAACCTTAAATATCGACCAATTAATACTGCCACTTGCAGGATGGACATTATATTCTTTGCATGGACCCATCAATTTATTAATAAATTTCAATACGTCTTCAACTTCTAAACTGCTAATATCCTCATCATAAACACCTTTTACCCTTGAAAATTTCTTTCTTTCTGGCAAAGAGATATGCTTGTCTTTCTCACTTATTCTAGCAATTTCAAAGGCTTTTAGTAGTGAATCCTTATCTAAGATATTCGAATATACAAACCCTGTCCTTTTATTCTTGATTATTCTTATACCATATCCAGAAATGTTACTACCCTCATATATTTCAATTTCTCCACCTCTTATTGAAACACTATTAGATTTTTCATTGGAGTAGTATATTTCTGCTTCATCCGCCTTCTTTAAAAGAAAGTTAAGTGCTTTTTCTTCATCCATTATTGTGTCCCCCCTACAGTTGCAAAGGTCCTCACGTGCGGGCCCCCATCCCCAACAGGCACCATCTGTGAGCCCTTCCCACAGAACCCTATATGAAGACCAAAGTCTCTACCAACTGCATTAATCTGATGAAGAACTTCAAGTGTCCTTCCCGATAGAGAAACATCTCTTATTGGAGTGGTCAATTTTCCTTTTTCAATTAAAAAACCTTCCTCTGCGTTAAACTGAAAAACACCCCTAGCAGGGTCAACTTCACCCCCCTTTGAACCCTTTAAATAAACTCCAAAATCTATTTCTTCTAGCATCTCATTAAATCTGTAATCTTTAGGCTCGATATATGTATTACTCATCCTAACAATTGGAGGGTGATCGAAACTTTGAGATCGGGCATTCCCTGTTTTAATTTGTTTCATTGTTGATGCACTTTCCCGAGAATGGAGGTACGTGTTTAATACACCATCTTTTATTACAGCTTTTTTCATAGCTTTTGTACCTTCAGAATCATAATGGTAAAAACCAAAAGAGTTTTTTAATGTAGGATCATCAAACAAAGTTACATCTGAACTTGCTATTTTCTTTTTAAGCTTACTCTCAAGAATAGATTCCCCTTGGATTACATGATCTGCTTCAACTGCATGTCCTACCGCTTCATGCATAAATACCCCATTCAATCTTGGGTCTAGAATGATGGAATGGTTACCTTTAGGAGCCTCACCTGCATGAAGGAGCCGTATTGCTTTAGCAGCAGCTTCATTCGATACTTCAGTATGCTCTCTAAGATGTTCTAATCCCCCAACTCCACCAAGTCTTTCAGAAGCACCTTGAATCTTGCCATTTTTTTTTGCGAATACATAGGTAGAAAATATAGTCCTAGGATATTCTGAATGGATTTCACTCCCCTCTGAATTTAAATAAACATTTCTTGATATAGAATCGGCATAGGAGATTGAAGAACTGATTACTTCTTTATATCCTTTTAACTCATCCTCTGCTTCATGCATCAGTTCTATCTTTTCTTCAAGACTTGTACCCAAAGGGTCTTTTTTTGGTTTTATTTTAACGTTATCTTCTACCGGCATCCCAGGGGAGAATTTTATTTCCTGACCATTATCGGAACCTCTACACGCCTTTTCAGCAAGGGAAAAAATGTTATCTACGTTATTAGTTGATACAAAATTCCAAATTCGATTTAATACTCTTACACTTATCCCTTCAATCTTTCCAGAAGCAATGTCCTTAGCAATTCCATCTTTTAGTAAAATACTATTGGTTTCAGAAGTTTGTAGTGTTATATCAATGTATCTAGCGGGTAGGTCTAATATTTTTTGGACCTTATCAATGTCCATCATAGCTTAAAATTAGGCTCCATGTTTTTTGGGCCTTGGTTTTATCCCTTTAGAAATGGGAATTAATTCCTTAATCTTTTCTAAAAATCCTTCTTTATCAGTTCCAAATGCAAGAGCATGCTCAAGGGCTTGAGATAAATTTTTGACTGGTAAAATTTCTATCTTATTTTTACTCTTTTTATCTAACAAAACATCCCCCAAATTAGACTCGGGAATAATTACTTTCTTTATACCTGCTGCAATAGCGGCTTCAATCTTAGCAGTTACTCCACCCACAGGTAATACATCCCCTCTGACACTTAAGCTTCCAGTTATAGCTATTGTCTGATTAATTGGGATGTTTTCTAGTGCAGAAATAACAGCTGTGGCAACAGATATGCTAGCACTGTCACCTTCCACTCCTTCGTAGGTCTGAAGAAATTGGATATGAACGTCATAATTGGAGATATCCCTACCAGTGTGTTTTTTTATCAGAGCACTCACGTTTTGAATTGCCTCTCTTGCAATTGTTTTAAGTTTACCCGTTGCAATAATCTTCCCTTCATCTCTACTTTGAGCTGGTGCAATCTCGGCAACTATGGGTAAAATCACTCCACTATCTCCCCCAATAACTGCTAGACCGTTTACCTTACCAATTTTAACTCCTTCATTTTCATACACATGATAATCCTTCTTAAGACTGATGTATCGGTCAGCAATCTGTTGTTCAAGAGTCTTAGCAATATCTCTAGCCTTCATAACATGCTTTGATGTTACAATATCGGCTGATTCACTTCTAGCGATGTCACCAGCAGCACGAATAAGCCCTCCTAAACCTCGAAGTTTAAGTGTTATCTTATCTTTTCTACCGGATCTTCGTTTACCTTCCTTAATTATCTCAATAACTGCAGCTCTATTGAAATGTGGAATTTTAGTATCCTTCGTAACTTCCTGGGCTACAAATTGGACAAGCTTATTACGATTTTTTAAAGTATCATCCATAATATCTCTCATATAAATTTCGTATCCATAACCCCGTATTCTAGAACGAAGAGCAGGATGCATATTTCCAACCGCACCAAGATTACCAGCAGCTACTAGAACGAAATTACACGGTACTGCCTTTGTCCGTACCATTGCTCCACTTGAGCGCTCACTTTGGCCAGTAATCTGAAACTTCTTTTCCTGCATAGCTGTCAAAAGGCTATGTTGAGATTCAATACCCAAAGTTGCTATCTCATCAATAAAAAGTACACCATTGTTAGCTCTATGAATCGCTCCAGCCTCAATCAACTCGTGGGATGGAGTCTCTAGTCCCCCAGATTGAAATGGATCGTGCCTTACATCACCTAATAAAGCTCCAGCATGTGAACCTGTAGCATCAATAAATGGTGCCTTTTCTTTTTTCGAGTTATCTACAAGCACCTTTGGAATAAGAATTTCCTCCTTTACTTTAATGTATTGTCTACCCATTAGGAGAAATACCGACGCTATAATACCCGCGAAAAGTACAAGTGGATTACCCATGATAAAGGCATAGTAAATCACCAGTATCAATATAGCTACAAACAATATCTTAAAAAGAAGGCTTACAGGAGCTTCAGCTTGTTTTTTTTGTTGTTTAAATTTTGATACTAACTTCTTACCCCCTCCTGCTTTCATAACTTCTACTCTTGGATTATTTTTATCATTAGGATTTGGATGTACTATAATGTCCTCAAGATCTTCAACAGGCAGAAGCTCTGACATCGACTGACCTAGCATGCTTTTACCCGTGCCTGGCTCCCCTATCAGTAAGATATGACGATTTTGTTTTGCCGCCTTTTTAATTATTTCAACTGCTTTTTTTTGACCTATAATCTGATCTACAAGTTTCTCAGGAATTTTCAATTTATCAGTTGATTTAAATTTCATTAGTTTCATAGTAAAATCCTACTTTTTGTTTTCTGCTGTATGCATTTATATAGCTTATTAATAATAAAATTTAACTTAGTAATATATATCTATAATACTCTCAGATTTGAAAACATGTCAACTCCTTTAATTTTTCCGGGTACTTCTTGTAAAGAATTAGGGAGTAAAATAGCTAAAAATGCCAGAATGCAGCCGGGATTAGTAACTAAAAAAAATTTCCCTGATGGAGAACTTTACCTACGGATTGAATCAGATGTTTCAAATAAGCATTGCATTGTTGTACAATCGATTTCCTATCCTCAGGATTCAAACTTTATAGAGTTAATAACAATAATAGATACATTAAAAGATATTGGAGCATCTAGAGTTACAGCAGTAGTTCCCTATTTTGGTTATGGCAGACAGGATAAACGATTTAAACCCGGTGAAGCAATAAGCTCAAAAATCATTGCTAAACATCTCTCTTTAAATATTGACGAATTTATCACTGTAAACATCCATGAGGATAAAATCCTAGATTTCTTTGACAAACCTGCTTTAAATTTAGATAGTTCCCATCTCCTAGGGGATTATTTTAAAACACGTGATTTGACATCCCCAATAATTGTCAGTCCAGATAGGAGTGCTCTGAAAATTGCAACAGATGTTTCAAAAGTTATTAAATGTCCCTTCGACTATCTTGAGAAAACACGGCTAGGCCCTGGAAAGGTCCAAATAAAGCCAAAAAGCCTAGAAGTCAAAGATAGAGATGTTATAATTGTTGATGATATGATTGATTCTGGAAACACAATGATTGAAGCAATAAAATTGTTAAATAAACTAGGATCGGGTGATATATATGTCGGATGTATCCATCCAGTTTTTAATAAAAATGTTATTTCAAAGTTCCTTTCAGTAGGAGTTACTGATGTAGTATCAACAGATACAATACCCTCTCCAAAAAGTCTTATAACAGTCTCCTCATTGATAACTGAAGCCTTGAGGAGGCTCTAATGAGATTATGGAGTATATCTTCCACTTAACTGGAGAAAATGAAACATTACCTAAAGCAGAAGTTTTATCTGTTTTAGAGAGTATGCACATAAATTTTAAAGTTATCCATACCTACGACCAAGTATTGATTTTAGAAGCCGATGATTTAGGTGATGTGCCAAAAAGATTGGGAATGACTCATGATATTTATGAATATATAGGTAGTTGCCCCCCTAATTTTAAGAATATCTTATCCCTTTCCAAGAATGCTATTGGACATGCCACAGATGATTTTGCCGTTAGAATAAAAAGAATAAAAGATAATTCTCAAGATATCAAAAGAGATGTACTAGAACAACAGATTGGGAAAGTAATAGGTAAAAGAGTAAATCTCTCACAACCTTCCTGTATGGTTGTTGGTTTTCTAACTAATAATTTTGTTTTAGGAATTTTAATCCATCAGATAATAGGAGTAAGAAATCCAAGTAGGCACCCAAAGGAAAGGCCATTTTTTCATCCGGGAGTCCTTTTACCTAAGACTGCACGTACTTTAGTAAATTTAACAAGAATTAAGCCGGGAGATAATTTTGTAGATCCATTTTGTGGAACAGGGAGTTTATTAATAGAAGCTGCACTAATTGGGTCGAGAACATATGGATTTGATATTGATTCAAATATGGTTTCAGGGTCCAAGAGAAATTTAGAATATTATGGGCTAAAAAATTTTAAAATTAAGAGAGCAGATGCTCGTGATCTTTGGAAAGAGTATTCAAATTTTTTTGATGCCATTGCAACTGATCCCCCCTATGGTATTTCATCTAGTACAAAAGGTTTAGGATTAGATGAGTTATTCAAAGATTCTATTGAATGTTTATATAAGATGTTGAAAAATGGTAAATATGCATGTCTAGTCTCGCCACATACCGTTAGAGTTGAGGAGCTTGCAGAAACCACGGGATTTTGTATAATTGAGATACATTATGAAAAAATCCATCGAAGTTTGACACGAAAAATACTGGTGTTACAAAAATGGAGATAATATTCCTCGGAACAACCGCTGCTGTACCATCTTCTAACAGAGGACATTCTTCTATCGCACTAAAATATCATGATGAAGTTATTCTCTGGGATTGTGGAGAGGGGACTCAAAGGCAGCTAATTAAATCTAAAACTAGTTATATGAAAGTTAAAAAAATTTTCGTAACTCATTATCATGGTGACCATTTTTTAGGAATTCCAGGTATCCTACAGACTTTGTCATTCACAGGTCGTAAAGAAAATCTGGAAATTTATGGATCAAAAGGCATAAGAGACCTTATTAATGGAATTCTAGACCTAGGGAAATATGAGTTGTCTTTCAACCTTAAAATAAAGAGGATTAATCATAATTATAAATTAAAAAATAAGAGATATACGATAAGGTCATTAAAAGTAAAACATTCTATTCCAACATATGGGTTACTTTTTGAAGAAGAAAAAAAAAGAGAGTTTCTTGTAGATAAAGCTAAAAAACTAGGAATAAAACCGGGACCTATCTATTCAAAACTTCAAAATGGTGAAAACGTTAAAGTTGATGGACGTTTGATTGATTCTGAAGAAGTATTAGGAGAGATTAAAAAAGGATATAAGGTTATTTACTCTTCTGACACAAGACCAGTAGATACGATAAGAAAAAACTGTAATAGAAGTACTTTGATTCATGATGCTACATTTGATGATTCTCATGCTAATAATGCAAGAGAGACTTATCATTCTACGTGCGTTGAAGCAGCTGAAATTGCAAAAGAAGGAGAGGCTAATGAACTTATTTTAACCCATATTAGTCCTCGTTACAAAAAAGATAATATTTTCCTGGATCAAACATTGAAAATTTTTCCGAAAACAACTGTTGCAAGAGATTTTATGCGGTTTAAACCCCATCTATAAACCGGTTATATTAAAACCCGAATTTGATTTGTACCTTGCATTTATATTTAATAATAAAACAGATATGGCGTCAAGTTGTCTAGAACCCTTTAATCTCCCCCCATCTAATGGTTCCACATTAATCTTCCTTGCAAGATTCATGACTTCTGATTTAGATTTGTTATCATCACCACAAACAACTGTATTACAATCTATTTCTGAGTCTAAGTCTCGTAAGATATCTGAGCTGATATTTTTGAATGCAGATACAACTTTTGTTTTTGGGAGTTGATTTTGGGCTTCTTCTGCAGCGGAACCAGCGGTTAAATGAATACTTTGAAATTCCCCTTTAACGCGTTGATATGGATTAACAACGCTCACTAATATTTTATTCTCAAGATTGTTTTCTAATTCTTTTAATAAATTTTTTTGTGTTACATAAGGTATAGTTAAAAAAATTAGATCTCCTACTTTGGCTGCGTCTGAATTTTTCTTTCCCGTAATATTTGCACCATTGACAAATCCTTTAATTTTATCTGATACTTCTGTAGCTTGCTCTAGATTTCTAGACCCAATTGTTACATCTTCCCCTGCTAATGCAAACCGTATAGCTAAACCACTCCCAATCTTACCAGTTCCCCCTAAGAGAGATATCATTGTTCTACCATTGCTCGAATCTTCCAGGTGCCTATTAACTTAGACTTGTAAACTTCACTGATAGCAGTCATAAATCTGTCTTTAGTCAGGCCATCAGGAAAAATAACTGTGGAAGTTACAAAGGCTTCTATGATAGTCTCGTCTGGACGGTTTAAATTAAATTCTGTAGGCCGGGATGCAAGACTAAATCTCAAGTCCCATAATAGCTTATCTAATTCTTCCGAAGGTAAGGAACGCATTTTCTCAATGATTTTTTCATCAAACTGAACTCCTCCCATTATTACTAACTTATCGCTCCCAAGGGGTTGAAAAAGATTTAATTTATCTCCACTTTCAATTGGATAGTTTATTGTGAACAAAAATTCATTTAATTTTTCTTCTTTTTCATCCTCAAAAATTCCTTCTTCGTCACACCATTTTTTTACTATTTTTTTAATATTTTTCTTAACCATAATAATCACCGAATTTATAGATAGACCTTAGACTTATTAATTTTTCCCTTCCTTTATATCAGGAGCCATCCAATCTATGAGACTTATTATATCCTCGGATTTAATTGTAATATGGATTGCACCAAGATGTGAATTTCCTGCTAAATTTACAGCCCCAACGTAAGCTGCTTGTTTATTAAGTTCAAAATTCAGATTATTTCCTCTAACTTTCTTTAGGAATAATTTTCTAGCAGAAGTTATAATCCCTTGACTTCTCAAGAGTAAATAAATTTTTTCTAATGATTTCTTTTGTGTATCTTTTCCAATAATATAAGACCCTTCCATTTTTAAATCGATTTCAAGAAGGTTTTTAATAGATTTTTTAACTTTCTTCTCATTTTCAGTGGGATACACCTTAGCTTTAACAAATATTATCATATATTGGATATTGAAATTGACTAACCTCTCGTTTTATTTGATTCTATAATTGAAGGAAATTTAATTCGGATGATTTCTAAAAGATACATGCTCCCGATTTTTTTCAGTGCCTAAATAGTTAACCATCATCAATTAAAAAAAAAGTATTTTAGCCTTTGGTAACACCAACAGGTGTTAGTCTAGCTACAACTTTTGATATCCCAGATTCTACTGCACTTCTCACAACTTCATTCACATCTTTATAAGCACCATGAGCTTCTTCAGCTATCATAGTCTTATTCGTTGCACGAACATATATCCCTTGCTTAGCCATAGCCTTAATTACAGCGTCACCTCTGAATTTTCTTTTTGCCGCAGCTCTACTGATTCTCCTCCCTGCTCCATGACATGTGGATCCGAATGTGGTTTTCATGGCCTTTTCCGTACCCGCCAATAAATAACTTGCAGAACCCATGTCACCCGGAATAATAACAGGCTGCCCATAATCCTGATATTTTTTAGGTATCCCAGTTGTATGAGGTCCAAATGCCCTGGTTGCACCTTTACGGTGCACATATACCTGTTTCTTTTTGCCATCTACTACATGCTCTTCTAGCTTTGCTATATTATGGGCTACCTCATAGATAGTTTGCATGTCTAAAGATTCAGAGTCTTCATGGAGAACATTCTCAAAAGATTCTCTAGTCCAATGAGTAATAGCCTGTCTATTAGCAAAACCATAGTTAACTCCGCACTTCATTGCATCATAGTAGTTCTGAGCTTCAATAGATTTAGCAGGAGCGCATGCAAGCTGTCTATCTGGAATCTTAATACCATATTTCTTAGCAGCCCGTTCCATTTCATTAAGGTAGTCCGAACAAATTTGATGACCACAACCTCTGGAACCTGTATGGATCATGACGGTTACTTGTCCTTCATCTAAGATTCCATAAGCATTCGCTAAATCCTTATCGAATATCTTGTCTACTTGTTGAATTTCAAGAAAGTGATTGCCAGAGCCTAATGTACCTAATTGAGGGGCTCCTCGCTTCTTTGCAAAATCACTAACCTTATTCGGATCAGAATTCAGCATTCTACCATTTTCTTCAATATTATCTAAGTCTTTTTTCCACCCATACTCATTATCTGCAGCCCATTCAGCTCCCCTATAAAATACATCTTCAAGTTCAGGGATACTAAGTCGTATTTTTCCTTTTTTTCCAACCCCCGAAGGTATATTTTGGAAAATATTGTCGATAAGTTCTTTTATATTTGGTTTAATATCATCAATAGATAGATTTGTTTTTAACAACCTGACTCCACAATTTATATCAAATCCCACGCCTCCCGGAGAAATAACACCTGTATCTGAGTCAAATGCTGCAACTCCACCTATTGGAAAGCCGTAACCATAGTGAATATCTGGCATAGCAATTGAATATTTTAAAATACCGGGAATACTTGCAACGTTAGCACACTGACGTAAAGCACCATCCTCAATGTCGCGTAAAATAGTCTTATTAGCAAATATTCTTCCTGGAACTAGCATTCCCTTTTGATAGCCCTTTTCTAACTCCCATTCACAATCGGAGATTTTTTTTAATGCCATTTATTCACCTATAAATCTAAAATGAATTTTGCTTGCCATTGCTTGTTTTTTTTGACCTCAATCAAATGGCTAGTTACAGCTTTAACCTCTGTCTTAATTAAGTGTTTTTCCTGGGTTTCTTCTCCCCACCCTACACCTTCTAAACTCATTTTTTTCTCATCTACCTGAACTTTAAATTTACTAAACATCATTCCATGAATATCCTTTAAACCTAAGAGTTGAGTTAACCATTCACGAATTAGGCCTTCTAAATCGGTCGATTTGACTTGTATCCTTATTTGTTTAAGATGCGCAACGTTTTTTGTACTGCACATCAAATGAAAAACTGCTATAGCGGAGTTTTCAAATACCTCATTGATAGTTGATCCAAAGGCCTTTACTCCAACATCTGCAGTAACATCAAAATATTCGTATTTCATATGATTCAAAGTAATAATAACCTCAATTATTACATCTGCATTTTTATTAAATACTTCAATTATTAATAAATTATCAAGGCCCTTTTGAAGGGATTAAATATTTTTAATTAACATTTTAATAAAATCGGTGAAATTTATTAATTAATAACTTTAGATAGTAAGATTTATTTGGGTTTGAAAATATAAAGAAATCAGGTGAAAACGTGATTAGAGATGGCAGACTTGGAAAAGAATTCGATTTAGATGTGGCCTCTTTTACATCGTCTTTAGACTTTGACCAGCAATTATTTGAATATGACATACTTGGTAGTATGGCTCATGCCTTGATGCTTTATGAAAAAAATATCATAGACAAGAAAATTGTTTCTAATATCCTTAAAGGTCTAAATAAATTGAATAAAAAAGGATTTAATCATCTAAATCTTGATCCGCGCATCGAAGATGTCCATATAGGGATTGAAGAATCTCTTTTTGATATGATCGGTGATGATGCAGGAATGCTACATATATCTAGATCTAGAAATGATCAAGTTGCCTGTGATATCCGGATGTGGTCTAGGGAATGCATAATTGAAACTATTAGGAATTCTCTTACGCTTGCTGAAGAATTAGTAGGTCTAGCAGAAAAGAATATAACAACAATTTTTCCAGGTTATACACATTTGCAACGAGCCCAACCAACAACGTTAGGCCATCACCTTCTAACCTATTGTGATTCATTACTAAGAGATGTTGATCGTTTGGAAGGTTCGTTTGATAGGACTAATCTAAGCCCTCTTGGTGCAGGTGCTCTAGCAACTAGTAGCTTTAATATTGATAGAATTATGACAGCTGATTTATTAGGTTTTGATGGTATTATTGAAAACTCCATGGACGCTGTTAGTTCTAGAGATTTTGTTCTTGAAATTATTTCTTCACTTTCAATAATTATGGTAAATTTAAGTAGGCTTATTGAAGAGTTGATCCTTTGGTCCACATCAGAATTTGGATTTGTTGAACTTCCAGACTCTTTTTCATCTACTTCAAGTATTATGCCTCAGAAAAAGAATCCTGATGTCCTTGAAATTATGCGGGCTAGAGTTGGGATAGTATTAGGAAATCTCAGTTCATCCCTTGTAATCCAGAAATCCTTACCTTTAACCTATAACCGAGATCTTCAGGAACTCTCCCCCTTACTGAGAGACTCTTTATTTATTGTAAACAGTTCTTTAATGATTTTAAGGAAAATAGTGCCTTCCATTAAAGTGAATACCTCGCAACTTACAAAAGTAGGTGAAGAAGGATTTATTAACGCCACTAATGTCGCGGATCTACTTGTTAAAAAAACTGGGATGTCTTTTAGGAATAGCCATAAAATAGTGGGCAGAGCTGTACAATTAGCTATTATTAATAAATCCCAACTCAATTTAGATATTTTGAACAAAGCATCTCAGGAGATTAATAATTGTAGTATAGATATAAATGAAACTGAGATAGATTCTGCATTAACTTCTAGAATTTCAGTAGAATCCATGAAGGGTGCGGGAAGCCCTGCATCTTCAAATGTTAAAGCAATGATTAAATCACGGAAAAAAACCATTAAAAATGAGATTTTATTGTTAAACAAAAGATTAAATAAGATACTCAATTCGAAGAAAGGATTACATGAAAAAGTTGATGGCCTGTTAGGGATTTAAAATGTATCGAGGCAAAGCAAAGACTTTTTTAGGTGATATTCAACCGGGGGATAAAGTCCAGATCAATCAAAATAAGAAGATTTTTCAGGGGTTTCTGATGCCTAGATCAGAGCTCGGTGACGACAAGCACCTTGTTATCAAATTGAATAATGGGTATAATATGGGATTTGAGATTAAAGATATTACGATTAAGCTTATTTCAAAAAAGGATAGTCAACGATTAACTGAAGATGAATTGCCTATTGATAAGAATAAAAAATTTGTAAGTATAATAGGTACTGGGGGTACAATTGCTTCTAAGATTGATTATAATACGGGTGCAGTTCATCCTGCCTTCTCTGTTACAGAGCTAACAAATGCACTGCCAGAAATT
>CAYZUE010000028.1:0-15712 GCA_964481825.1 Candidatus Hydrothermarchaeota archaeon | reverse complement strand
ATCATAATGCGAATCCATACCAATTTTCCTTGCCACAACTTTAGCAGAAGTTCCCATTAGTCCCAAACGATCGGGATTTTTTTTATCTAATAATTTTTGAATATTCACAAGGTCAACATTTCTTGAACCTCCTTCACCAATACTTGGTATTTGGAAAATGTAAATATGTCCAAAGTTTGTTTTAATATCACCTTTCAAGTTCAAAACAGCTATATCATCTCCTTTTTTTGCAGAATATATGCATCGGCCAATTGATGTAACCCCTTGATGTTCTCTACCTACTGCATAAATCATACCTTTTGATAAAATAAGTCCGACCGTCTCTCCCTGTTTAACGTCTTTGTCAGCAATGGCATATCTTAAAGACATTTTACCATCTAGGGAATCAACTAAATCTAAAACTGAAAGAGGAAGCTTAGAATAGATATTATCATGAGATGTAATACCTCTAACCTTAAAACCGCGATAGGCTTTAACTGTTATAGGGGGTGTGAGTCGTGTACTATCCAAAAGTTCCTCATCCGCAAGAATTTCCAATGCAGTTCCACTTTTTTTCATTAATCCTTGATCCATAACAAAAAATTTATCACCCCACTGAGCCTTCGAATCTATTAAGTGAGATGAAACAATTACAGTTTTATCATATTCAGTGTTCAATTCATCAAGGAGAGTAAGTACTTCCTCACTACTCCTTGGATCTAGATTAGCTGTGGGTTCATCTAAAACAAGTATATCTGAATCCATTGCGAGTATTCCAGCGATTGTTACAAGTTTTTTTTGTCCCTCGCTTAATCTATGTGGTGCTTTGTCCTGAAGGTGAGAAATGTCTAATGCCTCTAATGACCAAGACACCCTCTTATTTACATCATCCACATCTAAGCCCATATTTCTTGGACCGAAAGCAACATCATCTGATACTGTAGGGGCAAAAAGCTGGTCATCCGGGTCTTGAAAGACCATACCCACTGTACGTCTTATTTCTTCCAGATTAGACTTATCAAGAACTTTATCAAATATGGAAACCTTTCCTGAAGTTGGCATAAGCACCCCGTTTAGATTACAGAAGAAAGTACTTTTTCCAGCACCATTAGGGCCTAATATGACCACTTTTTCCCCTTTTTTGGCATTAAAATTAACCCCGTACAACGCTTTTGAGCCGTTTGGATAAATATACACTAAATCTCTAGTTTTTATAGCGTCCAAAATTATACTTCCAATAATTTATCTACAATAAAAATAGTAATGAAAAATGTAACTATAAAGAAACCTGCAACAATGTCTGGGAGCTTAACTTTTTTTGATTGGAAAAGTACAGAATCTTCATTATGCCCTCTTGAAACCATTGCCTGATATGTTTTACTACTTTTTCTCAATGAGGCTTCAATGAGGGCCACTGCCATTAGACTATAATTTCTCATTTTTGAAATGTAACTCTGTGTACTCGAATATGCCCCTCGAGAGCATTGTGCTCTGTAAATTGCAGTTCCCTCCTCTATGAAAAGAAATACATATCTTAACATCAAAGCGGTTATTGTTACCAGAATTTTTGGAACCTTAAGCATCACCAATGCTTCAAGAATACCAATCATAGGTGTAGTAAGTGTGAGCAGATTCAATAATGAAACGGCAGCTATGATTTTAAAAAAAAGAAGAGTGCCAAAAACGATGCCTTCGTTAAAGATGTTGAGGGTTATAAAATTAAATTCAATAGTGTAATGAATCGTATTTCCAAATACGAAAAGCTGAACTACAGATATAAAAGTTGCAAATATAATTGGATAAACCATCCTAAAAAAATATTGTTTAATCTTAACCCTTGAAAAAATTGCAAGAATTAAACATCCTATTGTAAAGGGTATGGTCAATATCCAATTATTTAGAGTGACAGCGGTTAATATCCCAAGAAATGTTGCTAATATTTTTACTCTTCCATCAAATTTAGTTAGAAATGAATTTTTTGAAATATTTCTATCTAAATTGAAGAACTCATCAGCACATTGAAGGGGATTCATTTTTTTATTGACCTATATTGTTTCAATAATTACCAGTGGTTATTGAGATCTATTTGCCGGTTAAAATACCATCCGCGATATGCATAATAGATCTGCCTCTTATCTCACCCCCTAGCCTCTTCACATATATATAATAAGTTATTTGGTTAATGTTTATAAACCATTAGGTTTAAGAAGTAATGTATGTTCAAAACTCTGAGCAGTGAAACAAGGAGAAAAATACTGGGAATTTTAGCGAAAAGAGAAATGCATTTATCTGGTCTAGCTAGGGAAATAGGAATATCTGTTACAGCTACCATAAAACACTGCAAACTCCTCGAGGAAAAAGGGCTTATAAAAAAGCGTAACTTTGGAAATAGTCACGTACTAAAAGCGAATCTTGACAAACTCAGGATAGAGCACCTATATAATTCGTTGGATATCTTTAATGAGCCACATAAAGTTGATGTTGAAAAAGGGTCTAATCTATTAGATGCCTTAAAAAAGGTGTCTGGAGTAAAAATTAAGAAAGTTGGGGACCGGGAATTTATAACCAGTGTTGACGGTGAAGAAGGATATTACATTTTCGAAGTAGATGGAAAGATGCCTAATATTTCAATAGATAAATTCATAGTAGATAAAAATGTTGAAATTGAACTCAAAAAGTTAGCACCTATTAGAAGAAAGACAATGAATTTAGAGATTACTGAAAAATAAAAAATTTATAAAAAAAAAATTCTGACACATTATAATCCACATATCCTAAGAAAATTTTTGAAAATGTCGGGCCCTTTTGGTGTATGCTCCACTTCAGGATGAAACTGAAGGCCATAAAGGGGAAATTTTACGTGTACCATAGCCTCGATTGAACATGTATTAGAATGGGCTAATTTTAAAAAGTCTTGGGGGATGGTTGAAACTTCATCTTTATGCGAAACCCATGCATTAAAGCTTGGAGCTAGCCCTCGAAGGATTTCATCTTCATTATCAACAATGATTTTAGAATCGGCATATTCCCCTACTTTTGCCGTCCTTACCTTTCCTCCAAATAATTCAGCAATTAATTGATGTCCCAAACAAATTCCTAAAATTGGTATTTTTCCAGCGAAATGTTTTATTATTTGACCTGAGTTACCGCTAATTTCAAAGCATTGCCCCCCACCAATTATTAATCCCTTACATCCTCCTGATTTAATTTCTTCTGGAGTTATACTATTCTGCACCAACTGAGACTTAACACCTAAATACTTTAGAGTCCGATAAATCCTATGATTATACTGCCCCTGATTTGCTATAACAAAAACATCAACCATTTTTTTTTAGCCTACACTTATTTTAACTTCTCCTTTTTTCTCCAAATAATTCAAAAGTTTTTTTCCCCATTGTAGTTTTTTTCTCTTAACAGGAGTATCTTTAGAAAAAGAATACTTCCCGACACCTTTGAAATCCATGCCATACAATATTATATTTATTGGATTAAAATGGGCAGCTAAAAAAACTGCTCTATCACCATCAGTAAAACCGCCAAAATTTTGGAGATTTCCTATTGGCTTACATTGGCAAGTTGGGATGATATTTTTGAATTTGTTGATGCATGTTTTTATTTTATCAATATTATCCCCATGCGCATGAATAACCATAATACTTCCAAGTTTATTTGCTTTGTAGAGATCTTTCATCCTCCCGTCTAAATCAGTTACAATTAAATCAGGAACGATTCCCATCTTCAATAAATAAGAGGTCGCTCCATTTGCAGAAATTTTTACACTATTTGGAAAATTCTTCACATTTTCCAGCGTATTTCCTGATCCATACACAAGGACTTTTTTATTAGCTAATTTTTCTTCTATAAATTTCAATGATAAAGGTTCAACAAGATCGTTTAAAATTATGGCAGATTCAATATCAGCTGCTTTAGAAAACCCAAAATCCATTAGAATCTCTTTGTAAAAAATTTGCCATTCAGGATAATCCATTTGAAATCTTAAGAGGCACTTTTCAACTCCTTGAGTGAGATAATAAAGTCCTCTCCATCAATCCTCCAATTTTTCTCATAACCATTTAATTCAATTTTATTTGAGATTTTCATTTTTTTAGACCTCGTTTCATTGGATATATAATCAATAGCTTCCTTAGAATTTAGTAACTTTATTATTTTGCTGTTATCTAATCTAACATTTACATTTATGAATGCCTCAATGTCAAGATCTAAATCTTTACGCATCTGCTGAATTCTTCTTACAACTTCTCTAGAATATCCTTGAATCATTACTTTTTCGTTTCTAAGTGTATCAATGTACACGGTTCCAAATTCAAAGTCTACAGTAGAATAACGGTCAGAAACACCTTCAATGAAATTTACATGTTTTTCATTAATTGTAAATATCTCGCCAGAAATAGTTATATTGTAACCTTTATTTAGCCTACGTTTTATTTTTGCAACATTTACATTTTTCAGATGGTTAATTATTTTACCCGCATTCTCTTTGAATTCAGGACCAATAACATGCATATTAGGTTCTAATTTTAATATAGCTCCTTTAAACTTTTTTTTGGGATAGACGATTTTAAAATCAAGAGTTGGCGCAATTTTTATTACTAGTTTTTCCAGGTTCTGAAGGGCTGTTGCAGATTTTTTTGCATTTGGATAGAAATAACTAGAAATAACAGGCCATCTCCTTTTAATCCCGCATTTCTCGCGTGCATGAGCTTCTGCTTCAACATATTTTCTTACCACATTCATATCATTTTCAAGTATAAGTTTAATCTTTTTTTCATCTCCCTCAACCCAATCTTCCATATGAACACTCTTTTTTATGTTGGTTAAATTTTGAAATATTGATTCACTTAAGTGGGGTGTAATTGGGGCCATAGATATGGATAATCTAAGAAGAATTTCAAATAAAACTTCATATGATGCGAGCTTGGTGGGATTATCTTTTTCTACCCAAGTTCTAGATCTAATTAGAGGTATATACCATCGACTTAAATCTTCAAGAATAAAATTTTGGATAGATCTTGTAGCACGGTTGATTTCAAGAGAGTTAAATGCCCCATTTATTTCTTTAAGCAAGGAGTGTAATCGAGAGAGAATCCATTTATCCTCTAATTGATAATATTTTTCTGACGAAATACCTTTTGAGGGATCATAAGAGTCAATTTCCATATAAGTTGTAGCAAAGACATATGTATTCCAAAGAACATTGAACAACTTTTGAACTACCCGAACCTCTTCCCATTTAAATTTTAAATCATCCCATGGTTTATTGGCCCAAAGGCTATAGAAACGAAGTATATCCACCCCATATTTATCAATTACTTCTTTAGGGTTCACAATGTTCCCTACTGACTTACTCATTTTCTCCCCCTTCTCGTCAAGTGCAAATCCATGCATTAATACTCGGAGGTATGGTGTCTTATCAAAAGCAATGATTCCACAACCTAACTGAGAGTAGAACCATCCTCTGGTTTGATCATGACCTTCGGTTATAAAATCCGCTTGTCCCCAGCGTTTAAATTCATCTACTTTTGAAGGATAATTTAGTGATGCCCAAGCTGCAACACCGGAATCAAACCAAACATCCAGTACATCGGGAACACGTTTCTTAATTCCACCACAATCACATTTTATTTTTATCTCATCAACATATGGTTTATGAAGTTCTTTCACTTGAAACCCAAATTTTCTAATCTCATCCTTTGAACTTATGACCTTAAGGTCTCCACAGTCCTCACACAACCAAATTGGTAAGGGTATTCCCCAGTATCGTTGTCTAGAAATAGTCCAATCACGAGCATTTTTTACCCAATCTTTAAACCGTGAGGACCCTGCCCAATCTGGGACCCAGTCAACATGCTCAATTTCTTTAAGCATCTTCTTCTTTATTGGGTCGATAGCTATAAACCATTGCTTAGTTGCACGATATATTATGGGGGTTTTACACCTCCAGCAGTGGCCATATCTATGAGATAATTCCTCTGAGTGTACTAAGGCGTCGCCTAAGTCCTGGATTATTATATTATCATCTTTTTTAACCCTCATTTTCATGTACTTCCCCGCATCAGCAGTAAACTTACCTCTCTCGTCAACAGGGCAAAAAGGATCGATACCATATTTAGCGCATGCGTAGAAATCTTCCGGCCCATGCCCGGGAGCTGAATGGACACACCCAGTACCCTCATCTAGATTAACAATATCAGCAAGAATTACTTTGTATGCATTACTATTGGGTTGAATTAGAATCTGATTAGATAAAGGATTTGAATATTTTAATCCTTCTAAATTACTTCCAATAAATGTTTCAAGAATTTTATAATCAAGCCCAAAACAATCCTTTATAATGGGGATTTGTTCTTTAGCTAGAATTAGTGTACCTGCCTCGGTACTTACTCTTGCGTACTCAAATTCTGGATGTACCATTACCGCGAGATTAGCAATAAGCGTCCAGGGAGTTGTGGTCCAGATTAATAAATACTCATTTTCCCGACCTTCTATTGGAAATTTAACATAGACCGACGGATCAGATCTATCTTTATATTCTATTTCGGCTTCTGCTAAGGCTGTTTCACACCTTGGACACCATGTTACAACCTGAAGATTATTAGTTAAAAGCCCCTTTTTATGAGCCTGTTTGATAGTCCACCACGCAGATTCTATATATCCATCTGTGAGAGTCATATAGGGCATAGACCAATCCATCCATACACCTAACCGTTTAAACTGCTCTTCCATGATATTAATGTGCTCAAAGGCCCAACTCTTACATTCTTTCACAAAATTTTCGATTCCAAGTCTCTCAATTTCTTTCTTATTATTAATACCAAGCCTCTCTTCAACCTTAACTTCAATTGGTAATCCATGACAGTCCCAGCCAGCTTGCCTACGAACATTATAACCCCTCATCGATAAGAAACGAATAATCGAATCCTTAAGAATTTTGTTATATGCAGTACCAAGGTGGATACTTCCACTAGCATAGGGTGGACCATCAAGAAAATAGTACTTTTTCCCTCCTTTACGCGCATCCTTAACCTTTTCATAGATGTTATCATTATCCCAGCCAATTTGAATTTCATTCTCTAATTGTTTTAAATCAAACTTCCTGGATGCACGTTTAACCATGGGGAAAAGTTCTAATTCAATTTCTTTTAAAGGTTTTGATACATGCGAATTAAAAATGGCTTAAAACTACTAACTTACGTTAATAGCAAGGAACTGACAGTAAAAGAAATAGTAGATATTCTTAAGATTGTAACGAAATCTCCGGATACAATAAAAAAAATCCTGAAACTTGGAGAAGAAAAAGGATTGATAATTAGAGATAAAGGTAGAATTTATTTCACATCCACAAATATCAACAATAATATAGATAGACGAATAAAAAAATTTGAATGTCTGAGTAATTGTTTACGATGCGGAAAGAAAATACGAAATTGCTATTACCTTTGTTTTGAAGAAGAAAAATATGGACCTTTTGGTTCTGAATGTATGAAAAAAATAGGTTTAATCTAACTCGTTTAAAAATGTATAATTCTTATAAAAATAACTAAATATAAGTTAAAGGAGATTTAGTAAAAATATGATAAAAAGTATATGGGTAGAAAAGTATCGACCTAAAAAAGTTGGGGAAATTACCGACCAAATAGAAGTTGTTGAAAGACTTAAAGGATATATTAAGTCGCATAATCTTCCGAATATACTCTTTGCTGGGCCTCCAGGTACAGGGAAAACTACATCCGCAATTGCCCTAGCAAAAGAAATATTTGAAGACAACTGGAAGGTAAACTTTCTAGAACTTAATGCTAGTGATGAGCGTGGAATTAATGTTGTAAGAGGGAATATTAAGAGCTTTGCACGTACTCAGGCTTTGAATAGCGACTTTAAGATTATTTTCTTAGATGAAGCTGACGCTTTAACAAAGGATGCTCAAAACGCAATGAGAAGAACAATGGAGCGCTACACTGGAACCTGTAGATTTATATTATCATGTAATTACTCTAGCAAAATAATAGCACCTATACAATCAAGATGTGCTCTATTTCGTTTCAAGCCTATTGCTGAAAATGCCATGATAGAAAGAATCAAATTTATTACTGAATCTGAAGGGATGTCCATAACAGAAAATGCAATAGGTGCAATTGTGTACGTTTCTGAAGGTGACCTTCGAATGGCAATTAATCTTTTACAATCTTCAAGTGTAATGGACAAGACTATAGATGAGAAACTTATTTTCAGAATTGCAGCGAAAGTGCGACCAGAATATATTAGGAAAATCCTTGTAGTAGCACTAAATGGAGATTTTATGAAAGCCCGTACGGAACTAAGGAAAATCATGATCTCCAATGGAATGACAGGGGAAGATGTAGTCAGTCAATTCCATAGGGAGGTATTTAATCTAAATATTCCTGAAGAGAATAAGATTACACTAGTAGATAAAATTGGAGAGTGTGATTTTAGACTAACTGAAGGGAGTAACGATCTGATTCAAATTGAAGCCCTACTAGCGCAATTTGTGAAACATGGTCAAAATAGCGTTAATATATAATAAAATATTAAAATAAATTAATTTGTGATTGAAAGGACCCGTTTTAGAGCCTCCTCCCCCCCTTTCCCCGCACTGCCCTTTGTTACATAATCACAAACAGTATTTAATTTCTCCTCACCGACCGAAATTGAGTAGCCAGCAAACTGCAACATTTCCCTGTCATTTTCACTATCTCCAATTGCAACTATTTGGTCAGGCGTCAGACCAGAATCCTTTGCAACTAATGCTAAAGCTTTCCCTTTATTTACTCCTGGGTCTTTGATATGAATTGCAAACTTTGTATCCACAACCTCAACATTAAAGTTTTTTAATACATCTTTTATTTTTTCAACACTTAATGTTCGATAAATAGCTATCTCAGTTTTTCTTAGTTCAGATCTAGCCACTTTTTTTACATTTAAAGATTTTGAAAGATGCTGATAAGCTTTATTAATTTCGCGAGATTCAGTTAGGTACATTGCCCTCTGAGATTTAGTTTTTATAATGCCGCCATTTTCCACAATTAAAGGACCTGAAGTTCCAATAAAAAAAGAAGCCGCTTCAGAGATGCATAGTATATTTCCAGTTGCCAAAATTACTGGTATGCCCCTGGCCTCGATTTCCCTAATCTTCCTAATAGCCCCTAAATGAAGATTCCTAGATTCATCAGATAAGGTACCATCAATATCTATCGCTACTGCTCTAATTGACATGACTAAAGATAATTACCTTAAAGGATAAAAATTGCTATCAATCACGTATCCCGTCTTTTAATACTTGAAATATTGCTTCTCCTTCAGGTAAATTTGGAGAATCTATAAGCCTACCAACTCTTTTGCCACCCTTAGACTTTCTCAAATAAATCCTAAAAGTTGCTGAATGACCAACGATATGCCCTCCTATTGGTGCTGTAGGATCTCCAAAAAAGAAATCTGGCCTACTCATGACTTGATTGGTTACGATAACTGCAAGATTATGGATATCACTTAATCTCTGGAGTCCATGCATGTGTCTATTGAGTTTTTGCTGTCTATCAGCTAACATGCCTCTACCTGTATAATCGCTTCGAAATTGTGAAGTTAATGAATCTACAACTATAGCACCAATATTCTTCTCCTTTATCAACTCTTCAGACTTTTCAGCCATTAACATCTGATGATCGCTATTGTAAGCTCTTGCCACAACTATGTTATTTAAAATTGTATCAGGATCGAGGTCCAATGCTTCAGACATGTGTATGATTCTCTCAGGACGGAAAGTATTTTCAGTATCAATGTAAATAGCATTTTTTCCAAGGCCTCCGAGTTTTTTTGAAAGTTGAACACTGACAACTAGTTGATGACAAATCTGGGTTTTGCCTGAGCCAAACTCGCCAAAGAACTCAGTTATAGCCTGAGTCTCGATCCCTCCTCCAAGAAGTTCATCAAGTTTATCACTGCTAGTTTTAATCTTTTTCAGAGTTTGTCTTTTTTCCCATACTTCAGTCCCAGTCATAAAACCCATCTGCAAAGATTCTCTTGCGGCATTTATTACTCTAGTTGCTGCACTCTCACCAAGACCTGCCACATCTTTCATCGCCCCCGGATTAGCTACTGCAATGCTCTCAACAGTATTGAATCCTGATTCCCTAAGTCTATCAGCAGTAGTTCCTCCAACACCTGGTAAATCTTCTAACTCCATCTTTCTTCTCCTACTTTATTTTTTTAGTCCTTAAGATTTTAAATCTTTTAATAAGTTTTCTCCAATTATTATTGGATCTGGATTTATGTTTAAACCTTTTACAATTAATTCATTTCTACCTGTGAAATCATTATATTTAACACGTACAGTAGCAATAATCTCACGGCCTAATAATTTGCGTTTCCTTTCTTGGATTTTATCGGTAATATCTCTAGAATCTGCTTCCGCAAGAGTGATATTTAAAAGAGCCTCGCTCATCTTATCATAAAATGCTGCTCTCATATTTGCAGTACCATCATCGATAACTCCATTTACCACCATACCTTTTCCATCTTTTCTATCAAATAATGTTATATTGTCGTAGATATCTAACATAGTCCCTCTTATTTCTGCTAGTTGCCCATCTTTTAAATCTGCAATATTCCACCTCTCAACTTTTTCAACGTCTTGAATTTCAGGTATTTGAACTATATCTTCTTCAGGAGGATTGACAATGATCTTTCCATATCTACCGACATTTATTTCGGGCTCGTCATACCGCATTTTAACATACCCTTTTTTTACACTGAGTAAATCATTCACTTTTATTTTGCCCTTTTCAACAAGGCCAACATCATCATCCCATAAGACCAATCTCGCAACTCCTGTTTCATCACGTACAACTAGGTTCACAACCTTTCCTTTTTTGTTATTCTCTCTTTCAAATTCTCTGACCTCGTAAATCTGTATAACTCTGAAAAAAACATTGATACTTGACATACCTTCTTTCAAGTCAATTATTTTCTTTTTCATATGTTCAGGGAGAAGTATTTCTTCTTTATTCACGTCTTTCGGGTTAATTACAGTTCTAGCTTTAACACCAATGTGTATTTCAGCTTCACCATTGATATTCTCTTTTGTATAACCTTCCTTTATCCGCAGGATATCGTCTTCATTAAGTTTGTCCTCTACTTCAAGAACATCACTACCCCAAAACACAACCCGTATATTTCCTGTTTCATCTGCAAGTATCACAGAAAGAACTCTGCCTTTAGTATTGTCTGATTTATTAAATTCCTTACTAGGGAAAATCTGGATAACTCTACCTACAACGTCAACACTGCTCATATTAGGGATAATTGCATCGATTTTCGATTCTTTAATTGTTGAAAATGATTCTAGAAGATCAACTCCTACCTCATTAGCAACTATATGAGCAGCGCCAATAGATGTTACTAAACCTCCAAGCTCTTTTTGCTTCAAATTTATTTTCTCTCTTATTTCTTCCTCGCCAATTTCAGTTTCATTGACTATCTTACTAACAATATCTTCTAAATCCATCGTAATTCTTCCCCTAATATCCTTCAATAATCAATATTATCATTTTTAGTTATTTTAAATATGGATGCAGAGTTATGTTAATGTCATCGGTTTTTCTCCAATTTATAATCTTATACAAAATCAATTTGCAAGTCACTAACATTTTCGTTGTTTTTATTAATAATTTATCAAAAATATAAAGGGTTGCCAACAGCGTTGGAAAAGTAATAGGAACAATAATACGGTTGATTAATATTCACTTTTTATAATAATTGATATAGTATTAAAGATTCTCGATTGATTTTATTGCAAGTTCTACTCCGGCAGCTACGCCTTCGGTTTCCATATATCCGCTGGGTTTAACAGAGTCCCCTACAAGAAAAAGGCCATTAATTGGCGTCTTATGGTCTATTTGAAGTCCAGAAACTGCCCTATTCACGGGCCAATTGCCACGATAACATTGAGCTGAAATAACACGACAATTTTTTTTGAAATTTGGGAAAATGTTGTGCAAGTCAACGATACCAAGTTGAATTTCCTTACGCACATCACTTCCTGGTGTAAATGCCTGATGTGCCATAAGAAGGTGCTTTCCATCTGGTGCCAATTTAGAATCTGCATTAGTAACCTCATTAACCCCATCTATTCTCCTAGATTCAGGAGTAAATAGGACACCAGTATGCCCTAACATCGGTTTATCACAGGCAACACTAATTTTTATTCCGGATGCCTCTTCTACCTTATTAATTTTATTTAAATAGTCTCCAGAAAATTTATTATTAATAAGGATATTGGTTCCTTTTGGTCCAATATCGCTTACGATAATATCAAAATATTTTTTTTCGTTATTGACTTCAATATGTTTAATATTGTCTTTTTCTATTCCTATTTTCCCAACTTTACATCCCAATTTTAAATGACCATTCTCATTCTCAAATCCATCTATGATGGCATCGGTAATACCTTTACAACCGCCAATGGGGATACCGGGACCTTTAAAACGTTTAATATTCTTAGTAATGGCTATAAACTCTTTCGCAGAAATTTGGGTAGAGTTGATACTTAAAGCCCAGCCACAAAAGGAATCTGTAAGTTGTAAAGCGATAGGATTTTTAATCTGTTTTTTAAGCCAGTCATGTAAACTTTCATCCCCAGCATCCCCAAAAGTAAGGAGCTTAGAGAAAACAATAGTCAATTTTATCCTATCTACAAAAGAGAAAACATCAGGTATTTCATCAAATAGATAATTTCTATTGTTTATCCTAAATTCGCCGTTAGGGACAGAATCGATAATATTAAAATTTAAATCAAGAGAGGTTAACATTTGCCCGAAAGGACCCCGGCTCCCGTGAGGTATCATATGTAAGGCTCCAGTAGAAATTTGGTACCCTTTATAGTTCCGATTTGTAAATCTTCCACCAGGATATCTCAATGATTCAAAAACAGTAACATCGAATCCTTTCTTCTGAAGACAAATACCAGATAACAAGCCCCCAAGTCCTGATCCGATAACAGCAACACGCACATTATCAAAATGGAAAGGCAAAGGTATTTATAATTTGGTAAATGGAATTTGACGATTTATTACAATGTGAAAATTATTGTGATATCTTAATAAAAATTATTAAGGAGGAAGGTAAATACGAATTTACAATGTTAGGGGTTCAAGAAATCATTATCCTTTTAATCTTACCTATCCTTTTCTTTATTTTAAGTAGCAGAAAGTTGCCCGAGTTAGCACGATCTTTAGGAAGAGCAAGAAAGGATTTTGATGACGGATTCGAAGAAGATTCAGTTAGAATTAGAAAAATATCCCAGAATTTAGGTATTCCAATTGAAGGCAAATCAGATGAGCAATTACTAAAAGAATTAGAAGCCATGGGAAAAATTTCAATTGATTCAGAGCCTTAGAAATGAAATCATTTTAAAGATTTTCAATTTTATTTTGAAACTCGTCTAAATTTTTTACTATGGTATCCCCTTTTTTTACTCCAGTTCTATCTAAATAATAAGTTTTAATACCTACTTCCATAGGTGCTAGATAATCAAAATCCCAATGATCACCAACATGAATAATTTCTTCCCCTTTAACTCCCATAATTTTTAGAATATCGTGGTAAACTTTAGCTGTCTTTTTCACTTTTTTGAAGTCTGTTGTAGATGAAAAACTTTTAGTGAAGTAATCTCCAACACATTCAAGTTCAAAGTCTAAAATTTCTCGAGGAGCAGTCGATATTACAATTAGCTCATATTTTTCCTGAAGAATGTTCAAAGCACTTAATGCATCAGGATATACATTTAAATCATTCTTAAAGAGTCTTATTACATCTTCTAATCTCTCTTCTAGACCCAAAATATCAAACCAATATTTTGGCAAGTGCCATCTAATATCATTAGCTCCTACATTATGATATAAATCCGATACTTTTATTTTGGCTTCATTAAAGGTTATATTATGCTTTTTGGAAAATAGTTCCGGGATACCACGATTCCAGAAAGTCTCCATGAATCCAGTATCTACTAAAGTACCATCCGCATCGAAACTTATTATCATAATTTTTATAAATTTGAATTAATCACGTATTAAATTATTGATAGAAAAGTTTTATCTAAATGAAAATCAATTATATCTATATGAAAAACCTCTTTATTCAACTCGCTGAAGAGAGATTAAAAGGTCAACCTCGCAGACACGCAAAGGCTTTTAAGGGGGACATAAGCTCGTTTGAAGCTGACATGATGACAGTTACAGGATGCCTTTCGAAGCGGCCCTACAACAGTCTGGGAGAGATTTCTATTGATACCAAAATATCAAAAAGTACACTTCAGAAACTTCTTACTCAAAAGGGTATAAAACGGACTTACAACAAAGTTCAATTAGAACGAATGCGAAAAAGGAACAAGAAGCGATATCTTAAGATTTTAGAAGAGCATAACGGCATTATTCAAGATAATAATGGAAAGTGGAGAGGTTTGGTTTATAGGAATAGCGATTTAATACGATTCAGTTTATGGCTAATTGAAAGAGGGAACATGCTTCTTTCTAAACCTGCCTTAAAGAGCAAAGGAAAATCTTACTATCATATAATTCCAGCTCCACAAGACGGTGGCGAACAAATTAGAGCTCTTTACGAGTATTTAGATCGTAGGCAAGAAATGAATTTTTAGTTCTTAAAATTAGATATTGAATTAGAACAAATAATAATTTAGAAAAAAATATTGGAAAATAATAAGAAGATATAATTTAGTTGAAGATAATTGTAAAAAAAAAGATTAAATTAAAATCGTATACCCATAGAATTATGAAAGAGGAATAGAAGCGTTTAATAATATAATATAATAAACTTAAGATACGCTCTAAATCTATATATTAACCGAAAAAAACTTTCAATTGTGGATAAATATATTAAGTAGAACGTGAATAATGTTCAATAATTTTTGCAGTAGATAAAAAAATAAAAGGCATAAGAAACAGGAATTGATTTAAAAATATTTTGTAAATTGGCAGTGGCGTATTTTGTTGGTGTAATTATTGATTTTAATTTATTTTTATTATAATTCGTTATTAAGGAGGTGAAAAAGTGGTTACTGGTACTGTTAAATTTTATAATAGAGTTAAAAGATTTGGATTTATACAGCAAGATGAGGGCGAAGATGTTTTCGTTCATGAATCTGGAATTGATGGAGAATCTATCACAGAGAATGATAGAGTAGAATTTGATGTAGAAGAAGGAGAAAAAGGCCTTAAAGCATCAAATGTTAAAAAAATTTAAGACATAAACTACGTTATAAATATTTAGAAAACTGGGCCGTAACTGGCCCATCATTTTTTTTTTTGAACAACGATTTTAGGAATTAATCGTATACCCATAGAATTATGAAAGGGGAATAGAAAACAATAACAATATAAACTCTTGATTATATTTTTTTAAAAAACAATGAAAAAGATTTAGGGGAATAATTTAATGTGTGAGAAGAGGTACCAGCACATATTTACTAGTAAAAATATGTAATTTAGTACCGGTAAAATAGATTTATACAGCGTCTTCCAACTTTATTATGATATTTTAACATTTGTAGCCAATGTTTCTTAGAAATTCTTTTCTTTTATCAACGTCTTCTTCCTTTTCAATTCCATTAGGCTTAAATCCGTCAACAACTCCTAAAATGCTACGTCCTTGATCTGTCTCAACTAATATAACCTCTACTTCGTTAGCA
>CAYZUE010000027.1:0-16218 GCA_964481825.1 Candidatus Hydrothermarchaeota archaeon | reverse complement strand
CCCATTTTAAGTAAAACTCCGGCTAAGATTATGCTCACTGGACTCGGTGCTTCAACATGTGCATCTGGAAGCCAGGTGTGAAAAGGAACAAGAGGCATTTTAAATGCAAATCCTAAGAAAATAGCGATGAAAACTAATTTTTGGAAATCCATGGTAAATATCTCAGGATGAATTTGAATCAACTGTGTTAATGCGATCATACTAAAAGTGTAATGCCCAGTTTCCCCTGAACGGAGGAAGAGAGCTACGAATCCTAGTAGCATTGCTAGCCCACCGATATGGGTAAATACAAAAAATTTCATAGCACTATATTGGCGTCTCGGACCTCCCCAGATACCTATTAAAAAGAACATAGGAACTAAAACGATTTCCCAAAATATGAAAAATATAAACAAATCCAAGGAAATAAATACTCCAGTTAAACCTACCTGCAGTATTAGCATTACTGCGTAATATTCACGTTCTCTGAATTTGATATAGTCCCAGGATGCAACAATTGCAACTGTCATTAATAATGTTGTAAGCATCACCATAGGCATGCTTATCCCATCCACACCTAAAGTGTACGAAATACCAAGTTGTTCTACCCATACGTGGCTTTCACCTGGGAACCACTTTTTAGGGTTCAATCTAAAGTCTAGATAAAGTAAGACTGATAATAAGAAAGTAAGTGTAGATACTAAAATAGCAAGTATTTTCTCATACCTAATATTTTTCCTACCAACTATGTAAGCCAATATCGAACCAAGCAGGGGTAATAGAAGCAGGTACGTTAGGATGGTTATCATTAAAGTCCACCTCCAACTTTTAGGAGTATTAATAATGCGCATATACCCATAAGCATAACGCTAGCATAGTCCTGTACCAACCCTGTTTGAATTTTTCTCAATCTAGAACTAATTCTCATAGAAACTATGCCAACCCCATTGACAATTCCGTCAACTACTCCAAGGTCAAATTTGTTTAAAGCAAAAGAAAATCCACCTACAATACGTTCAGCAAAAACAAGGTAGATATTATCTAAATAGAATTTATTCAGAATTAAGGTGTGAATAGGCCCAAATCTTTTGATGAAAATCTCGCTTGTGAATCGTTCCTTACAATAGATATTATATGCAAGATATAAGGCGATTAATTGAATGCTTACGGCTAAGGGTACAACAAAGTCAGGTCCATGACCAGCGTGATGTAATTTATTTAAAGTTAAAATTGGCAACCAACTCAAGATCCAATGTTCAAAATTCATGAATATAGGGAGGGTCACTAATACTACTCCAAATGCGATGATTATTAAAGGAAATGTCATTATCTTAGGCGATTCATGGGCATGCTTCGCGGCCTCATTTGGTTTACCCATAAAAATAGAGAAGAACCATCTAAAAGTGAAAAATGTAGTTAGAAAAGATACAATGAGAGTCATCACAAAAAAGATAATTCCTCCTGAAAAAGAAGCGATTAATATTTCATCCTTTCCCCAGAACCCTCCTAGGGGGGGCAACCCCGATAGAGACAATGCAGCTATAAATGCCGTTGCTGCAGTTATAGGCATTTTTGTCCGTAGTCCTCGAATGTGGCGAATATCAAATACATTTGTAGCATGAAGTACGCTTCCAGCAGCTAAGAACAGTAGAGCTTTAAAAAATGCATGATTCATCAAGTAATATAATCCTGCAGCATACCCTCCAAGACCTAATGCTAGAGTCATTAAGCCAAGTGAACTTATAGTTGAGTAAGCAATGATACGTTTAATATCAGTCATAACCGCGGCCATTGCAGCGGCAATCAAAGCCGTTATAATCCCAACGATCGCTACTACTAGAAGCGAGACTGGTGTAAATAAGGGAAAAGCTCTGGCGATGAGGTATATGCCTGCCTTAACCATGGTAGCCGCATGAATTAATGCGCTAACGGTTGTCGGACCTTCCATAGCATCTGGAAGCCAAACATGAAGGGGAAATTGAGAACTTTTACCAACAGCCCCCCCAAATAGTAAAAGAGAAGAGAGGGTTAAAACAGATACTCCAAGGAAGCCACTAGCAACTCCTTCTAAATTTGGAGCAGCATCAAAAAGTTCCAATAGATTAAAGGTTCCAAAGTGGATGTATATAACAATAATTCCTAATAAAAACATAAAGTCACCTACACGAGTTACCAGGAAGGCTTTTTTAGCAGCACTTGCAGCACTTGGTTTCCGATACCAGAATCCTATAAGTAGATAAGAGCATAATCCCACAAGTTCCCATGAAATAAAAAGAAGCAAAAGATTATTAGCCATTATCACTCCCAGCATACTTGCAATAAAGAGACTTATTTCCGCATAATATCGCTGAACACCATCATCACCATGCATGTACCCCAAAGAATAGACCACTATTAGGAATCCTACGAAAGAAACTACAAACATCATTAGCCCTGCTAGTGAATCTACAAGAATTCCAAACTCAAAACCCTCCCAATTTATCCAATTAATACCCCTTATTTCTATTGAATTACCCGATAAAACATCAGAGATGCATAGAAGAGAAATTATCATTGAGGCTCCAATGAATGCAACTGCTACATGCCCCCCACCCTCTTTTAGCTTATCTCCAAATAGGAGAATCAATATGAATGATATCAGAGGTAAAATGGGTATAATCCATGCATATTCAAGCATTCCTCTACCACCTCATCTTCTTGATTTTCCGAAAGTCTATAGTGCCATGGATCCTATATATCATTAGGACTATTGCAAGTCCTACCGCAACTTCAGCTGCAGAAATGGATATTATAAATGCTGCAAAAACTTGACCATGTATGTCTCCAATATATCTTGAGAAAACTACAAGATTTATGTTAGCAGCATTAAGCATCAATTCTATACACATAAGAAGTTTAATTCCATTCTTTGTAGTTAGTACGCCTAACGCTCCTATCCCAAACACTAGAATAGATAATATCAAATAATAATGGATGGGTATCATTTCACCGTTCCCTCCTTAGCAAGATAGATAGCCCCCACCATAGCAGCAAGTAATAAAATGGCTATTATTTCAAATTGAAACACGTAATTTGAAAATAACTCTCTCCCAATAGCCTCCGTAGTTCCTTCAAAGGTATTTATTCCAGAGTACCAATTTAAATCTGTAATTGAGGCTATAAGAAGCCATATGAAAACTAATAGTGTAACACCTTTTAATCCATCGATTATAGCAGTCATCTAGAACTCTCCCTATCCCTTTTAGTAAGCATTACTGCAAACAACATTAGGACTACAACAGCTCCAGCGTATATGAGCACTTGAATCATGGCAAGGAATTCTGCTTCAAGGGAAATGAATAGGGCAGCTATTCCAATAAAAGCAACAGCTAGGGAAAGAGCACTATGAACCATATTTTTCGAAGCCACCATACCAATCGATGCTAATAGGATTATAAATGAAATCACACCAAAAGCTATTATTTCCACGATATCACCCTAAAATCACCCTTGCTGTCCCTGTGAAAGCAATATTGATCATTGCCAGAGGGATTAGTACTTTCCAACCAACATTAAGTAGTTGATCAATTCTAACTCGTGGCACTGTCGCACGCATCCACATTAGAATTAGCATAACTATGAATGTTTTAATTAAAATCCAAATTGGTGCTGGTAGAATTGGTCCATGCCAACCTCCTAAAAACAGTATAACAATTAATAATGAAGCTAGTATTGAATGTATATATTCTGCAAAGAGTAACATAGCAAATTTCATTCCAGAGAACTCAGTTGTCCATCCTTGAACAATCTCAGATTCAGCTTCAGGTAAATCAAAAGGAAGTCTAGCTGCTTCCATAAACGCGGCCACAACGAATACGACGAAACCTAGTGCTTGAGGAAATATAAACCAAATTTTTTCTTGAGCTTTAACTATTTCCACCATGCTCATAGAATCAGTTAACATTACTACCCCTATGATAGCTAGGCCCATAGGGACTTCATAACTGATCATTAAAGCCGCTGCGCGCATTCCTCCAAGGAGATTATACTTATTATTTGGAGACCAACCGGCCATTAGAGTTGGCACAACGGCCATCGATGAGACTGCAAGTATGAATAATATACCTACATTCAAATCCGATACAATCATCGTTTCACTAAAAGGAATCGCAAGAAATGGTAGGAATGCAATAGCAAAACCAATTATTGGTGCTAGTTTGAATACAGTTTTATCTGCAGCATCTGGAATAATGTCTTCTTTAGTTAGAAGTTTGATTCCATCAACTACAAGCTGTAAAATACCAAATTTTCCCACCCTATTCGGCCCATAGCGATGTTGAAGGCGCCCAATGAATTTCCTTTCAACCCAAAGCAATAGAACTATTGAACCTGCAATTGCTAATGCTAGTCCAATGCCCCCAACTAAACCCTTTACCCAAGGGTTAGATAAATAGACTAATAAAGATAATAAATATTCCATTACCTATCTACCTCACCAAATACAGGGTCAATTGAACCAAGTGTTGCTATTAAATCCGCGATTAATCCTTCCTCTGAGATAGTTGGTAGTAAAGAGAGGTTGCAAAATGCAGGACTTCTTATTTTTAGCCGATATGGTTTCGGGGTTCCATCACTAATTACATTCATTGCAAGTTCGCCTCTAGGGCTTTCTATCTTGCTATACACTTCTCCAGGTTCTGGTTTTATTACTCTAGGAATTTTTACATTAATCTCTCCTTTAGGGAGTCCGTTAAGTGCCTGTCTCACGATACTGATACTTTGCCGAATCTCGTTAATCCAAATGTTATATCTTGCAAAACAATCACCTTTTTTTTCTGTTATAATGTCCCAATCAAATCGATCGTAAATAGTGTAAGGGTCTGTTACTCTCACATCAGATTTTAGTCCTGAACCTCTTAGAACAGGACCGGTTGCCCCTAAATTAATGGCATCTTTTAATTTTAAAACTCCAATCCCTTGGGTTCTCCTCCGAAATATCTCGTTTTCGCTAAAAAATTCTTCGTATTCATCAACTTTTTTTTCAATTATATCAATAGATTGGAGAACATTATTTTCAAATCCCTTTGGTAAGTCCTCCCGCAAACCGCCTATTCTTATGTAATTATAAGTTAATCTTGCACCACTTAATGTTTCAAAAAGGTTAATTATGAGCTCTCGTTCTCTAAAAGTATACATCATAGCTGTGAAAGTAACTCCAACATCGTTCCCAAAAAATCCGACTGAAGCTAAATGACTCGCGATTCGCTGAAGTTCTAATACTATGACCCTAATGTATTCAGTTCTTTCAGATATTTTGATATTCATCAATTCTTCAATTGCTTGGCAATAAACCATATTGTTACTCATGGCCGATAGGTAATCAAGTCTATCTGTAAGTGGAACAATCATTGGATAATTCCTATTTTCTGCTATTTTTTCAAATCCTCGATGGAGATATCCAATGATAGGTAATACTTTCTTAACTCTCTCACCATCAAGCTCAGCAATTAAACGTAAAACTCCATGGGTACTTGGGTGCTGGGGTCCTAGATTTATAACTAAACGTCCTTCACCTATCTCCTCATATTCAAATTTTCTCAATGGCATCATGATTATATCCCTAATCGGTTTTTTGTTTTTCAGATGCATCGTTCTTATCAAACCAAGGTTTTTCCACAAGTTTGAAATCCTTCCTCAATGGATAACCCTCAAAATCGTCAGCTAATAGCAAATGTTTTGGATATGGATGCTCTTCAAATGTTATTCCAAAAAGTTCAGCTGTCTCTCTTTCATGCCAATTTGCACTACGCCAGATTTTTGTAACTGTTTTTACTTTAGGATTCTCCTTTTCCAAGGGTACTTTTAGCGAAAGTTGCCTTTTTTTAGAATACGACCAAAGATGGTACACTACTTCAAATCTATCTTTATAATCCACTCCTACTACACTTGATAGATGATTAAAATCTTGTTTATTTTTAAGGTATTCACAAACATCAATTAAGACATCTATTTTTACAGTTACCCAGATACGTGTCTTTCGTTGCACCTTGGTGTTTGTGATTGAATCTGGAAACTTTTCAGTCAGCGAACTAAGAATTTCACTCATTTAGTTCACCTCTCATTTTCTTATCGTAGTTTGTCTCACCATTTCGAATCATCTTTCGCAATTTTATTATACCGTCTAATAGAGCTTCCGGGCGTGGGGGACAGCCCGGTATATAAACATCAACAGGTATTACTTTATCCACACCATCTACAACGTGGTACGAGTCAAACCACGGTCCTCCGCAGATTGAGCACTCCCCCATTGCAATTACATATTTAGGCTCAGGCATTTGGTTGTAAAGCCGTTTAACTCTTGGAGCCATTTTAGAAGTTACCCATCCAGCAACTATCATTACATCCGACTGGCGAGGAGATGCTCTTGCAAGCATTCCAAATCTTTCCATAGCATCAAAGCGAGATGTTCCTGCTGTTATCATCTCGATTGCACAGCAAGCTAATCCAAAAGAGAACATCCATGGAGACTTTGATCTTGCAAATCTAACTATAGGGTTTTTATCAACAATTGATTGCAATTTGTTGCTTTTTATAAATGTTATTGCGCCCATGCAAGGACCCCTTTTTTCCATTCATATACTAATCCAATAAAAACAATAAGTAAGAATAACAATCCAGCAGCTAAAACCTGAAATCCCAGGTCAAAATAAACTACGGCCCATGGATAAAAAAAAAGTACTTCTACATCAAATATAACAAGTAAAATTGCGTACATATAATATTGGATGTTATATTGGTGCCAGGCTTCACCAATAGGAATTTCTCCACATTCATATGTGGTGAATTTTTCTGGATTCTTTATAGTAGGTCTTATCAATCTAGATAAAATTAGAGAACCTAATGGAAAGCTTATACCTACAATAATGAAGATAATTACGGGTATATAGTTATCTATTAAATTCAATGCATCACCACTATATATCTTACCATTTTTTTCGATAGTTACCGATAGTTTAAATATTTATTGGATAAATCATTTTTAACAATATTTTAGGGAACATGAATCCTAGATTAAAAAAGTTAATGATCCGTTCTATCTGAGATTCTATAGGATATATTTATCACTTAAAACTTTAAAAAAAATGCATGTAATAAAATTGTATCAATTTAGTAAGGGCCCGTAGCTTAGTCGGTTTAGAGCGCCCGGCTCATAACAATTTCCATAGCTATGAAATGTGGGATACCGGGTGGTCGAGGGTTCGAATCCCTTCGGGCCCATTACATATTTTTCTTCATTAATAAAAAAGAGGTACAAAGGGAAACAATCCATTTATCATCAATGGAAATAAAGGACTATTAATATTCCAAAATAATTAAAGGATCAAATAGTACTAACTTTAGTAAATATGAAGATTATTACAAAGGAAATTGAAGTAGATTGCAAAGCGGATGTTGATCTTAAGGATATAACTAATGAAGTTGTTAAAGTTCTTAAGAATTCAAATATTCGAGACGGAATTGTCACGGTATTTGTTCCAGGAGCCACTGGTGCAATAAGTACTATCGAATTTGAACCTGGGCTTCTAAAGGATATGCCCTCAGCCCTTGAAAGGATTGCACCTACAAATATCGAGTATTCCCACCATGAGACATGGGGATGTGATAATGGAAAAAGTCATATTAGAGCTACTTTTATAGGGCCAAGCTTGGTTGTTCCATTTGCTGATGGGAATCTTATCTTAGGCACGTATCAACAGATTGTATTTATAAATTTAGATACTAAATCTCGGAGAAGAACGATAATTCTTCAACTCATGGGCGAATAAATTATCAATAGTTTTAATATTAGGAAAGTAAAACGAGTTATAGACAATAACGTAGGAGGAAGTAGATGAAGACAACGATTAGTTTAATTAAAGCTGATGTGGGAAGCTATCCTGGACATGCAAAAGTCCATCCAGATTTAAAAATTATTGCAGAAAAACAGCTTTCTAAAGCTAAAGAAGACGGTTTAATAGTAGATTTTCATATTTTAGCCGCAGGTGATGACTTGGAATTACTAATGGGGCATCATAGAGGAGCTGATAATAATAAGGTTCATAGTTTAGCATGGGATACATTTAAAGCTGCTACAAAGAAAGCAAAAGAACTTAAACTGTATGGCGCAGGTCAAGATTTATTGAGTGATGCGTTTTCGGGAAACGTAAAAGGGTTGGGTCCGGGGATAGCAGAGCTCGAATTTACTGAAAGGTCAGGAGAACCCCTTGTTGCTTTTATGATGGACAAGACTGAACCAGGTGCGTTTAATCTACCCGTTTTTAAAATGTTTGCAGATCCATTTAACACCGCCGGATTAGTTATTGATTCTAGTTGTCACGATGGTTTTACATTTGAAATATGGGATATCCAAAACCATCAACGTGTTTTTATGAATTCTCCAGAAGAGATGTATGATATACTTGCATTAATAGGTGCGAAAAGCAGATATGTGATTAAGCGAGTTTATCCAAAGAAGGGTCATCCAAAATTGCCAGATGACGAGCCAGTTGCAGCAATCAGTACCGAAAAATTGTATCAAATAGCAGGGGAATATGTTGGAAAAGACGACCCCGTTACTTTAGTCAGAGCACAATCAGGGTTACCTGCTCTTGGAGAAATTCTTGAACCTTTTGCATTTCCGCACTTAGTAAGTGGATGGATGCGAGGTTCTCATAATGGGCCTCTCATGCCTGTTCCTTTCAAATATTCGCAGTGCACTCGATTTGATGGCCCTCCAAGAGTTATTGCCGCAGGTTTTCAGGTGAATAATGCTGCTTTAATCGGGCCAGTTGACTTATTTAACGATCCTGCATATGATATCACTCGAAAAAAAGCTCAAGAAGTAGCAGAATATATGAGGCGACACGGACCTTTTGAACCTCACAGATTACCTTTGGAAGAGATGGAGTATACAACTTTACCAAAGGTAATGGACAAATTAAAAAACAGGTTTGAGAAGGTAAAATAAGAATGGTGAGATAATGAAAATAAAAACTCCAGTGATAGTCTTAAATTTAAAATCTTATCAAGAATCTTCTGGGGAAAGAGGTTTATTATTAGCTAAAGCCTGTGAGGAAGTTACCAAGGAGACAGGGATATCCACTATTATCTGCCCTCAACAGATTGATGTAGGGTTGGTAAGTGCAAATGTTAAAATACCAGTTTTGGCGCAACATGTTGATTCGTTCAAACCTGGTAGCTTTACAGGACACATTGCGTTAGAGTCCATCAAGGCCTCTGGTGGTCAAGGGACTTTGCTCAATCATTCTGAAAACCCTATGAAAATTATAGATATTGATCAAGTCATTAGGAAGGCAAATAAACTGGACTTAATAACCATAGCTTGCTCTAACAATATCCAGGTTAGTAAATCATTAGCTGAGATGAGTCCAACTTCAGTTGCTATTGAGCCTCCTGATTTAATTGGATCAGGTATACCAGTTTCAAAGGCTAACCCAGATATTGTACGAAATTCAGTTGATGCAGTTAAGGCAATAAGAAGTAAGATCCTGGTATTATGTGGTGCAGGTATAAGCACAGGAAAAGATTTAAAAGCAGCTTTAGATCTTGGAGCAGATGGTGTATTGTTAGCTTCAGGGGTAGTTAAATCATCAAATCCTAAGGCTGCTTTAACTGATTTAGCTTTAGGAGTTTCATAAAATCCATTAAAAACACTATTTTACGGAAAAACTATTAATACTAAAACCTGTTAAGCATTAACTAATATTAATCTTTTCATAGATTAGCAATTAAAAGTTTATCATCTCATCACAGTTCACTGTAATTGTCAAGTAGTTTATCAGTACTGGGGATATGTGCTATTTTTGTGAAAAGACTGATAACGTAAAGTTGATTTAGGAGGAAATTCATATGGGTAAAGTTGATTTAGGTACTACAAAGTATATAATAAAATCTAATATTGAAGCGAATGGTGTAATTGAGAGACCCGATGTTGTTGGAGCTATTTTTGGGCAAACAGAAGGGTTATTAGGTAATGATCTAGACCTTCGGGAATTGCAAAAAACAGGTCGTATTGGAAGAATAGAAGTTACTATTGAATCTAAACTTGGAAAGTCCAAGGGATCTGTCAATGTTCCCTCAAGTTTAGATAAAGTTGAGACAGCTATTTTAGCAGCTGCATTAGAAACCATTGATCGGGTTGGACCGTGTGAAGCAAAAGTGGTTGTTGAATCTATTGCTGATGTGAGAATATTAAAACGTACCCGCGTAATTGATCGTGCTAAAAATATTCTATCTACAATGGTAGATGAAATCACCCCTGATAGTTTGGAGATAACTGAAGAAGTTAAAGAATCAGTACGTCTTAGCGCGATAGTTAAATTTGGTAAAGATCGACTACCTGCAGGTCCAAACGTCCAAGATTCTGATGGCATAATTGTGGTTGAAGGTAGAGCAGATGTTTTAAATCTTTTGAAACATGGTATAAAAAATGCAATTGCTGTAGAAGGAACAAATATCCCTCCAAGTATATCTGAGTTAAGTAGTAAAAAAACAGTTATAGCTTTTTTAGATGGCGATAGAGGCGGAGATCTCATCTTGAGAGAACTTTTACAAGTTGGAGATATCGATTTTGTAGCAAGAGCTCCCGATGGGAAGGAAGTTGAAGATTTAACTAAAAAGGAATTATTTAAAGGGCTTAGAAATAAAGTACCCGCAGAACAGTCTAAAGAAAATGCTGCTAAAAATAAGTCTAAAAATAAACCTGTTCTTAATACTACTCATCGTAAGGTTAAATCCCCTCCAAAACCTTCACCAACTAAAATTTCAAAAAAACCTACAATAGATAAGAATGTACCAAAATTTAAGAATTTGTTCAATGACCTCACAGGAACTCTTAAGGCATATCTTTTAGATTCTGATGCTGGTGTTATTAAAGAAGTAGCAGTCAGGGATTTAGCAGTGGCTTTACAGAATTCAAAGGAAAACGTTTCCGCAGTAATATTTGATGGGGTTGTTACTCAAAGACTTGTAGATATTTCTAGGAAAAAAAGTGTTAAATACTTAGTTGGGGCTAAAGTTGGGAACGTAAATAAAATTCCATCATCCACTCAGTTACTTACTGTAAAAGATTTAAGTCCAGCATAGCAGCGTGGATTGGTTTCATGCTGAAATTTAGGAGATGTAAGGGTGCAAATTTATAAAGATGAACTCTTGCATATCCATCAATTTTTAATCTATTTAATGAAGTTTTTACTAGATAATGGTGTTTCAAATAAATTTTTTGAAGATTATGAATCCCTTGATATTTCACCACATCACATACATAAAACTAAATTAGAACATAAGCATGCCATACTTCTCCTCGCTTGTAATATATCTCAGGTGCTAGCTGAAAATAATGAAATTGTTCCACTAAGTTTTGCAAAAAAATTTGATGAATTAGCAAATAGATGTTCTTCCAAATAATTCAAGGTATTACTGTTGGTAAGATGATATTTTTTTTCAATAAAATTCCGTCTTCTCCATCTGCATAATAAGAATTCAATAATAATTCTTTATTGAATCCCATCGACTCGTAAAATCTTATTGCCTGCAAATTTGAAATTCTAACTTCAAGATAAACTTCCATTATTCCACTAGCTCGTAATACTCTGTTAGTGGCTTCCATTAGAGCTTTTCCAATTCCCATCCCTCTGGCCATTGGGTCAACAGCAATTGCTATTATATGTCCTTTATTATTTATTCTTCTTGAGATAATATAACCGATTACAAATCCATTTTTCTCAGCAACTAGAAAAGTATCAGGGTATGCTTCATTTAGATTTAATAGAAACATTATATGATAAGGATCCTTAAAAGATTTACATTCAATTTCGTATACTCGTTTAAGGTCCATAAGTATGAATTTTCTTACGAATATCATTGCATTTTAAACAAATACTTGAGGATTTGTTATCTACTCCATCTATATTAGTAGAAAATGTCATTACACAACATTTGTCATCACAGTGGCGCATCCCAAAACAGTGCCACAGTTCATGAATTGCTTCTTTTACTGACCTATCTAATAGTAGTTGATAGTCCATTTTCTCATTATAAAAAGTTGGTGATAGTCTTTTAAGGGAAATGATACAAACTTTACCTTTTACTTGTGATTGTCCAAATATAAAATTAAATTTATCTGTAAAAAGATCTACCCAGGTAATCCCGATAAACTTTTTTCCATCACCGTTCAAAGCTTTCTCACTCATGAGATTAATAAATGGTATTGAAAGATACTGATTTCTATGAAAATCATATGCCTCTTTAGGTAAATCCTCTATTGTATCTGAAACTTTACATTTACCAAAAATTTTTTTTAGTTCATTAGATATATCACTTAATAATGTTGGATCTATATCGTCGAAAGGGATTATTTCGATCATTTACAAGATGGTTAAATGCTTAATGATTATAAATCCTTTGCTGAGTATATCGCTCTAAATTATCCTTTAGCGGTAAAGATAGTTGAGGTAGGCATTGGGAACGAGTTTTCAGTATACAAGGAACTTAAACGATTATTGGTAAATGTAGATATAATAGCAGTCGATATTAAAGGAAACTATCCTTTTAAAGATGACATCACAAAATCAAAGTCGGATATATATGAGGGATCTGACCTTATTTATTCCATCCGACCTAATCCAGAACTGTATATCCCCTTAATTAACATGGCTTCCAAAGTTCAAACTGACCTAATCATTCGCCCTTTTAGCTTGGATTACCCACCTGAAAATGGTAGGCTCATTAATTATAAAAAAGCAGTATTTTTTTTGTTTAAGAATCAATAAAAATTATGTTGCATTTTTTATTTAATCTCTCAAAATTGCTCCTTCGCTTGCAGAGCTCACTAGCTTTTGATACATCTTAAGATACCCTTTCTTTATTTTAGATTTTGGAGGATTCCACGTTCTTTTCTCCATCTCAGCTTTATCTACTAAAAGTTCTAATTTACGTTCCGGTATATTTAGGTAAATTTCGTCACCATTTTTTACAAGTGCTATAGGGGTTCCTTCTGCTGCTTCAGGAGACACATGCCCTATACAGGGTCCACGTGTACCGCCGGAGAATCTACCATCAGTTATTAGAGCGACTTTGTCTCCCAAACCCATACCAATCAGAACTGAGGTTGGAGATAGCATCTCTCTCATACCCGGACCTCCTCTCGGGCCTTCATATCTTATAACAATTATATCTCCTTCCTTTATCTCTCTACTCTTAATTCCTTGAATCGCATCTTCTTCAGAATCGTATACTCGGGCAAATCCCTTGTGCTCAAGCATGGTTTCATTAACAGCAGTCTGTTTAACTACCGCACCATCTGGAGCTAGAGAACCCCGTAATATTGCTATTCCTCCTTCCTTGTGAATCGGCCTGTTCAATGGCCTGATAACATCTTCATTGAATACTGCAGCTTTTGAAATATTTTCTTTTAAACTATCACCTGTTACTGTTTTAGTATCCTTCAATTTTTCTTCTAATACTTTCATTACTCCTGGGACTCCTCCTGCATCCTCGAGATCTCTTAAGGAGTATGGACCCGCGGGGCGCATGTTACAGATATGAGGAGTTGTCCTACTAAGTTCATCAAACAAATCTAATTTCAGCTTGATTCCAAGTTCATGGGCGATTGCTGGGATATGAAGAGCAGTGTTTGTACTTCCACCAAGGGCAAGATCCACAATTATGGCGTTCTCAAATGCATCTCGGGTCATTATTTCATTTGGTTTAATATCTTCTTTCACCAGTTCCATTAGTTTCATGCCCGAATATTTAGAAATCCTAATTTTTTTAGCGTCTACTGCATGGATAGTGGCGCAGTAAGGTAGACTCATCCCAATTGCTTCTGTTACACAGGCCATCGTATTCGCTGTGAACATGCCAGCGCAACTTCCACATCCTGGACATGAGTTTTCTTCTAATTCCCAAAGCTCATCCCTAGTAATCTCTCCAGATTCGTATCTTCCTATTCCTTCAAATGCTCCTCGAATTAAATCTATATTCTCACCTTTGTGTCTACCTGGCATCATGGGTCCACCAGTTATCATGATACTTGGAATATTTGTTCTCCCAATAGCCATTAGAGAGCCGGGTACTATCTTATCACAACTTGCTATTACTGCAAAACCATCTAGTTGATGAGCTTCAACCATCGTTTCTATGCTCGCAGCAATAATTTCTCTTGAAGGTAAAGAGTATTTCATGCCTTCATGGCCCATGGATATGCCATCACATATCCCTATAGTGCCAAATTCAAAAGGTGTCCCTCCTTCAGAATAGATTCCTGCTTTAACTGCATTTGTTAAGCTTTTTAAGTGAATGTGGCCGGGGGCGAGTTCATTAAATGTGTTAACAACACCTATAAGTGGCCGTTCTAAATCTTCGTTAGTATAGCCCATTGCTTTAAAAAGACTACGGTGAGGTGTTCTATCAACTCCTTTTTTAACTGCATCGCTTCGCATAGTTTAGTCTTCAAAGTTTCGCGTCTAAATATTTTTTGACAAAATCAAAAGTTATAAATAGGTGTTTATTTTATCCTTATAGAGTAAAATAATACTTTAATGTATAATATTATACAGTATACAGCACGTGGTTGAAAAATATGAACTTTGAAACGATTCTTGAAGATTGTAAAGCTCGCTACAAAGGCTTCGATAAGGAAATAATAAAAGATAGGAAACCTAAAAGTTTTGAAAATGCAATAAAAACAAAAATATTTGAAGGCAAAATACCTGTAATAACCGAAATCAAACCTTCTTCGCCATTAGGAGTTTTAAAAGAGAACCCTAAAATTGTAAGCATTGCTAAGGAAATGCATTTAGGGGGTGCATGTGCACTGTCTGTTCTTACAGAAAGTAAGTTTTTTGGGGGCAGTCTAACAAATCTAAAAATTGCATCAAAAAATTCGTCTCTTCCAATATTAAGAAAAGATTTCATATTTGAAGAATCTCAGATATATGAATCCTATTATTATGGTGCGGATTCTATTCTTCTAATATCAAGTTTTTTTGGACATAGAGCACTATCAAGTTTAGTAAAAATATCACGAGAATTAGGCATGGAACCTTTAGTAGAAGTTCACTCAAAGGAAGATATTGATAAAGCCAAAAAGATTGGGGCTCGAATATACGTGATTAATAATAGAGATAAGGACACCCTTAGTATTAATCTTGATAAGACCAAAAAACTCTCTAAGCATATTGATAAAATAAAGATTAGCGCTTCTGGAATATCTAGCATTTCAGACCTACGATCTGTTAAATTATATTGTGATGCATTTTTGATAGGCTCAGCTTTAATGAAATCAGAGAATATACAAAAAATAACGGAGTCCTTTATTAATGGCTGAATTTAGTTTAGAGAAAATTTCTAATATCGCTGAAGATATTGGTTATCCTTGCATCATACCTCTGGTAAGGATTTCTAGAACTGAATTAGCACCTAAGGATGTTTATGCAGCATTTCGAAAAAAATCAAGGACATCATTCTTCTTAGAGTCTGCAGAAATCGGTGAAAAAATAGCGCGTTATTCATTTTTAGGGTTTTCTCCTGAAAAGATAATTAAATTGAAAAATGGAACTCTAAATATTAATGGAAATGAACAAAAAAATATTGATAAACCCTTAAATGAACTTAAAAGCATAGTATCAGGATATAAGATCTATAATGATAAACTCCCAAGATTTATTGGTGGACTTCTTGGTTATTTTTCCTATGATTTTGTTAGATATATAGAGAACATTGGCGAACAAGTATCAGATGACCTAAATCATAATGATGCTGAGTTTATGTTAGTAAAAGATTTAGTTGCTTTTGATCATTGGAGGGAAGAAGTATTGTTAATTTCAAATCTTTTCCTAAAAAATAAAGGTGATATAGCTAAGGCATATAAAATTGCTAATAAAAAAATCAATGAATTAGAAAATGAATTATCTTTGATTAGACCTGTTCATCTAATTAGAAAATCAAGGGACCTTGAGGTAAAAAGTAATTTTAATAAGGAGAAATTTATCCAAGCGGTAGAGAGCGCGAAGGACCTCATATATTCAGGGGACATATTTCAAGTTGTCATTTCTCAACGTTTTGAATGTTATCCAAATGTAGACCCATTTGCTATTTATATCGCTTTAAAAGAAGTCAATCCTTCAACTAAAATTTATTTACTAAAAATACATTATTATAAAATAATATGATCAAGACATGAGATACTATTTAATGACT
>CAYZUE010000026.1:0-16507 GCA_964481825.1 Candidatus Hydrothermarchaeota archaeon | reverse complement strand
TTCTTTACACCTAAAAAAAAATCATAGAAGAAATCAAAAAAAGAGTGGAATATCAGGACAAATCCAGCGAAAAAGACAATGTTTGCAGCTTCAGGCTTGTTAAAAATATTTGAAGCTAAATAGTCGGGGAAAAGAAGAATTATAAAACTTATTGAGATGGTTAGAAATACTTTGTATTTAAACAGAAGTCGTACAATACCTCCTGCTTTAAAAAATTCATTCTGTCCAATTGAACTAGAAATAAAACGAGTTAACGTCATGTTAATTCCTAAATTTGTAAATATAAGGCTAAAACTCACTACAACCATACAAAATGAAAAAAGCCCATAATCGTAAGGTCCAAGCATTCGCCCCATCACCACACTGAACAAAAGTGCAATAACGGCAGAGATGTTCTTCCCTGACGAGACTATTATGTTAGACTGGAATATCTCACTTTTAATTCCCATACATTACCCCTAACCTTTTTCAAAGGACAACAATGTAATTGATAACATACTACCGGCCTATAAACGTTTGTGCATGACCATTATGAACCTAACTGTCTCCTTTAAGTTTTTTTGATTTATAGACATATTTACCGGTATGTTCTTGATCTCTAAAGATGTGATTGTAAAAATTTCACATATTCAAATTAAAGGATGTATTGAAGCTACCCAGACCTTTTGAGTAATTATAGTGACAGAACCAAAGTTGTCAATTCGTGATTTACTTTAATTGGGGGGAGAATACTTTAAATTTAAAAGCAAATAACAGGATATGAAAGTTGTAAGTTGCAATAAAAAGACGTAATAGAGGATTGGCTGCCTATGAAAACAGTTTTCCTACACGATGGACCCCATCATGCTCACGGAGTATGGGCAAAAAGTCTAAATGCTAAATTTATCTCAAATATTACACCGGGATTTCCAATAATATATAGAATTTTTAAAATTCCTAAGGTAATTGCTCAGATACCATCAGACACAGAACTTCTACTTTGTGAAAGCGGTGCAGCCATGATTGCAGGAGCAATGTGGAAAAAAAGGAATCCTAAGGGAAAATTTATTCAGATAATTGATGATCCTAAAATTACACAACTAGATAGTATGGATCCTATTACAAGAAAAATATACGTCTGGGCGTTATCACAATGTGATCTTTTAATTCCTACTACACCTTTGATGAAGAGTTATATTCCAAAAAAGTATCGGGGGAAAATAAAGATTGTACCACTTTTTGTAGATTATAAAAAATTCCATCAAAAAAAAGCAAATATTGAAAGTAAAAATATTATTTTTGTTGGTAGGGTGGGTAAGGAAAAAGGTGTTGATAGAATTGTAAGCATCTTCAAAGGATTAAACCAAACTTATGGAGAAAGTAGACTTTACATTGTAGGAGATGGACCATTGAAATCCACATTAAAAAAAAGTTCTGAAAACATTATATGGGCGGGATTTCAGAAAAATCCTAGAGGATATCTCATCAAAGGCTCAATTTATCTTAATATGGCAAGAATCGAACCAGCGGGAGTGGCTGTTCTAGAAGCAATGGCAACTGGATTGGTACCTGTTGTAACGGATAAGGTGGGTTTTAATTACGCTGTGAGAGATGTAGCTGAAGAATTAGTTGTGAAAGATGGACAAGAAGCAGAGAGAGTGATTAAGAGATTGTGGAGTTCTCCTAGCATCCTTAGGGAATATTCCAACCGTGCAATGGATATAGCAGAAGATTTCACAGAAAAAAGGAGTCTTATAATGTTTAGGGAAGCGGTTGAATGGATTATTTGAGTAATAGAGATCTTAATTGGGAGAAGAATTTCTATGGTATAAGCATCTTATTTTTCTTAATTTTTCTTTTACTATCACTTGCTAGAAACAATTCTTTTTCAACATTACAAGATCTTGCATACTACAACCATGCAATTTGGTATACGACACAAGGAAAAATCCTTTACACCACTATCTCAACACAGGGGTTCAACACTCTTGGGAATCATATGATGCCAATATTATTGCTAATTACCCCATTTTACTATCTACTTCCAAGTGCGGGGACTCTCCTTTTTTTTCAAAGTCTTGCCCTCGTTTTAGCTTCAATACCGATATTTAAATTCTCTAGAGAGCATCTGAAAAGTACCTTTTTAGGTTTCCTTGTTGGACTTGCATATCTTTGTCATCCAACAATCTGGTATAACAACCTCAATGATTTTCATGTAACCCCATTTGGAGCGGTTTTTGCAAGTTTTAGTTTTTATTATCTATCAAAAAAAGAATACATTAAATCTCTTCCATTTATCCTACTATTACTCCTCTGTAAAGAAGATTTAATTCTTGTCGGCATAACATTTGGTATTTACATACTTTGGGTTCAGAAGAATAGAATTCTGGGAATGGTAACTTCTTTAACTAGCGCTATTTATTTTATCCTAACTATTAAGGTGTTTATGCCATTCTTTTCTAGAGATGGATTCAACTCAGAAAATTTTTATCTCGAAGGACGATACGAATATCTAGGCAAGAACATTTCAGAGGTAGTTTCAACGATAATAACAAATCCTCTAATGGTTATATCCAATGTAGTAACAATACAAAAGCTCCTTTACTTATTCACCCTATTTTTACCTGGGATGTTTTTATCACTTTTATCCCCTGGAATTATATTGATTGTTGCTCCAATTTTTGCGGTTAATCTTCTTTCTACATATTACTTACAAAATCTAATTATAACTCAATATAGCATGGTAATCGTGCCTTTCATTTACTTTGGTGCAGTAGTTTTTATTAAAGGATTTTCCAAGGAAAAAATTCGAAAACTTTGTATGGCATTGCTTCTTTTCAGCGTTATGACAAATTTAGCCTATGGGCCACCTCCTCAAGGAATTGTGTGGAAGATGGATTTGGGATTTGACTCTTCATATAAACACATTCGATTTTTACCAGACTCGAGAGTAGATACTGTAAAAGAATTTATAGATGTTATACCCCCTGAGTCTTCTGTACTGGCAAGCCCTAATCTCCTTGTCCATATTCCATCTCGTGAAACGATGTTTGCTACAGGAGTGAATTCAATTTTCGTTGAAGAGAATAATGTTGAATTCATACTGCTAGATACTGATATGTATATTGAAAGAAAATTTCCAGCTAGAATAAATAATTTGATAGAGCTTACTTCAACTTCTAATTATGAACTCTTGGAAAATAAAAGTGGATATGTTTTTATGAAAAAGATTAAAGAGTAGGGGAAGCTAAATCCTCTAATTTTTCGGATATTCTTGTGGTAACCGCATCCCACGAATATGATTTTTTAATAAGCTCAATTGATTCGGAAGATTTTTCCATTTTTATCATATCGTGAAGATTGTTTGAAAACTCAGTAGTATTATTAGATATCCTTACAAATGGGTAAGAACCAAAGATATCTGATACACTTTCAAGATTAGTGGTTACTACAGGATTACCCATTGATAAATATTCTAAGAGCTTTAGGGTTAATACACAGTTTAAGTTGTAATTTGGTTTGTATGGAATCATCCCTACATTGCTTGCTGCGATATATTTTGGCATTTCAGTATAGGGAACGAAATTCTTAAAAAGTACATTTTTAGACATGACATTATTTTTAAGTTTTTCATATCCTCTCCCACCACCAATAACAAGAAAATTAAGATCCTTATTTTTCAAGATTATCTTTTCCATTAGCTTAATACCATGGAAGGGTTCAATTGTGCCATGGAAGATAACTATGTTTTCATCGAATCCGATTTCGTCCTTGACTTCAGAAATCTGAGAATGACTGATTTTATTAGGATCAAAAAAATCAGTGTCAACACCGTCATAAGTTACAAATATTTTGTTTCGATCAACTCCAGAATTTATCATCTCATTTTTCATTTTTGGTGTTATTACGAAAGCTCGATCAAAAGGTTTTGGAATTTTTCTTTCAAAAGAAAGCATAAGATTCACGATCCAATTGGGATAATTTGATTCGTAGAGAAATGCGGAGAGAAAATCAGTATATGTTATAGCAAACTTTGGGTTAGTAAATCTATTAAAGAGACCCCCTAATGCTCCGATAACTCCGTGCTTAATCAAGACTATATCATAATCTTCTTGAAGGATTTTTTTTAATAAATAAACAGACGATAATGCACCATAAATAAGATATTTAGGCCCTCTTAAGCTGATGTCCCTATGCATATAAAAAGGTGAAAAAGGTTCAATTTTTACTCCAAATTTATTCTCCAATGGTTTTCTATCAGAATAGAGAGGTGTCATAACAGTAACATCGTGTCCTCTCTGTACCATTTTATTAACAATAGCGATACTGCCCGCAGTTCCGCCTCCTGAGAGAGGATAAAACTGCTCATGCGAACAGAAAAGAATTTTTAAGGGCGATACCAAAGCAGATACCTCATTTTTTCGGATATCATATTAATAAGCCCTGAATATCCAGAATATTTATGAATAAGACGTGAGTACTGTAAAAACTGTCTTGGATTTGTAGCTACTCTTAAAAATATTTTCTTTCTAGCTTTATGAACTGCATTTGATACCTCATTACAACTTAATCCCGGATATTCTAGAATAACATTTTGACCATCATATTTAGACCAATCATCCGTAACTAACCAGTTATTTTTTTTAGCTGTTTCAAATAATCCTGTTCCTGGGAAAGGAATTACTGATGAAAATTGTGCTGTTTCTGTTCCTAAATCAAATGCAAATTTCATAGTTTTATTAATGGTGTTTGATGTTTCTCCTGGAAGACCGAATATGAAGGTCGCATGAGTCTCTATACCGACTTTTTTACAATCTTCAACCACTGATTTGGCATCTTGACTACTGAATGGTTTATTAATATTCTCGAGTATCTGGATATCGGAAGTTTCAACCCCAAATTTCAGGGCAATGCATCCGGCTGAATTCATTTTTTTTAGTGTATCCTTTCTAAGGTTTGAATCCGCCATACAAGACCAGTAAATATCTAAGCCCCTGTCCAAAATTTCCTGGCAAATTTTATCTACTCTAGTTCTATTCACAGAAAATGAAGAATCATCGAAATAAATTTCCTTAACCTTATAATTATTAACTAGATATTCCATCTCATCTACAACGTTTTCAGGAGATCGCATTCTATAATTTTTTTTACCATAAACAAGAGGCTCTAGACAGAAGCTACATTGGTTAGGACATCCTCTACTTGAAATCATTTGAGCATTTGGGGCATGCTTACAGAATGGATCAATGTATTTCTCCATAGGAAGAGAATCCCGAATAGGGAAAGGTAATTCATCGAGATTATCTATTAAAGGTGCCCGTGGATTAATAACTGTTTTATTACCCTCCCTAAAGCAAATGCCTTTAAGTTTACTTGTATCCTTCCCTGAATCAAGTTTATCAACAAGATTTTTCAAAGCATACTCATATTCCCCAATGATAACGAAATTTACAAATTTATTCTCAAGGGTCTCATGTGGAAGAGCGGTAACATGGGGGCCACATAGAACAGTTGTAGTCTCAATTTCTTCAGATATCCGTTTTGTTAATTCCAAATCGTTGTAGATGGATGCAGTTGCAGTTTCTATCACCACTATATCTGGGGATTTTCTCTTTAACCAATCAATAAATTCTTCTTTAGTCATCCCCTCTGCTATACAATCCTTTATTATTGCAGAATAGCCTTCTTTCTTTAAAATCGAAGCTCCATAAGATAACCAAAATGGAAAAGGATAATATGGTAAATGCTCTTTTTTCATTCTTAGATGAGGCCATCGAGATCCAGCTCTCAATCCATAATACTCTGAATTATCTATCCAAGGGATATTTGCAAGAAGAACTTTCATATTACCACTGCAGAATATTTATCTTTATTCATGAATATTAAACTTAGGTAAGACTTTTATATTATACTAGTTTAGCCTAATCATCGAGTAGAGTTGATTTTATGAAACTTGTTTACGTATTAATGGCGGCTTTAGCGGGATTGCTTTATACTATTGGAGACTCTTTTTTCAAGATGAAGATTCAGAATCATATGGAAGTGGGAATTTTAGATATTTTTAAATTCTGGACCCTCCCATTAGGGGTAGTTATTGGATTAATAGTTGCATATGGCTTAGGGTTTTTTGGAAAATTTTTGAGTATTTATCCCCTTAAAGAGGTAGATATTTCTACTTATGCCCCCTTAGTAGTAGTATTTGCTATACTCCTATCTGCTTTAGCTGGAGCATTCTTTTTCCACGAAAAATTCACTTACGTTAAAATATTAGGCATTATTCTTGCTGTGTCTGCTATTTATCTTTTAACCTTAAATACGTGAAGAATGCCTCTCTTAAAAAAAGTAATTATCACATACCTCCACCATCTATAGATATCTTTAAATCTTAATTTACTTTTTCCATGAGAACGTTCAGTAAAGGTAATTGGTACTTCAGTAATAATCAAATTATTATCCTTAGCTAAAAGAATAGAACCAATGGCAAATTCAAATCCAAGCTTGGGAATATCTCGTATCAATATCCCAGCAAGCCTTCGCGAATATGCTCTAAAATACGTAGTGTTCTCATTCATACCAGTGTTTAAAAAGTACTTACAGACCCAATTAGCCAAAACGCTCATAAAATACCTTGTCCTATTCCATCCTAATACTTCCCCCCCTTCCATATATCGACTACCCTGAACAAGATCCACCTGATTTTCGGCAATAGAAAGAAGATATGGGATTTCTTTAGGATTATGGGATAAATCTCCATCCATAGTCACAATGATTTCACAATCATCTTCTTTAAGCGCAATTTCTAACCCATCAACAATTGCAGATCCAATACCCAATTTTCCTGGACGCTGAAGAACTTTTATATTCCCATAGTTTTCATTTAACTTCCTTGCTAAATCTGCAGTCCCATCTGGGCTATTATCATCCACAAAAATTATACTATGAGGTTGTTTTAAGCTCTCTTCTATTCCTCTTATAAGGCTGTGAAGGTCTTGCGATTCATTATAGGTGGGTATAACCAAATTAATCTTAGTCATTTAAAATACGCTTCATTATCTTTTATCCATTGTATGGATTTCTTTATACCTTCATTAACGCTAATACGCGGACTCCATGATAACAGATCTTTGGCCTTAGAAATGTCTGATATATACACCTTTTGATCCGAGGGCCTCCAATCATCATAATGAATATTACTTCTTTTTCCAGTTTCTTTTTCAATAATATTTAGTAACTCTAAGAGGGATAGTGTATTCTCTGATCCCCCTCCAATATTAAAAACTTGCCCTGATAATTTATCTCTATTTTTAATAAATAAATCAAATGCTACTATTAAATCTGATACAAATAAAACGTCTCGAACTTGCTTTCCATCACCATAGATAGTTACTCCAATATCAAATAATGTCGAGATAATAAAATGTAATAGCCATCCCTGTTCCTCTGCACCAAACTGTCGAGTGCCATATATACACGACATTCTAAATATCCCAGTATCCACTTCATTCCGAAGCCCATAGTCCTGGGCATATATATCACCGCATAATTTAGAGCACCCATATGGTGTGTGTTCTGTTAAATCAATGGGGAAATCCGTTGGGATGCCATTTAAAAATTTTTTGTCTTTAAATTGATATTTCCATTCACCTTCTTTTAAAGGAATTGAATTAATGTTCTCCCCATATACCTTATTAGTTGAACAGAAAACAACAGCAGGATGATTTTTTGACTTTCTTGCTGCCTCTAGTACATTAAAGGTTCCTAGAGCATTTATCTTAAAATCTTGTCTTGGATCATTTATAGACGGAGTTACAGCCACTTGACCGGCAGTATGGATAATTGCATCAATGTCTTGAGTGAATTTTTCGATTTCTTCTGAATTCGTTATATCTGCATTTATTCTATCTATATTTTCATACTTTTTTAAATAATCCCAATTATACAATGGATTTAATTTTGAGTATATACTTTTAGAACGTGAAAGATTGTCTAAAACAACTACTTCATTCCCTTTTTTTGCGTAATATTCTGCAGCGTGAGACCCTACAAAGCCTGCTCCTCCTGTAATTAAGATCTTCATCTATCTTTCTCCTGTTTCGTATACAGTCTCTATTTTTTTAATTATTTTTCCCCAAGAATAATCTTCTACAGTTGCTGACGCCCTTTTTTTTACATTCGAAAGGTCCTTATTTAACAAGGAAAATATTTTATTTGCGGCAACTTTAGGTCTTGAATAATCTACAATAAAACCATTTTCATTATTATTAACAAATTCTTTAAATGGGGAAATATCGTTTACAGCAACAATCTTACCACTGGCCATAGCTTCTAAAACAGTAATTCCAAAACCCTCATATTGAGAGGCAGATAGGAAGAATTGAGCGCGTGAATAGTAATCAATAAGTTTTATTCTATCCCTTACTTTACCTAAGAAAATCACATTTTCTTTTAACTCTAAATCTTCTGTCAATTTTTTTAAATAGGTTAATGTTTCTTCCCAATCCTCGCCAATCACATAAAGCTTTACATTTTTAACCTTTTTTTTAAGAAAAAAGATCATTCTAATTAAATTATCAACCCGCTTGTTTTTTGATAATCTGCCTACAAATATAAACGAATTTTGTTCTTCATTTTTACTGATATTTGAAAAATCTTTAAGTTCTATACCGTTAGGAATGAATGTTACTTTGGAGCTTACTTTTGAAAATAATTTCTCATCATTTTTGCTCACTGCTATTATTCGTTTAAATCTTTTGAAAATAAATTTGCACCATAAGTTAAAGTAGATTTTCTTTAAAAAATAATGATTTTTAGTATGGAAAATCCCGCCATGTGTGGTCAAAATTAGAGGTATACGGTGGATGAAACTTGTTAAAGCAAGAAAATCTGAAAAAAATCCTATACCGTGAATATGAATTAAATCGTATTGCTTAATTATTTTTAAAACTCCGGGAGCTATATTGTAAATCTTTAAATCAACGAAAGGAAGTCTATTAATTTCTATATTACTATATTCCTCGTAGTGAGGAAGTTTTTCTTTTTTATCATGGCAATAATCTAAGCACACAACATCGCTTTTATGCCCTTTATTAATCAGATTAATGCATAAATCTTCAATATGTCTTTCTATACCCCCTGTACAAGGACGAAAGTGATGATATACCTGGAGAACCCTCATTTTATCACAGTGAGGCAAAATATGATTTATACCATTTAAAAGTCTCTTTGAGACCCTCGTCAATATTATATCTCGGAGCCCAACCTAACAATTCCCTTGCGTAATTACTGGATAGGTATTGTCTATCTATTTCACCTTTGGTCTTACCTTTACCTTTAATAATTGGTTTTAAATCTGCACCAGATATTTTCAAAATTTTGTTCACAAGTTCTATAACGCTTATTGGATTATTTGAACCGAAGTTAAAGGCCTTACCTTTGACTTTCTTATTTGTTTCCCCTAATTTAAGGTAAGCACCAACTGCATCCTTAATATACAGATAATCTCTCACAGGAGTGCCGTCACTCCTTATTACAGGATTTTTTCCTTCTGATACTGATTGGATAGTGTCAGGAATAATACGAGAAAAATTTAAATCTCCCCCACCATATATATTCGCACATCTGGCAACTGAAATATCCATATCGTAAGTATTATAATAGGTTCTTGCAAGTATGTCTGCACAGGCTTTAGAGGCATCATATGGATGTAAAGGATTCAAGCAATAATCTTCTGTATATGGAAGTTGTTTATGCTCTCCATAAGCCTTATCACTTGAAGCAATTACTATTTTATCCATTAATTTAGAGTTTCTAGAGGCTTCTAATATATTCCAAGTTCCCTTGATATTAGATTCGAAAGTCGATAATGGTGATCGATTGGCAACTCCCACGATAGCCTGTGCTGCTATATGAAAGCAGATTGTGATCTCGTATTCATTAAATGCCCGTTGCAGTATTTCATAATTATTTAAATCGCCGGTAACAATTCCTTTTAGTTTTTCTCTGATTTTAGAGTATTCAAGAGGTGATCCGGGGATATCATCTCGAATTAATGCTACTACTTCTGCGCCTTTATCTACAAGAGATTCAGCTATTCTAAACCCTACAAATCCATTAATTCCTGTAACTAGAACAGTAACATCTTTCCAGTTCATATTATATCCTATTTATAACACTGAAGATAAAACTATGGATATTAATCTTAAAGATTGAAATAGATGTAATAAAAGAGGATCTTAATAGTTTTATAGGTTATTTATTGAGTTTTATTTCCACATGGCCCAATCTGCCTTATTTTTTTTCCAGAGATTATTTAATTCAATATAATCCTTATGCTGATCCATACACTTCCAAAAACCTGTATGTTTAAACGCATATAAAACGTCTTTTTTCGCCATTTTTGGAAGTACATCACGCTCTAAATCCTTTTCTCTTGCATAATCAAAAAAATCAGGTTCGAAAATAAAGAATCCACCATTGATCCATCGATCCTTTAATATTGGCTTCTCTTGAAAGTCCTGGATTCTACCTTTTCCACTAGATACAACAATCCCATATTGAGAAGGCATGGGGGTTACAGTAATGGTGCCGATACCCTTATGTTTTTCATGAAATTCAATCTCTTTTTCAAGGTTTATGTCTGCGAGACCATCCCCATATGTTAAAAAAAACCTTTCATTAAGCAACTCCTTAGCTTTAAAAACACGCTCAGCAGTGTTAGAGTCTAAACCAGTAAATTTAAAATTGATATTCCAATCTGGATGAACTTCTGAAAAGTAGTCTGTTATAACACGCTCTTTATAACCTAAAAGAAGAATAAAATCATCATAACCGTGGTAAGAATAAATATTCATAATATGTTCAAGAATTGGCAGCCCTCCAATCCTAGCCATTGGCTTAGGAATACCCTCTCCACCTTGAAATCTGGTACCCTTACCACCACAGAGAATAGCTACTTTCATATCATTTTATAAAAAAAGTTGTTTATATTTAATATTTCCCTTTTTGTTGTATTGTTTTCGCCGTCAAAGCTGATTTAGATTGAATTAATACGAAATTTGGAGAATTATTTGAATAGATGATTGTAATTGTTTTAGATTTTGGAAAAAAATAGGTTATTAAAAAATAAAGTTGAAAATAAATTTTGAAATAAAATTGTGTTATTAAGAAAGATCCTTAATGTTTGAAAAATCCTACGATTAATCCAGCACCAAATATGATAGTTCTTAGTAAAATTATTGCCGGAGATGCAAGACCTACCCAGATATCCTTCATAAAATTTCTAATTGATTCTGGCAAAGTAGTTACAAAAAGTAGGAGAAATAGAATAATTGAATTTATGAAACTTCCATTGTAAAGATCAAAAGCAAGGATTAGAATAAAAACATAGAAGATTCCAATCTGCACTTTCAATAATTGGGGTGTATAAGTATCCTTAACTGCTTTTCTTTTATGTTTTTTATAGAGATAAACTCTCCAGTATGCTCTATTAAATTTCTTTTTTAGGTAATCGGATAAATGATTAGGATGAAGATGGTAGACTATCGCTTTATCATTAAACAACATCTTAAGCCCTTTTTTTGAAAGTCTATACGACAAGTCTGAGTCTTCACCTGAAGCTATGGGAAATTCTTCATCAAATCCGTGAACAGATAATAAGGCACTCTTCCGGTAAGCTGCTGAGTAACTACCTATAAAATCAATGTATTTCCACTTAGCCATCCTCTTATATCGGTTATCTATCTCTAGCTGAACAAATCGGGATATCAATCCAGTTTGTTTTGTCATATACTTCCCCTGGACGCCGATTATACCTGGTTCCTTAAATGGGTGAAGCATCTCGACAAGCCAGTTATTTGTTGGAATACAGTCTGAATCTATGAAAACAATAATATCTCCCTTAGCATTTTCTACTCCAAGATTTCGTGCTGCTGCGGGGCCTAGATGCTCTTGAAAAATAAGTCTCACAGGATGTTTTGAAACAATTTCTTTAGTTTTATCTATTGAACCATCATCAACTACAATTATCTCGAAATCCTTCTCTGTCTGTAATTTCAATGCTTTTAGAGTCGCCTCAATCGTGTTTTCTGCATTGTAAACTGGGATTACTATACTTGCCTTCATGAAAATATATTATTCGCTAGGTAGCGGAAAAAGGTTTTCGCGGCTTTTAGGGTTCTTAGGGCTTCTGAAGGACTTGTGAGACTCTGGCGTATTTTATAAGTCAAATAATCAGACCTTAGATAAAATTTCATTCTAGCTGAATCACATAATTCGCCAAGTTTCTCATTACTGAGGTCAGGATAATTGATAGTTGTAGCATGTCTTCCATCAAGATCTAACCATTTGGAAAAGTCTTCAGTTTTGAGGTAGCCTTTCTCTTTTGCCCAACTATAAGATCCAGTCCCAGGATAAACCATTAGTGGATAAAACTGGGCTGTATCTGGATTTAATTGCTTAGCAAAAGTAATAGTTTTAGCTATACTATTCTCATTGTCACCTGGCAGCCCAAGCATAAAGCATCCATTCACGAGCATCCTTAGCTGATTAGCATTCTTCATAAAACTCAACTGCAATGCTTTAGTAGTTCTTTTGCCAATAGTATCTAAAGATGGTTGAGTAGGAGTTTCAAATCCTACACAAAGAAGTCTGCATCCTGCATCTTTCATGGCTTTTAGAGTTTTATAATCCGTATTGACTCGAGCATTACAAGACCATTTAACCTTAATTTTACGGTCCATTAAACCAGAACATAAGTCAAGCGTCCGTTTTTTATCCGCAGGGAATGTTTCGTCCTCTATCATAACCTCCTTGACATAGGGAAGTTCTCTTTGAATAAATTCAAACTCATCAAGAACATTATCAGTACTCCTTGCTCTATACGATTTTTTGTAAGGTGAATTACAAAAAGAACAATTGTAAGGGCAACCACGAGCAGTTAGAATTGTGATTTGTGGATGACAAAGAGAAGCATAGAAATAATCTTTAATATTTAAATGTTTTTTATATACCGATGATACAAAAGGGAGGTCATCTAAATTTTTTATCAGCTCTCTTGGCCCATTAGTGTGAATTTTTTTATTGTGTCTATAAGTAAGGCCCCTTACATTTTTAAGATCTGATTCTGCCTCAATACTCTGTGCGAGTTCTAAGATTGTGTAGTCATATTCACCGATACAAATGGAATTAATCTGATCTGATAAAGCCATGGTCTCCTTAGGCAAAGCTGTTGGATGTGTACCTACAAGGGTAACATGGGATTGGGATAGAGACTTTTTAAGGATTGTAGCAACTTCTACATCATTGTAGATGCTTGGGGTACTTGTATCGACAACAATTAAATCGGGATTGAATTCTTTAGCAAATTTAAGAGTTTGCTCTTGATCCCATTCTTTGGCAACAGAATCTAATAATTTAACATTAAATCCATTTTTTTCAATTAAGCCGACCATATAGGCTAAAAAATATGGAAAATAGAATGTCCCACCTTTTGTAACACATGGCGAACGAGATTGCCTAGAATATTTTTTCTTAAAAGGAGGGTTTAATGCTAATATCCTCATTTATCAAGTCCCCTTAGATAGTTACTAATTAATTTGATCATTATTGGTTTTTTACTATTATTAATTATAAGGGATTTTACTGAATTTAAAGCATTATCAAGGTCATCGATATCATAAACTGCTCTAACTCTTTTATCTTCTTCAAGAGCTTGAACTAATTCTAATTGATGGTCATTAACATGCTCTCCAAAAGAAAAAAGTCTAGGAACAACAATGAGTGGTTTTTTTGCCTTTAGAGCAAAAATAATGCTCCCAGCCCCACCATGAGATAGGATAACTCTTGCATTTTTCATCATTTGTCTCATTTTATCTCTTGAAGCAAAGTCAAAAAAATTTGCACGTTTTGGTTTGTAAACTGTGTGTCCTCGTTGTATTATCACATCCTCCTCTAAGTTTTCAGCTATCTCATCCACCTTTTTAACTAGCCTATCAAAACTTTGATTGTGAGTGCCTACTGTAACGAAGATCATATTACCTTCCCCCCATACTTCGCTTTATCACCATATTTATTTAATAATTGCTTCCACTGAACAAAGAATAGATCTGCTATAGGATACAAGATAATCCCTGCTAAAGATTTGTTATAAATCCGAGCAAAGCTTTCAATATAAATTATCTTAGCGCCTATTAGTTTTGAAAGGATGCAGATGGGTACTGCAACTCCGGCCCCTGTAGTGATAACAACCGTTGGCATCTCCTTGTATACAACCCAGAGCGATTGAATAATATTTACAAGGACCTTTAAAGGATTTCTCTTAGGGTCAATCAGAAAATAAACACGGTCTTGGATTTTTTCGGTATCTTCCCTCCGAAATGTCGCTATAAAGTGATGATGACCTTCAAAAGCCTCCCTTAGCTGCATTAATTCTGTTAAATGGCCCCCAGCAGAGCATGCGAGACATATTTTTTGTTTCTTCATCATATCCCTTTTTAGAACACTATTAATAGAGCTGTGGCTGATATAATAAACTGAAAGGCAAAGAATAAAAGTACGATCTGAGTCTCCCTAAGTTTAATCTTCATTATTATGTGTGTTAGAGACTCAACCTTCTTAGGGGATGTAAGATATCCTTGTTTATCCGGGATACCATAGCATTCTCCTTTGAATCTTGTTCTAGCTTTAATCGCAAATTCGAGAAAATACAGTAGAAAGAGTATTAATGCTATTCTCTCCATATTACCTAAAATTGCAATAACTGCTATAAGAGCTCCAACAGTGTAGGTTAGACTGTCTCCTGGGAAAATCTTAGCTGGATGCCAATTATATCGTAAGAATGCCAATAACGAAGCGATCATACATAAAGCAATGATAGCTACCCATCCATTCCCTGTTGCCCATGCAACAAAACCAAGCGTTGACAGTATTATAACGCCTAATCCTGCCTCGATACCAGCTAACCCTGCTAACATGTTATAGCCGTTAGCCGCCCCCATAATAGCAAATGGGATAATTAAGAGGGGGTATATGATGCCAAAGTCAACTAACCCAATAATGGGTAATACCATCTCATGCTCTCCCGCGTTGACTGCCATCATTGGTAACGCTGCCACTGCTGTTAATAGAGGCTTCTGCCACTTTTTAAGTCCTATTTTCCAGCCGAGAATATCGTCCAACATACCGATGATCATGATAGTGAGACATGTAGCAATAGCTGCGAGGATAAAAATTAACTCTGGATTCTGGTTTAAATAGAATGTTGTAATTGCAATGTAAACAAGGACTCCTGCAATAAAACCTGATACTACCGTCAAGCCCCCCATCTCAGGTATTTCAGGGGTTTTAAGATTATTCATATCTTTTCCGGTGAGTTTTATTCTATAAGCAACATTTATCCAGCGGGGTATAACCATGAATGTAACGATAAAGCTAATGATAAATGAAGAAAATAATATATATTCCACCATGACAGTTATCCCTCGCTATCCCGTGCTCTTAAATACTTTATTCATTTGAAAAATATTTGATAAATGGAAAAAATACATTAAATTTGAACATTTTAAGTTATTGTAACAAATAGTGAGTTGGAAGGATATCCTTAACCTTTGCTCTGGTAGCTTTTCCTTTAACGACAATACCTTTTTTTCCTGAATTATGAGGTGTCCCATCTAAATGGATATTGGCCTGGATTTCATCCTTGATATTAGTAATAACCTGATTTTTTCTATCATACCACACCCTAATTTTTCCTTCTTTTACTTCTTTATCATAAGCTTCTGATCGAAGAACTTCAATGTTTTTAAAACCGGGTTTTTTAAATTTTAGCCATGCAGAATTATTTTTGTTCTTATAATGCCGTTCAATTATCTTATTATTTTCTAAAACTATAATATCTTTAACATACGATTTTAAATCTTGATTGAAACAGGCTGATGGGTTAGTTAAAACATTTGACACCAGATTTGAAACTACTGCAAATCCCTTTGAATTCCTTATATGTCTGGTCATTAATTTTATTTCACTGATATCTGATAAATCTTCTAATGGAATAGTTAATGTTTCAACATATTCCTCTTCTGAAATCTCGTTAATATAGACAAACACTACAACCGCTATCACTTTATTACCTCATTAACAATAATTTAGACTTTTAAATATTAGTTTTAAACGTCGCACCTATCCCAAAGTCTATATTTAATAATTAGTATCCATCCAATAATTAATATAATTATAAGAATTAATTGAAAATAGCCCTGGCCACCGAAGAATAAAAAAAGTATCGCAGGAATTAAAATTAAAAATTTTTTAGGTATAGGGAATGGAAGATTTAGAGTGTTTTTCATCATTTTACATCACCTTTCTTCAATAAAAATACTTGTTTCATTGGACTATTACCAAATTTATTCCCAATACATGCTGTTTTTGAATTTAGTTGTCCTCTCCTTTTCCTCAGGCTTTCTGAAGACGAAAAGATGCTCATGCCCTATTAACAAGAAATCGTAATTTTTACCCCTCCATCATCTCCCTTTTC
>CAYZUE010000025.1:11260-17743 GCA_964481825.1 Candidatus Hydrothermarchaeota archaeon | reverse complement strand
CCCCATGTAACATAGTCTTTAACCTTTGCTAGCATGCCAAGGGAAGATTGCGTATTTTTAAGTAAAACACAATGATTAGTTCTATTTAATCGTAACATTTGCATGGTATCCTTAACACTCCGTCTAACACCTACTGTCCCTCTTAATCTTACAACAGCTAGAAGTGTCATTCTTTTACCTCACTTTCACGCTTTTTAGCACTAAACACCGCAGCCTGTTTATCAGTAAGCTTCATAAGAGATGTTGATTTAATTGCATCGAAAGTTGCTTTAGCTGTATTTACCGTAGTTTGTGTTTTACCACTAGTTCTAGACCAAACGTCTTTTACGCCAGCAAGTTTAAGAATCTTTTTAGAAACTTCGCCTATAGCAAGTCCCAGGCCTCTAGGAGCAGGCATAAGGGTAACTTTTACACTTCCTGATCTACCAGTGACCTTAAAAGGCAAAGAATGCTCTTTTCCACAAGTACATTCCCAACTTCCACATCCTCGTGAGATTTCAGTTATATTAAGTTTTGCAACCCTAATTGATTTCCTAATAGCAGGTCCTACTTCCTTAGCCACCGCTTTACCAATACCAATATAACCATTATTATTTCCAATTGCAACAGTAGCCCTAAACCTAACCCTCCTACCAGATTTGTGCATCCTCTGTACTAAGCTTATATTTATTACTTCTTCCTCTAAATCAGGCAAAAGCGCATCTACAATATTTGATTCTATGAGAGGTAAGTTTGAGTTAAAAACATCTTTCATATTTGTTATTTCCCCCGCTTTAACCATCCTTCCTAACGCGGTCTTTGGTTCCCAATCTTCATTATCATCCATCTTTAACTCCTCTTATTTCAACTTAGAATTTAGAATTTTATTCGTAACTTGCTCAAAATGTTTAGGTAAAGTAACTGGATCAAGTTTTCTCTTAAAGTAATCAGAAAAAACATTTTTTCTATTATCTTTTAAAAGTTCTGCAAAATTTGAAACATGTTCACCTCTTATACGCGATTCATGGGGAAATGCATCTTCTTTATGAGGAATCTTTAGACCCGCATCTAGAGCTCCTTTCAAAACTGCGAATATCTTTCCTCCGATTTTTGGTGACTGAAAACCAATGTCAAAAATACCATTTTTTTGATTTGCTCCAATTGCCCGTTTTCCCAATAAAAGTCCCGTGAGATATGCTGCAGGAATATTTGAATTGGCAGCTTTCCAACCATATTTTCTCAGTTCTCTAGACTGAGCTGAAACAAGAACAATATCTCCATTAAGATTATAACTTACAAGTTGTGCAGATATTTCCTTAGTTCCCATTCTCACTACTAAACGAGGAGTTCTAGAAAGTAATAACTTAACTCTTCTTCTATAATCTGTCTTACCAACTCTCTTTCGCCTAAAAGAAACTCTATATCTTGCACCTTTTGCCATTTTCATCCCTTATAATTTTTAACAAATGCTTCTACATATGCTGTGTTTTTGAAAGCGCCTCCTTTAGCCATGAGATAAAGTTTTCTATATTGAATATTATTAATCTCTCCAGCATCTTTAAGCTCTCTTAACTTTCTCCGAACAGGCCTAATAGTGGAAATCCAACGTCTCTTTTTTGGATATCTTGCACCCTTTGTCCCACTTCTTTTTCCTTGTCCACTCCGTCTTCCCTTAGCGCGTTGAATCCTAAGTTTTCGGGCCCGATATTTACTCACTCCTTTAACAGGTTTAGGTTGAACTGCACCAGAATTAATTAGACCTCTAACATCCGATCTAGTAACAGCTCCGCTAATCGCTTCTGCATCATCTGGGTCAAGCCATACACGCCCCTTTCCAACATGGAGCAAAGATGCAGCCAACCTTTTTTGAGTTTTAAAGCTCATGATTTAAAACCTTCAATTGTAATTTTTTTGATTTTTTAAGTATTTCTTCTCTTTTCCTTTTCCCTACTACAGCCGCTATTCTAATTGCATATACATCTTTATCTATTGTTTCTAATGATTTGGAATTATAAGTTAAAATTTCTTTATACCCTGATGGATGGAGCCCTCTTAAAGCACCTTTCGTACGAAAACCAATACAGGGGGACACTCTTTTACCTTTCTTATGCTTTCTCATCTTACTATGGATACCCCTTGGTTTTCTCCATCGTTTACTTAACTTTTTATATCTTGATGCCTCACCCCGCTGAAATTCCATTTATATCTTGACTCCATCTCTCTCGATAAGATAAATACCATCCTGAAAAACTCTAGAATCACGCTTTTTTACTCGTGTTTTCTTTTCAATGTTTGCAACAGTCTGCCCTACAGTTTCTTTATCGATTCCAGAAACAACTATTTCAGATCCTTTTATTGATACTTTACAACTCCCAACAATTTTGGTCTTTCTAGATATCTTTTCACCTAAATAGTTATCAATAACTATCTCATCTTTCAAAACCTTAACACTCATTGGAAAGTGGGAATAAACAACCTTCATTTTACATGTAAATCCTTGGGTTATCCCTATTATCATATTTCGAATATGTGAAAAAAAGGTTCCAACCATAGCACGTTGACGTTTTCGATTGCTGGAAGTTGATATTACAATACTATTTTTATCTAACTGAATTGTTACTTCAGGATAAAAAAAAGATCGAGAAAGATTACCCTTAGGACCTTGCATTGTAATAATTCTTTCAGTTAAATTTGCTTCAACGTTCTCTGGTACGGTGACAACTTTCGAAACTCTGTTAATCTGCATCTTTTCCATATTTTGCCCTCAATAAACATAAGCTAACAGCTTTCCCCCTACACCTTTCTCCCTTGCCTCATCATGGGTCATAACCCCCAAAGATGTGGAAACTACTAAAATTCCAAAATTTCTAGCGGGTAAAAATCGCTTTTCATAATTTTCATAATTATTTTTCCCCACGGATAAACGCGGTCTAATAACTCCACATTTATTTATTTTCCCAATAAGTTTTACTTCAATTTTTCCTCCCCTACCATCTTCCATAGTCTGATATTTGCCAATATATCCTTGAACATGCATGACATCCAGTACCTTACTTGTTAACTTTGAAGCTGGTTTAATCATAACTTTAGAATTCCCAACATTCTCATTATTTTTCAAATTTGACATTGCATCTCCAAGAGGGTCCATTAGCATTATAATTCCTCACTCATATTTTTTGAATCCAATATCACTTGCAATCTCTCTAAAACAATGCCTACAGATATAAAGCCCATAACTCCGTATCACAGGCCCGTAAGAACCACAACGCCTGCATGAAATTAATTCCTTTCTAACCTCCGTAGTCATCTTAATCCTCAATTGTTAGTGCATATTTTTTTTCCATAAATTGGATTGCATCATTCTTTTTAAGACCATGGCCTTTAGATATTTTTCCCTTATTCAATCTACGGTTTTTTATTCTATAACCTGAGTTTTCAAGAGTAAGGCAAACATCCATTCCAAATATTCCTACCGCAGGATCGTATTTAACTCCTGGGATATCTATGTGCTCTTTTATACCAAATGCAAGATTACCATTTTCATCAAAATTACCCTTTTCTATTCTATTATCTAGGCTCTCCAAAACTTTTAGTAAGAACTTATCTGCTATCTCCTTCCTAAGTGTTACTTTACAGGCTATAGGAGTTGACTGTCTAATACCGAAGGTCTGATTAGATTCTCGAGCAAAAGTCTTGATGGGTTTTTGTCCAGTTAATTGCTCAAGGAGAGTTTCTGCTTTAGCTAATTTCTCTCCACCTTCTCCAACTCCTATATTTACTGTAACCTTTGAAACCCTAGGTTGGAACATTGAATTATTCATTTCTTTACATCCATCATTTTAAGTTGTTTTTCACCGACAATGAATATGTAATCCTCTACAGTTTGAAATTCCCCCTCTTTGTCTTCCATAACAACAGTGTTAGCTCCAGGACTTCGATTTACATTTATCTCTTTTATCTTGGCTATCCTTGAAGAATGCTTTCCACCAATGATCAAAGCTTTATTGCCTTCTTTAAACTTGTGATGTTCAATAATATTATTTTTCAAAATATCGAGAATAACACTATCTTTTACATTATAAATATCGTCTTTTTGATTCAATAGAATATTGCGCCCGTCGTGTAAGTGAAGCTGAATATTTCCGCCTTTTACAAGGCTTTTATTGAGAATCTTACATAATTTTGCCTTAGCATCCTTGTTTATTATATCCTTGAGAATTATCTTTCCCTTTTCATTATAAAGAACAATCTTTTTCTCTTTCAACACAGGAATTTCAATTATGTCTCCAAGTCCTACAGGAAATTTGTAGTCTTTTCTTGGCTTTTTATCAATTAATATCTGCCCTTCATTAATTATCCTCTTGGATTCTCGCCCATTTAAACCATATTTTAAAATATCTCTAACCAATATTAAAAGAGGAACTGATCCTTGGATATTATGAGGCCCTGGAGAAGTCTTTACTACCCAGGTTTTATCTTTTCTTGGAATACTCCAAGAACGTGGAGCTGCCAATCTTTTCAAATGACGCTTCATCAGCTTAACCTCTCTAGTGAAATCTGCCTTTTTTTATCCTTCTTTTGCAACTTAACAATTCTAACGTTAGATGAATGAACGGGATACAATATATCGCTCCCATCAGCTTTTTGAACAGTTATGCCTTCAACAAAAATTCTCCCTCTTTTAAGATTAACTCTGGCTACCTTTCCTTTGTGCCCTTTAAAATCCCCTCGCATCATCTGAACTGTGTCACCTTTTCTAACCGGAATTGAACGCTTTTTAATCTTAGTCCTTAATTTTTTGTCAATCATTGCAGCTACCAGAGTATTTCTTGTATGGAGGGGGCTATTATAATGTGCTTTCCGTTGTTTGCCTGGCTTTTTTGAAATCATTATATTACCTCAAATCACAATACTTGCTAAACTCGCAATTTTAGACCAACGCTCAGCAGCCTCTTTTGCAACAGGACCTTTTATATCGGATCCTTTTGGCTCTCCATCTTCGTTTGTTATTACTGCAGCATTATCCTCAAAGCTTACTCTAATCCCATCGGGTCTTCGATACTCCTTTTTCTGTCTGACAATTACAGCATTTACTTTTTGTTTCCTCATTTCAGGAGAACCTTTTTTTACACTGGCTACTACCAAATCTCCAACACCCGCTTTCGCTATTCTTCGCCTTACGCCTCGATATCCGATAACTGAGATTATCTCAATCAATTTAGCACCAGAGTTATCTATACATTCAATACGTGCACCTGTCGGTAATGCTCGAGATATTTTAGCTCTAACTCCTAGCATTTAAACACCTTCAGTTATCTCAATTACTACAAAGTTAGTTACTCGACTTAATGGTCTACACTCCATTATTCTAACTGTGTCACCAACTTTAGCGTTAATGCATCCAGGGTTATGAGCCTTAATTCGTGATCTACGCTTTTCAGACCGCTCATATTTTTTTAGATATCTATAATAGTTTCGACTTACAACCACCGTACCTTTCATTTTTTCATTGGATACTGTACCCTCAATAATTTGGCCACGTACTTTAAGAGTGCCATGAAAAGGACAGTTAGAATCGTTACATTCGCTTCCTGGCTGCTTAACATCTATACCTATATCTTTCATCTGTTCTTCACCCTGTCTTCAGGTCTACCTATTAATCTTTTCCCTTTGATTATTACTTCTACCTTATTAATCTTGAGTAAGAGGGTAACATTACATTTAGGAATTATCTTCTCTGAATTACCTTCATTAATGATGAGAGTATTCATCGTCTCATCCACTATATCTCCTTTTTTCCCTTCTAGACTAGGATCAGTAGACGAAATGATTTCACATTTCTGACCGATTAACTCATGATTATACGGGTATTTGTGCCTTAACCTAACATTCATTATAATAATTATTAATCTAAACCTCGTATTTTATTGTAATTGGATAAGATCCTGTGAAAATCCAATTCTGAGAAGCATGGCCCTGACCCTTTTCTTTTGGTCACCTTGCAACTCAATACGCTTATCTTTTAATGTTCCACCACAGGCACATTGTGTTTTTAATGTTTTAACTAGATCTTTCAAATCAATACTTTTACCATCGATTCCTTCAACAACCGTCATTAACTTCCCAAATTTTCGTTTTGTTGTGAAAACTCGAATTTTTTGAACTTCCTTAGCGAGATCTTCACAAACACAGAGTTCGTCAGGTAAACCACAAACTTCACAAATAGCCATCTATTTGTTTACTCCTTCCTGCTTTATCGTTAGAATTCTTGCAATTGTACGTTTAATCTCTTTTATTCGACCTGGATTCTCAGCTGCTCCACCTGCGGCAATCATAGATTTCTCCCGTAATAGCTCGTTTCTTAATTCTATTATCTTATCCTCCATCTCATTATTGGATAAATCCCTAATATCTTCATTTCTTAATATTGCCACTTTTATCTTTCCTTTTAGATTTTTTGGATCCGTCTTTATTATTAACAATATCCTTCTTCTTAACCTTACC
>CAYZUE010000025.1:0-11160 GCA_964481825.1 Candidatus Hydrothermarchaeota archaeon | reverse complement strand
AACAGGCTTCTTAACCTTACCAACAGGCTTCTTAACCTTACCAACAGGCTTCTTAACCTTACCAACAGGCTTCTTAGATCCAGACGGTTTAGTTATATTCAAATCGTCTGGGGATTTTAATTCATCAACTTTTTCTTCATTAATAGCCCCTAATTTCTCATCTCTAACCTCAGCAGGGTCTATAATCTCTATATCATCGGGCAAAACAATACCTGGGGGCATAATCATTACCTTTACCCCTAGGACTCCTTGTTTAGGTGATGATTGAGAAATCCCCTTTCTAACATACATAAGTGCTGGATCCCCACAGTGCTTTAGATAACCATCAGTAAATTTAACTGACTTTGATCTATCACCAGTAAGTTTACCTGAAATCTCAATTTGTGCACCTCTTGCTCCTGCACCCATAATTCGTCTTAGCGCCATATATGCTACACGCCTAAAATGAATCCCCCGTTCTAATGATGATGCAATATTTTTTGCCATTACATCGGCATTGAGTTCAGAGATCTGAAGTTCATTTACTTCAATCTGAGGGTTATCAATTTTGTATTTTTTATGAATAATACTGGTGAGTTTTTTTATAGTGGCTCCTTTTCTGCCAATAACTAGTCCTGGTCTTTGAGCATTAATTATGACTCTTGTACCCTGAGGAGTTCGTTTTATATCTATTTCCCCACATCCTGGTCTTTCAAGTTCCTTGTGGAGAAACTCCTTTACTGATAAAATCCGTAGATTATCCTCAATAAATTTTCTTTCAATGCCCATTACTTTTCCTCAAAAATCAATTGGATATTAGATGTAAGAGTATTATGGGGAGTTACCTTCCCAAAAGCTCTTGATCTAAACCCACGTATAATCCTACCTCTATTTACGGATATATGTCTGATATGCAATCTCTCAGTATTCAAGCCTTTATATTCTGCGTTACTTTCCGCGCTATTTAGCACCTTCATTATCTCCTTTGCTGCTTTAACAGGATACCTACCTGCATAAGCCTTAGTTAAGCCTTTTCTATGAGCTACACCCTTTTTGAATCTTCTTATAGGTACTGGTTTAATCATATTTATAATATCTTCGAGAAAGACTCTAGCGTCTCTAAGTTTTTTGCCTTTAAGTTCTCTACAAATCTCTCCACTAAACTTAGGAGAAATATGCAATTCCTTCCCGTATGCCCTTACGAATTTTTCATCGTTTTTTGGATTAAAAGAATAGCCTCTCATTTCATATACCTACTTCAAGGGGATATATAGACTTGATCTTGTAGCCCCCATACCGGGAGATCCATGTCTAACCCGTGTTCTTGTGAGTGTAAATTCCGATAAATAATGACCAATCATTTCAGGAAGAATATCTACCTTCACAAACTCTTTTCCATTATATACTTCAATAGAAATCCCGACAAAATCAGGGGTTACCACCATATCTCTAGAATGCGTCTTTAAACGTATTTTTTCCCCATTTCTAACCCTTTTTATCTTTGATAATAGTTTCTTTTGAGTATGTGATAGACCTCGGCTTAATGTTCTCCGGGGTCTAGCTGGGAGTAAATCTAAAAACTCTTCAATTGGCATCTTTTGAAGTTCATTTAATTCGAAACCTTGATATACAAATTTTTTTGGCATATAAACTTACCTCTTTCCAGTTCTCTTTGCGGCAATAAGGCCAACTTTTCTTCCAGGTGGAGTATTCCGTGAAACGGTAGTAGGTTTTCCTGGATGCCCTGAAGCTCCACCATGCGGATGTGAAACAGGATTCATTCTCACTTTTCTTACAATTGGCCAATATTTTGCTTTAGGTTTTAATTTATGATACATTTTTCCTGCCTTCATAAGAGGTTTATCCCTCCTACCTCCTCCAGCGACTATTCCAATGGTTGCCCTATTCCTTGAATCAATGGTTGTCCATTTTCCTGAAGGCAACTGAATCACGGATTTGCCATTATCATGAGTCTGAAGTATCCCATAGGATCCTGATGATCTGATGATTTTACCCCCATCTCCTTGGGATAACTCTATATTGTTTATAGGAGTTCCCTCAGGGATATTTGAAATAGGTAAAACATTGCCAGGAGATACACTCGCACCATTACCAAAAGATAAAATATCCCCTACCATAACACTCTCCTGAGCGATGAGATAACCCATTTTATCATCCTGGTATTTAATCTTACAAAGTGGGGCTGATCTCCCTGGATCATGAACAATATCGATTACAGTACCTGTTATAGTCCCTTCTTCCTCACTAGTATATCTCCTGTACTTTGCTTTGCTTAAATATCTATGAGAAGGGGCTTTGTATGTTGAAGTTCCTCTTCCTCTTCGCTGTACAGTTATACGCTTTCCCATTTTTTCACCTAAAATATTCCAATCCTTGTAGCTATCTCCTCTGCTTTAAACTCTGGTGATAATTGAACATATGCCTTTTTAACCCCTAGTGGAGTAATGAGAGTATTAATATCCGCTATCTTAACTTCATATAAATTTTCTAATGTATTTTTTATTTCTACCTTATTAAATCCTCGAGATACGATAAAAACAAGCTTATTTTCAGTCTCGATTAATCGCATTGATTTCTCTGTTACATCCGGATTAATGATTACATTCATATGAATCGTTCCTTTAACTTACTAATAGCATTTTTAGTGTAGACTGTAAGTCGGCCATACCTTGCCCCAGGTGCTAAGTGCTCTACCGATAGATTCATAGCATTCACCACATCAACACCTGGTAGATTTCTAGCTCCTTTTTCTAATCCTTTTTCATTAGCTATGACAATTAGTGGGCTTTTTTTTATCTTGTACTTCCTGCCTCTCATAGTACCCTTACCTGCTCTAATATTTTTATTTTTAGCTCTAATTACATCATCCCAGAGGCCTAAATTCTCAAATGCTTCCTTAGATTTTTTTGTTGTATTCAAAGACTCGAATTTATTTTCAACAATTAAAGGTATTCCAGGCACATTTTCTGCAAGATGCCCTCTCTCCAATACAAGATTTCTATTCGCTGTTGCAGCAATTGCCGAGCGAGTTGCTTTTAGCCTCTCCTTTCGGTTAATTAGTTTTTTTATCTTTTTATTAACATTAGGAGGATGAGCACTTCTCCCACCAACCGCCTGAGGAACAATTGCGGCTTTTCCTCCAGCTGCGTGGCGTGACCCTTTAACTCTTGGCACTCTAGATACCGCATGACCTGCCCCATATGAATAGGCAGAAGTGCGTTTACCTGCAAACCAATCTACTCCTTGAGGCTGATACCGGGAAGACTGGCTAGCAATAACAGCTCTCTTTATTAAATCAACTCTAACCTCATCTTCAAAAATATCAGGCAATACAGTTTTATTAATAACCTTTCCAGAGATGGAATACACATTTAATTTCATTTTAATTCCCTTGTTTTGATTCTAAGTTAATGTGACTAACGTAAGGCTTCCCTTCAGGTATAATCCTTGTTGGCCTAATTGCAGCCCTCATCTTAATCAATCTTTTCCTTGGACCAGCTACTGACCCCTTTAATACCATATAGTCCCCATTAACAAACCCATATCTAAGAGAACCGCCCTTAGGATTGATATCGTCTCCATTATCTCCTATCTTCAATATCATCTTATTATATTCTGTACGTTGATGAAACCCAACCTGACCCCCCTGTGGGGACCTCCACATCATTGCTGCTGGATGCCATGGTCCTAAAGTTCCTGCTGTTCTACGGCCTTTTCGTGTCTTTCTTGGAAGGATCTTTACACCCCACCTCTTTACTGGTCCTTGAAAACCTTTACCTTTAGTTATACTAATAGTATCAATAAACTCTCCCTCCTCGAAAATATCTTTAACTTTCAATTTTTTCCCTAATACTCCTTTAACATAATCCATTGCTTTTGGTAGACTTCCAGAAATTTTATATTCTGCTATTTCAGGCTTTTTCCTAGGTGTACCCCTAACCTCCCTAGGTTGTGTATGAGTTATAACCCTAATCTCTTTCCCTTTATCTAGGTTTTTCTCCAAATCTTTTAAATGCCCCTGTATTTTTTTTGGCATTGGAAAAACTCTCCCTAAATCTTTATCTAAATCATCTATCCATGTTTCAGCCAGAATTTTTAATCCATTAGTACCTTCCCCATAGAGCCGTGCCCCACATATTACCAAGGGTGGAGTTTCAATAACTGTCGCAACAACGTTTACATCTTCACCATAAGTTAAACTATTTTTGTAATCATCCAAAGTTAGTACATTAGTAACTCCTACTTTATATCCACTAAAACCTTGTATTCTAGTGCGTTCCTCCTTTGGCCATGATTTTATTCTAGGATTAGATTTAGTTGCCCTTTTTCTAGGGCTAAATCCTAGAGAACCTCTTCTTGGATGATGTGGACGTCTTCCCATATTAATTTCACCTAATATCTATATTAACTCTCAAATTTTCAACGTTCCATTGAAACCTTCACTCAGAATTAATAAGTGAAGAAATTGACTCCTTCAACTGTGTCTAGGAATGAGATTTACAATTTCATGAAAGACTATATAATGGTTTCGTTATAAATAAACTCTTCCAGTGGAAAGTGATTATTTTCCGTTTCTTTATAACTATCAAAAAAAAACTTGTGTTTTTGATGATGCCACCTAGATGAATATCTGATTCTATCAACCCCTAAATACTTGAGTGACATCAATAGGCTACATGCCAGGTATCGTAAACATTTTCATCCTCCAATATGGTCTCTGAAAAATTTTTTAATTTGGATTCGTGTATATCCTAATTTCGGTAATCGTTTCATTATCCTGATCTCTAGACTATCTTTAAATACACTCTAAAGCTTCATCTTAACTCTTTTTTTAGAATTAATCTAACTATATCTGGATCAGCCCTTCCCTTCGTTTTCATCATTACTTGACCTATCATAAAATTTAGAGCCTTCGATTTGCCAAGTTTAAAATCTTCAACTGCATTTGAATTTTCATTAAGAACTTCTATAACTGCCTTCTCCACAATATCTTTTTCATTTATCTTTGCTAAGCCTAAGTTTTCAATATTGTTGAGTGTTACCCTATCAGTATAAATTCCATCAATTGTTTTGTCAATAATATTCCTAACTGTTAATTCTGCATTAAAATCTGTTAGATGACCATCCTCTATTAATTTTAAAATATCGCTTACGTTAATACCATTCAGACCACTTTGTTTGTAAGTTAATTTTTTGTACTCTATTGTCTTTTTTATAATATGTCTGTTAAAATCAACAACCTTCTTAGTTTTATTAAGCTGGTGAATTTCAAACTCAATATCATCCGCCATCTCTTTTTCATTAGTTATTGCCCATGCATCATCATGTGAAATACCAAATGTGTCCATGAACCTTTTGAGCTTCAGATGGGGTGCTTCAGGCATAGCGGATTTAATTTCAATGATTTTCTTAGCATTAATTAAGAGGGGAGGAATATCTGGATCGGGGATATATCGATAATCTGCATCAGTTTCCTTTATTCTCATTCGCCTAGTTATCATCTGAGATTCTATAAATGCCCTAGTTTCTTGTATGACTTTAACTCCTCTTTTACGAAGGTTTTTCTGTCTAGTTATCTCAAACTTCAAAGCTCGATAAGCACCCTTAACTGAATTAATATTTTTTATTTCAACTCTTGCCCCACCCTCAAGTGAGATATTGGTATCCATCCTCATAGTCCCCCCTTCAGGTTTTACTTTGCCGGTATATTGAAGAACTTTTGAAAGTTCCCTAAGGAATTTCCTTCCATCTTCAGGATTCCTAATATCGGGGGCTGTGACTATTTCTACTAGAGGAACACCTGAACGATTATAATCAACTAATCCACTTAGAGGGTCATATTTTCCTGGGTCTTCTTCAATATGGACTTCCCATATTCCAACATCATTTAATTTACCATCTTTTCCTATTGGAAGGGATGTACGCTGATAACCCGATGGAAGATCAGGATAATCATAATGCTTCCTCTGAATGTAAACAGGATTCTCGATAATATCACAATTTAACATAAGGGCTATTTCTACGGTGGCATCGATTGCATCTTGATTCATTGGATATGGCTTAGCACCAGGCATTCCAGTGCAAACCTCACATACATTAGTATTTGGTTCAACATTGCGATAATGCGTGGATGAATTGCAATAGAGCTTGGACTTTGTATTAAGTTGCTCATGTATTTCGAACCCGATGATGGTTTTCATTTTTCTCCCTCTAAATTGCACATTACATTAAGGATATTCTGTTCTCCTAAGGGCTTACTTTGAATCTGCATACCCACAGGTATGTCCTTTACATTACCTACTTTAATAACGCCTGAAGGTATACCTGCTAAATTAGCAGGAACTGTAAGCAAATCATAACCATACATTACAAGAGGATCAGTTACCTTATCTCCAATCTTATGGGGCAACTTTGGAACAGTTGGACCGGCAATAATATCAACATTATTTAGAACAGTAAGAAGTTCTTTTTTAATCAGGCTCCGGAATTGAAGAGCTTTTTTATAGTATTTTCCAGAATATTCTTTCTGACTAATATATCGTCCTAACATTATTCGGCGAAGAACCTCACGCCCACAAACATTTTCAATATTGTATCCAAAGCGACGACCGTCAAACTTACGTGTACCTGAGAAAAATTCTACGAATACTGTGAGATAATAAGTGGAAATCCCTTTACTCAAATTAGAAATCTCTATATCAACAATTTCTGCACCATTACTTGAAAGCCGATCTAATCCTTTTTTTATCTCCCTAACAATCTTAGGATCTGTAAACTCTTTGTATTCTTGAGCAAAACCAATTTTCCACTCCCTCAAATCTGAACTTAAGTTAGATACAAAATCCTGTTGAGATATATCTAGAGTCGTTCCTTCTTTAAAATCTCTTCCCTGGATTACTTCAAGCATTAATGCAGCTGAAGAAACATCCTTTGATAATGAACCTATTTGGTCCAGACTCATCGCCAAGTCAATGAGTCCATAACGAGAGACTAACCCATATGTCGGCTTTAAACCGATGATACCGCAATGAGATGCAGGATTTCTTATACTACCCCCAGTATCACTACCTAAACTAATATCGCAAAAATTAGCAGCCACCGCGGCACTTGATCCTGATGATGAGCCCCCTGGTATTCTCCCTTTTGCAGATGGGTTTTGTGTTGGACCAAAGTAAGATGATTCACCACTACTTCCACAGGCAAATTCGTCCATATTGGTCATGCCAATAATCACTCCATCCTCTTTCCGTATTTTCTCAATGACCGTAGCATCATATGGAGAAACATAGTTCTCCAATGTCTTTGAAGCACAAGTTGCACGTAATCCACGTACGTTAATGTTGCTCTTCACAGCGATTAAAAGCCCAGCAAGTTTTCCAGCCGTTCCTGAATTAATCTTTTCATCTACCTTCTTAGCATCCCTTTTTGCATCAGGATTGAGTTCAATAAATGCATTTATCTTTCTATTTTTCTCGATCCTATCTAGATAATTTGTAAGATTCTCGTGTGTAATCCCCATTTAATCAATCCACCCTCCAGCCTCCATTATATAAGATCCCTTCTCATCCATCTTTGGAGCATTTTTTCTTATAATTATCTTAAAATTGGAATTATCTTTTTTAGGTTCTCCATCTCCTCGAGTAACATTGATCTTATCGACTACGTAGTATGTTTCCTCTAAATTGATATTGCCAAGAGTTAAAGAAAGTTCCTTCAAAACTTTTTTAGATTGTTTTTCTATTTTCATTGAAACCTCTCCAAATAAATACTCTTTAAATAATCCTCAATAGTATTATCTTCCTGCTTAGCTAATGATCTTATAGCCTTTTCAACACCCGAAGAGTATTGTATTGCTTTTTTACTTTTGTTAATAATGGGCTCAGGAAGACCCATTTTCTTTGCTATTGATTTTAATATATATTTCCTTCTCCCATTATTAATCTTTAAATTTATAGGAAGGGCAAGAGCAATTCCAATCACATCACTGTCCATATAAGGCAAACGAAGCTCTATGGAATTTGCCATAGATACAGAATCGTCCCTTTGAAGATTAGCCTCTCCTATATTACTGATATCTCTTAACAATTCTGCTTCTAATTTTGTTTTAGACATGCGTAAATATCTGCTATATCCTGCAAAAAGTTCATCAGCCCCTTGACCTGTAAGAGCCACCTTTAATCCATTATTCTTAATAGCCTCACATGCAACATAAATTGGAACACCAATACTCACCTTCATAGGATTATAATCTTCAATAGCATAGATTACTTTACCTAGATAATCAACCAATTTCTTTTCAGATATTGTTTTAATTATTAATTCTGAATTAAAAGAATCTGCAACTTCCTTCACTGATTCAAAGTCTCTACAACCTGGCATACCCACAGTAAATAACATCGCCTCCCTACCAATTTTATCGACTATTCCGGCAATCAATGAACTATCGATACCTCCTGAGAAAAGTAAACCTACTTTCAGATCTCTGGTTCTTTTTTCAACAGAATTAGCTAACGCCTCATAGAGATCTTCAACAGGCCTAATAATTCTTCTTTCATAGTTTTGAAAATTTAGATATTCTTTAGGTTCATTTCCAAGACTCATTATTGAACCTGGTTTTAGAGTTGTAATTTTCTTAGAAATTGGTCTTAATGATTTTCTTTCAGATGAAAAGCAGTTATCACTTATATATAAGGGCTTTACTCCATAAGGGTCTCTAGACAATACTACCTCCCCTCTATAATGAACGGCAAATGCATAATCGCCATCTAATTGCATCATACAATTCTTAACTGCATCAATTAGATTTTCTTTGTAGTTTTCCTCGATAAGATGAACAATTACCTCACTATCTGTTGTGGTTTGGAATTTGTGCTTCTTGAGCTTCTTAATAATCTCTTTATAATTATAAATTTCTCCGTTACAAACAACTGTAAAGCCTTGATGACACCCATAAAAAGGCTGCTTCCCCGTTCCAACTATGCTCAAAAGAGTATGTCCTATAGAAACATGCCCTTTTTCAAAAATTCCTATCCCATCTGGTCCGCGATGGCGTATCACATGTAACATTTGTGATACATTAACATTGAATCCCCCACAAATCCCGCACATCCTTTAGATATCTAAATTAATCTTGATTTTATGTTACTTGTTCGCATCTCTATCTTATCAAATAATCCTTCAGATTCTTTCATCTTATAAAGCTCCATTTTTTTTACTCTTGACAAATTAACTAGGCTTTATTTTGATTCTTTTGAATTCATACCAAAAAAACCGTTTGACTTTATTACATTTGATATACTTTTAAGGATTTCCACCATTTTTAAAAGATTCTATTACTTTATTAAATATTGATGAAAATTCATTCAATTTCTACCCTATCCTTTTTTAATCCTTTTTTATTAATATAACCTTATGTTGCACGTTGGAATTGATGATACTGATTCAATTGAAGGAATGTGCACCACTTATTTGGGTGCATTATTATCTAACGAATTAAAAAAGTTCTGTAAAGTTGAGAACATTCGTCTTCTTAGATTGAATCCTAATATTAAATGGAAAACACGTGGCAATGCAAGCCTGAATTTAGTATTAAATACAAAAAATCCAACCTTGGCAAAGAAGACTATTCTACAAGTAGTATTAAAAAATTCTATGATGAAAGATAAAAATACTAATCCTGGCGTTGTTTTCTATGAGGGAAATCATCCTGAAAAATTTAGGGAATTCTACTGGAGATGCCTCAGAGATGTGGTGAAAATAAAAGATGCTGAAAAACTCGCTTCCGAAAACGGATTAGAGATCCATAAGTTTAATAATGGTAGAGGGATTATTGGCGCCCTTGCAGCAATTGGAAATGAACTTACAGATAGAACATACGAATTAATTGCATATAGATCAAAGGTAAATTGGGGAACAGAAAGGAAGGTAGATTCTAAATCTGTAATTAAAATGAATGCCCATACTTACCCTTACACCTTTAATAATATAGATCCCACATTATCAAAAATCTTAATAACTCCCCACTCCCCCTGTCCTGTCCTATTAGGAATTAGAGGAGAAAATAAATGGATTCTTAAAAATGCTTTTAGAGATTTAATAATTAAAGAAACTGTTAATCAAATGATAATTTTTGAAACAAATCAAGGTACTGATGCTCATCTACATGTGGTAAGGCATGCTAGAGATGCAAAACTATACTCCTCAATAATTCTCAAGGGAAAAGTAGTGAAAGCACCCTGGATAATAGAAGGAGGCCATGTAATATTCTCAATTGATGATGGAAATGATAATATAGATTGTGCTGCTTATGAGCCCACAAAAGACTTTAGATGGAAAATAGTCAGATTAAGAAAGGGGGACTTTGTTAAAGTTTACGGGAGTTTAAAATATTTCGATAATTATACAGTAAATCTAGAGAAAATTGAAATCTTAAAATTAAAGAAAATTTATGAAGAATATAACCCTCTTTGTAGAAAATGTGGAAAACGAATGAAATCTGCTGGAAAAAATCAAAAAATACGATGTAAAAAATGTAAGACTGAAGAGGAAAGAAAAATGAAAGTATTGATTGAAAGAAAATTAGAGAATAAGACCTACCAAGTTCCACCAAGCGCTATGAGACATCTTAGTAAACCATTAGTAAGGGTAGGAAATGTTAGATAACCCCTAGAAAAAAACCTTTAACAAAAGATTGTTAAAGAGTAGCAACTAAGAAATATTATTAAAAAAAGAGAACAATATTAATTCCAATATCTATAAAAATTGGGCCCGTAGCCTAGCCCGGATAAGGCGGCAGCCTTCTAACAACAGTTGTGGAACGCGAAAAAAAATGCTCCACCAGAAGGAAGCAAGCTGCAGACCGCGGGTTCAAATCCCGTCGGGCCCGTTAATAATTATTACCTTCAAACTCATATTTTAGATGTTATAGAATAAAAAAAAATGATTATTAATGCTATTTTAATGATACTTTTTTTTCCTTGTAAGTGTCTTTTTTATTATATTCTTTACAACGATTTATATTGTTGAGATCCTTCATTCTTTGTAAATTACAAGCTGAGCAAATAGATTTTTTTGATGAATAGTCATTCAACCAAAGTAAAAAGTTGAGTAAACCTTTAATTTTATTTACAAGTAATTTTATCATTTTTTTTATATTTTATT
>CAYZUE010000024.1:0-17882 GCA_964481825.1 Candidatus Hydrothermarchaeota archaeon | reverse complement strand
GGCGGGTAAGTATGGTGAGCCAGGAGCTGCTTTGATGCTTTTCCGTACTTATCCGCGAATCCCTTTTTACGAACAGGTTGAAGAAAGTGAACCTTTCTTTACCGATCATGGGAGGATGCAGGCCTACTCAGATGTTCCTGAAGCCATCGAATATGGTGAGAACTTTATTGTTCATAGAGAAGGCCCTGAAGCTACACCATATTTACCTAATGTTATTGTTAGTACGAACCCTTATATTCGTCCGAATGATTATGGCATCCCTAAAAGTGATGAAGGCTGGGATGAACGGACAGTTCGAAACATAAAGATGTCATGGGCTGAAACTAAAAAGCATGATAATTTTCTTTGGAAGAAAGGTTATAATTTCTATTGTTTAACTCCTAAAACTCGACATCGTGTACACTCACAATGGAGTGTTTGTGATTGGAATCTTATCTGGGATAGTAACTTTGGTGACCCATATAGAATGGATAAGCGAACACCAGGTGTTGGTGAGCATCAGCTTCACATTAATCCCCAAGCAGCCGTCGATATGGGGATCAATGACGGAGATTACATTTATGTGGATGCTAATCCTGCAGATCGTCCTTATCGCGGAGCAAAGCCAAGCGATCCACGTTATAAAGTTGCACGTTTAATGCTTCGTGCAAAATATAATCCCGCATATGCATATCAGATTACTATGATGAAGCATGCTCCCTTTGTTGCCACTGAGAAAACAGTGAAGGCCCATGAGAATAGGGCGGATGGGCGAGCGCTATCACCTGATACCGGCTACCAATCTAATTTCCGTTATGGTTCACAGCAGTCAATAACTAGGAACTGGCACATGCCTATGCATCAGACCGATACTTTGTTTCATAAGAAAAAAGCTTATACCGCCTTCATGTTTGGTGGAGAAGCTGATAACCATGCTGTTAATACAGTTCCAAAAGAAACTTTGGTAAAGATAACCAAAGCAGAAGACGGGGGCTTGGGTGGAAAAGGTAAATGGGAGCCAGCCACAACAGGATTTAGTCCCGCTGGTGAAAGCAGTTTTATGCTCAGATATATCAGAGGAGATCTGGTTAAGACTAAAGATGAAAGGAGGTAGATATAATGCCAGAGGTTTATAATTGGCATCTTGGAAGAAAGATGCATTATCCCTATGAAGAAAATCATCCGGAAATGCAATTTGTTGCAGTTTTTAATACCAATAGATGCATTGCATGTCAGACTTGCACTATGGCGTGCAAATCAACTTGGACTTTTTCAAAGGGTCAGGAGTATATGTGGTGGAATAATGTTGAAACAAAACCATATGGAGGATACCCCCAATATTGGGATGTTAAAACCTTGAAATTACTGGAAGGTGCAGCCCCTGATAAACAGAAGTGGGATTCTAATGATTCTGATAATAGCAATAATGACAGTAATAACAATAATAACAATAGTGCTTATGGCGAATATAAAGGTGCAACAATTTTTGAGGCCGCAACTAGAGAAATGCGACAGAGAGGACAACAAGCAGTAGGATATATTCCTAGCGATAAAGAGTGGCGTTTTCCTAACATTTATGAAGATACAGCTGTAGGTCCAAAAGGAGAGAAAGGTAAATTTACTCATGATACAGGTACAACTTTACCAGAGCATGCTACTTGGTTTTTTTATTTACAGCGATTATGCAATCACTGCACCTACCCTGCATGTGTTGCTGCATGTCCACGAAAGGCCATCTACAAACGGAAGGAAGATGGTATAGTTCTCATAGACCAGAAAAGGTGCCGTGGTTACAAAAAATGTATTGAACAATGCCCTTATAAAAAACCCATGTTTAGAAGCAGTACTAGAATAACCGAGAAATGTATTGGCTGCTATCCTAGGATAGAGGGAAAGGATCCCCTCACCGAAGGCGAACCTATGGAAACAAGATGTATGAGTGCGTGTGTAGGTAAAATTAGACTTCAGGGATTGGTAAATAAAAATCCCGACGGGTCCTGGACTAAAAATCCGGATAATCCAATGTATTATCTTATAAAGAAGGAAAAAGTCGCGTTACCGTTATATCCTCAATTCGGTACTGAACCAAACATTTATTACATACCACCTCGGTGGGTACCTAGAGATTATCTTAAGCAAATGTTTGGCCCGGGGGTAGACCATGCTATTGAGAAATACACGTTTCCTTCACGGGAACTACTTGCAGTGCTCCAGCTATTTAGAATCACTCAGCGTATCATCTTTAAATATGAGGTAGAAGAGGGACCTAAAGTATACGAGACCACCATTAACGGAAAAAAATGGGAACTCTACAATGACACTATTATAGGATATAATAAAGATGCTGAAGAAATTGTAAGGACAACTGTAGAGGAGCCACTTTTCACTAGGCCCGATAAGCATATAAATTGGGTTTAGAACTATGCTTTCAATTAATAATGACTCGACTGAAGTAAAAATAGCTGCACCGTTGTTGAGGAGCTTGATATATAAAAGACTTTCAGAAGCTTTTAGATTGCCAACAGAGAAATTTAGTTCCTCCATAGAAAATGGGGAATTTATTAAAGAGATGAAAGAAGCGGTATCTCAACTTCAAAGCCTCAAATTTACTGATAATCCCAAACTTAATGAAAATTTAGATGTATTATCCAATACTGTTGATAAAATGGCACCATTTTCATTAGATCAATTTCAATCTGAATTTATTAATATCTTCGGCCATACCATATCAGAGGAGTACCCCCCATATGAAACTCAATACGGTGGTGCACACATTTTTCAACAGACTCAAGAACTAGCAGATATAGCCGGATTTTATAAAGCATTTGGATTAGAGATTACAGACACCGCCGTGGAGAGATTAGATCATATTTCTATAGAATTAGAGTATATGTATTTTCTCTCCTATAAAGAGGCATATGCTAGGAAAAATCATAATTCAGAAAAAGTGGATATTTGTGTTAATGTCCAGAAAAAATTCTTGGATGAACACCTTGGAGAATGGGTATTCCATTATATTAAGCTCTTTAGGAGGAAAATCAAAAAAGGATTCTACAAGGAGCTTACTGATTTTATGGAGACTTTCTTATCCTCAGATATGAAGTCACTTGATCTTAAGATTATTACTCCAGGTAAGATAAAACTTACTCCATATCCGACAAGTGTAGATGATGAAGCATGTTCATCATGTTCTCTGGAAGGAGATAAATTGCCGATGGGGTAAAAAACGGGTATAACAAATGTCATATTCTAATATCCATACGAATCAAGCTGAAGAGTTCAGTGGGAAAGAGAAGGATGATTCTGCTATTGAAATAGAAGTAGATCCTATGTTAACTGAGGAGGTAGTTCTAAGTGAACTTAATAGGAGAGATCTAACCCAGGATGGGGATGCCATAGAGGATTACCACCAACGTGTGGATCCATTATACGACCTTCCTTCCAAAGAAAAAATGGCTAAGTTCAAAGAGATTCATGCAGATTTATTCTCTGTTTTTGGATTTGAAAAAATCCTTAAAGAAATCCTAGATGAATTTCCACTTATCAATAATAGAATAAAAAAAATATATTTTCTTAGAGCTATCAAAGAAGAGATAGCAGATTTAACTACTGATGATGAGTTTCAAGGTGAAAAATCAGATAAGCAACCGGACACAGTTATAGCTAGATTAAGTGCAGATAGTTTCTCAAACATTGAGCATCTAAACATGGTTACTCGACATGAATTAATGCACATCCATGATATGTTGGATGAAAATTTTGGGTACAAATTAATTCTACCTGCCCTGCCACCTCTAGAGAAGACTCTAGTTATAAACAAATATCGGATAATATGGGATATTTATATAGATACCAGAATTCTACGAAATGGACAAAATACCATTAGGGATAAGGATGCACACTATAAAGATTTTGACTCAACTTATTTGAAAATACCTAAATTAGAAAGGAAACAGATTTTTGAGGGGCTTTGGGAAATTGAAACCTTAACACACGATGAAATATTAGAGCTTTCTAGAGATGTAAACAAACTTATTTCCAAGTTTACGAGTCATAAAGAAAAGATTTTCTTACCCGGTAATCCATGTCCTTTATGTAAGTTTCCTACCTATGACTGGATGACAAATCTAGAAGATAGGACGGATGAGGAGGTAATTCTAATAATCCAGAAAGAATTTCCCAATTGGACACCTAATGATGGGGCATGTGAAAGATGCATCGAATGTTATCAAACTATTTCTCCTAAAACCTGAGGATGCCAAAAAAGCCCAAAATATTTATAAGGACGATAGAAACTAAGATACCTACTATTCGGAGGACTTTGATGGCAGGGAAACATTCATCTAGAAAATGGAAGAAGCGTGGAAAACCTAGATGGAAAACTAGAAAGAAAAAACTAAGGGAAAGAAGAAGGAAAGCTAAGATAAGGAATAGATAATTTTATTTTCAATTTATTCAAGATTAGAATAAATAAATTAGCGCTTTGCGGGGGTGCCCGAGTGGTCAAAGGGGACAGGCTTAGGACCTGTTAGCTTAGTGCTTCCGAGGGTTCGAACCCCTTCCCCCGCATGTCGGTGGACTTAGTTTAAAATAACTTTTATACAGTATTTAAGAGTAAACTACGACGATGATATCCAGAATTTCGGCGGATAACTTATTCATCACTACCTCTCCACATTTTATTGCGTGAGCCGCGAAAAATAGATTATTTTATCCAGATTCTTTCTCCAGTTATTGTCCAGTAGATTCTTGCACCTGTCTTTGCTGCTATATCTGCCATTCGTTCTAGATAGCGAGCAGTAAATAGCAAGTCAGTAGCATCATCTATTGTATTAGGGTCTTTCATCATAAACGTCAGGAGCTCACGATATATCTCATTGTACAGGTTATCAATATAATCTTCCTTTTCCTGAAGACTTTTTATCTCCATTGGTTTCCAGTTTTTTATGGCTATATCATTTATCTTTATCATTTCTTGTATAGCTCCGCCCATCCGGGGAATATCAATCAAAGGTTTTAATAAGGGTTTTTCTTCATATTTCAATGTCATCTCTGCGATTTTTAATGATAAGTCACATATTCTTTCGTAATTATCAGATATTTTAATCATTGTTGCAATACATCGCAGATCTTTTGCTACAGGTTGTTGGAGTGCAGTTATCCTAAAACAATCATCATCAATTTTTAGATTCAGAATGTCACTTTCCTCTTCTTTTTTAACAACAGTGGAATATAATTCTAAATCTCGGTTCTTAAGTGATTTAATTGCTAAATCTACTGTTTCACTAGTTATTTTACTAATCGTAAGAACTTCATCAATAATTCCTTCGATACCTTTATCTAAAATCTTCCTAGGCATTTATACAAGAATCTCCAATTCTATTAGTCAATCTAATGTTGTTTTCACATAAATAATTGGAGTATACCTCCCTCTTCAATTATCCAAATCTTCCAGTAATATATCTCTCTGTAAGCTCTTTTTCAGGATTCTCAAAAAGAAGTTTAGTTGAACGATACTCTATTAGCTCTCCAATGTAAAGGAAAGCTGTTAAATCGCTTACCCTTGCAGCCTGTTGCATATTATGAGTTACAATAACGACAGTGTAGTTCCCCTTTAGGTCAACAATTAAGTCCTCAATTTTTGATGTGGCAGAGGGATCTAGTGCAGAACAAGGTTCATCAAATAGGATTATCTCGGGATTAACAGCTAAAGCTCTTGCAATACATAGCCGCTGTTGCTGACCACCAGAAAGACTTAGGGCATTTTCTTTGAGTCGATTTTTTACTTCATCCCAAATAGCTGCTTCCTTTAGGCTTTTTGTTACTATAGTATCAAGTTGAGATTTGTTGTTAACACCATGGATACGAGGTCCAAATGCAATATTCTCATAAATACTTTTTGGGAAGGGATTAGGCTTTTGAAATACCATCCCAACACGCTTTCTGAGTTCTACTGGATCAGTTTCATAAATGTCTTGATTACCAATCAATATTTTACCCTCTATCCGGAATATATCTATAAAATCATTCATTCGGTTGAAGCAACGAATAAGGGTGGTTTTACCACATCCACTTGGACCTATAATAGCTGTAACCTTGTTTTTTTTTATTTCCATGTTAATATTGTTAAGGGCTTTAGTTAAGCCATAATACGCGTTACAATTTTCAAGATGAACTGCTATATCCGAGATCATATCTCACCATTTTTGATACTTCTGATATTTGTTTCTTATTAATATAGCAGCAGCATTCATTGTTAGTAAAAATACAAGCAGGACTATAATCCCTGCAGCGGCTATAAAATGGAATTCCTCTTGCGGTCTTGATATCCAGTTGAATATTTGGATAGGCATTGCAGTAAAAGGATCATTCAGTGATATAGGTGTAAATGCAATAAATGTTAAAGCCCCTATCATTATAAGAGGTGCTGTCTCTCCAATAGCTCTAGAAATAGCGAGGATATTTCCTGTGAGAATACCAGGTAGGGCATAGGGTAAAACATGGTTTCTTATTGTTTGCCACTTAGTTGCGCCTAGGGCATAACTTGCTTCTCTGATGGAAGTGGGAATCGCTCGAATAGCTTCCTGACTAGAGATGATGATAATAGGCAAGATAAGCAAAGACATTGTAAGTGCTCCCGATAAGATGCTTCGATCTAATTGGAGGGTTCTAACAAAAAGTGCTAAACCCAATATACCATACACGATACTAGGGACGCCAGCTAGATTTGAGATATTAATCTCAATTATGTTAGTTAGTCTAGTTTTTCTGGCATACTCCTGAAGATGGATAGCAGCTCCAATTCCTAATGGAAAGGATATTAAAGTTACAAGAATCATTAGCCAGATTGTACCCCATATTGCTGATTTAATCCCTGCTCTTTCTGGAAATCTAGATGGAAAGTTGGTTATGAATCCTAGATTAATCCAAGAATGACCATCATTCCAAACATCCCATAGTAATAAAGCTAGCACAATAAGGGCTATTATAGTTGAAATTCCACACAATATCTTAAATAAATCGCCTTTATAATGCCTAGATGTAATGTTTTTTTTCATTGGTATACCTCCCGGTATTTCTGACGTAACATCTGACTTCCAATGTTCATTAAAAGAGTCATAGTAAATAGCGTCATTCCTACTGCGAATATACTTTGATATTCAATGGTGCCGTGGGGTGTATCTCCTAAACTAACTTGCACAATATACGCGGTCATTGTTTGTACACTTTCAAGGGGATTGAGAGTGATTTTAGGAGTCATTCCTGCAGCTATTGTAACAGCCATGGTCTCACCTATAGCTCTTGAAATTGCTAAGATGAAACTAGCAAGAACTCCTGATAAAGATGCTGGAACTACAACTTTTGTACATACCTCTAAGGGTGTAGATCCAAGGGCGTAAGCTCCTTCCCGAAGGCTCTGAGGAACTCCCCGCATCGCATCTTCACATAAACTTGCCACCATAGGTAAGATCATTATTCCTACAACTATACTTGCACTTACAGCATTGAATATATTTGCATTCGGAAAAATATCCTGAATAATCGGTGTAATGAACATGAGAGCAAAATAACCGTAAACAACAGTTGGAATCCCTGCAAGTATCTCTAAAATAGGTTTAATGATTTTTCTTACATTTGGACTTGAATATTCGCTAAGGTATATCGCGCTAGCTAATCCCAAAGGTAAGGCTACTACTGCAGCTCCAACGGTTATTATTAGAGTGCCATTTATGAGTGGGAGTATTCCAAAAGATTTTGGTACTAGAAGTGGAGACCATCTTGTCCCTATTAAAAATTTTATTAAAGATACTTCTTGGAAGAAACCTATAGTCTCAGTTAAAAGTATCAAGATTATTCCGAAAGTTGTTAAAATAGATAGTAATGCACAAAGGAGAAACAGCTTTTCTATTATTATCTCTTTTATCCAATTGTATTTGTGACTGAATGATTTCGCTGTTGTTCCCATTTTTTTCCATTATCTAATTGCTAGTCATAAGAGTCTCAATATTTACTCCTACTTTTGAGTTATCTGTGAATAAACTATCCACATTGCGGTCTTCAAATCGCCTAAGCCCCAGATTGTATACATTATCAGGCAGTGGGATATACCCTACTTCACTGGCCAATTCTCCACCTTCGGTTAGAGAAAAATTTATGAACTTTGCTATCTCAGGTCTGTCCGCAGAATTCTTGTTGACGTAAATAAAAATAGGGCGTGAGAGAGGCTGATATGTCCCTTTCCCAATCGATATAGGATCCGGTTTTATGAATCCTTTTCCGTTTTCGTCGTTTTCATCATTTATAGCAACAAGTTTTAGCTTCCCTTTGTTTTCTGAATAATAGGCATAACCAAAGTAACCTAAGGAATATTTCTCCCCTGAAATAGCTTGAACCAATACGTTATCATCTGCACTAGCGGTGTAATCAGATCTACTGGAGTGTTCTTCACCATTTATAGCATTCGTGAAATAGTCAAAAGTTCCAGAATCTGGGTCTGGGCCAACTAGAAATATCTTCTTATTTGGCCACTCGGGTCTAATATCACTCCATTCGATTACGGTACTATCTGGGTTCCATATAGATTTCAATTCTCTAGCTGTAATACCTTCAGTTACCCAGTCATTTTCTGGGTTTACCACGATACTAAGTCCATCAAATGCAATAGGTATTTCTATAGCTTCAATCCCATTTTTTTTGCATAAATCAATTTCTTTTTGCTTAATAGGTCTTGATGCATCATTTATGTCCGTTTCTCCGTTACAGAATTTTTTAAAACCCCCACCAGTACCACTTATTCCAACAGTTACTCTTACTTTTTTATGTAAAATTTGAAACTCTTCGGCAATAGCCTCGGTAATAGGATACACGGTGCTAGATCCATCAACTTTGACATATCCAGATACAACTTCAACCTGGTCTGAATCTGTGCTAATTTTCTCCCCTCCTAAGCAACCAATAATTCCAGATATGACTAATAATAATATTATATTAATTTTATAATCGCCCATTGTTTTTTTCAACTTATACGTACCTTTCAATAATTATGCAAAATCTAATTGAATGTATATATATTTATTCAAAATAAATTGTATAGACTATAGAAAATATATAAAATACGCAATTAAGCAATATTTTGGAAATAGCACTAATCTAGAATAAATCATGTATTGAGACTGTAAAATTGGCATATTCCCTAACTAATTTTCTTTAGCAAACAATATTAAAGGCTCAAAATTTATTTAAGGTCCTAATATTTATACTAAAAATATTACAAATAATTATAAAAACGAGGTGAAAAAATGGAATCTGAAGAAATTGTTCTTGACGCTATGAAAAAAGCAGGAAAGCCTGTAAGACCTGGTGACGTTGCAAAAGCAACTAATTTAGATAGTAAAGAAGTTTCAAAGGCTATCAAAGGGTTGAAAGAAAAAGGGAAAGTTAATTCTCCTAAAAGATGTTTTTATGCACCAACTTAGTTACTTATAAAGGGAAAGCTGCTTGATGCGTTTTATCATATTGGGATGAGTGCTTAATGCTTCCATAAACTTATCCCCAGTACTTATTTTCATTTCTTTAGCGCGTAAAGCTAATAACTCGCCTTGTTCTATTGAACCGCTGAGGTCTGTATCAATATCTTTCAGTTCTCTGATTTCATTGTGTGCTCTCGATGGATCATTAACAAAAAAGGCTTTATATCCTTCCATTTGCTTTAAAGATTTCTTATTAACTTTTGCACTACTGTAAACTAGCTTGTATAATGCACTAGCTAATGCATGAGGAGGGTTACCAAGTTTTATACTTCCTTGATCTGCATAATATTCTCGAATTCTTGATCCATAAAGGACAATTAGATTAGTAATAAAATATAAGAGAAAGGCTGCTAACCCTAGGGCTACAGTATTACCTCTTCTACCTCCACTCCACATTAAGCTCCAGGCCATATACCAAAGGGCCATAGGAATTACAGATAGCATTGTTATCACTGTTACATCCCTATGTTTCAGATGACATATCTCATGACCGATAACTGCTTGAAGTTCTTCGTTATCGAGTAATTGGATAATCTGTTCAGTTAGGCAAACTCTACCATCATTCTTCCAGCGTCCAAATGCAAATGCATTCGGTAGTGGTAATTTCGAAATTCCTATTTTTGGTTTTGGTATACCTGCCTTTAAGGAAAGATCAGATACCATTCGATGAATATCAGGATATTCAGTCTCTGTTACATAACGGACTTTCATACTCATTTCTACCATCTTTGGACCTATCATATATTGCACAGTAATTAGGAATATTGCAAAAATAATATAAAAGGAAAAACCTCCAATCCCCATCATGCTTGATGCAACAACTACAATTCCATAAACAATAGAGAACATTAGACCCAGTAGGATATACATCCTGATTTGTAACCACATTTCGTAACACCTACCTCAAACTTTAATAATACCCTTTAAAACTATTTTTGTAGTCAGAAAATTCATCTCTTTTAATCGCATCTCTACTTTCTCTTAGTATCTTCTGAATAAAATAAATATTATGTATAGTTACAAGGTTCATCCCAAGTTGTTCATGAACTTTGAATAGATGATGTATATATGCTCTGGTATAATATTTACAAGCTAGGCATTTACATCTATCCTCCAATGGAGCAAAATCGATTCTAAACTTTCCTCTTGTTAAATTAAGTTTTCCCTTTTTGGTATATGCTGTATTATGTCGGGCATTTCTTGTTGGGAAGGCACTATCAAAAATATCAATACCTAAAGATATTGCCTCCAAAAGTTCCATTGGCGAGCCAACTCCCATAAGATATCTTGGACTTTTTTCAGGGAGTAAAGGAGTAGTGTCTTTAATAGTTTTATACATCATTTTTTTAGGCTCCCCTATACTTAAACCGCCAATTCCATATCCATCAAATCCAATATCCACTAATTTTTCTGTACATTTCTCTCTTAGCTTGGTGAATAAACCTCCCTGTATAATTGAAAAAAGCTGTTGATTATCAATCTTATGTTCCTTACATAATTTCGCCCATTCTATAGTATGCCGTATTGAAGTTAGTGCACGGTCATAACTAGAGTTAAATCTAGGAACATCATCCAGTACCATAGCAATATCGCTTCCTAAGGCTCCTTGGATCTCCATACATTTTTGAGGAGTCATTAGGTGACTACTATTATCAAAGGGAGAACGAAATAAAATGCCATCTTTATCTACACTTATAAGAAACTCTTTTTTTAGCATTTGGAACCCACCGCTATCTGTAAACAAAGTTCTTTTCCAATTCATAAAATCATGAATCCCTCCTGCATCACTAATAACTTCAACTCCCGGTTTAAGGTAGAGCAAAAAAGCATTACAGATTAATCCTTGAGTATATGTGCTAATCACTTGATCAGAACTTAGAGACTTAACACATCCCTTGGTTGCAACTGGCATAAATGCAGGAGTATCCATCTTTCCATTAGGGGTATATAATACTCCTAGTCTAGCATTTTTATCATTACTTTTTAAATCAAACATAATCCTCACGAAATATCAGCATAGCATCTCCAAAACTATAAAAATTATATTCCATTGTCACTGCTTTCTTATAAGCTTTAAGAATTTCTTCCCTGCCTTTATAGGCACTTACAAGCATTAGAAGTGTTGACATTGGAAGGTGAAAATTGGTTAATAATGCATCACTTTCTACCTTAAATTTGTAAGGTGGATAAATAAAAAGATTTGACCACCCATGGCAAGGATAAACACCATTTTCATTACTTGCACTTTCCAGGGCTTTGATAGTTGTTGTGCCTACAACGATTATCCTTTTACCCTTCTTTATTATATTACAACATTCTTCACTAACTTCAAAATATTCAGGTTCCATCTTATGATTTTCAATGTTCATTGATTTAACTGGTGAAAATGTTCCTAGGCCAATATGAAGAGTAACAAAAGCAAGTTTAACTCCTTTATTTTCCAGATCGTTTAGTAATAATTCTGTAAAATGTAGACCAGCTGTTGGAGCAGCTACTGATGCAGAATGTTTTGCAAATACTGTCTGATATTTCTCTATGGGGATACTACACTTAACGTAGGGAGGAAGTGGCGTTTGGCCTAAACTACGGATAATGTGTGCTACATCCTTCTGCCCAAAGAATGATATAATAAAGCCTTCATTTTCCCTTATTAATGAACCACTTATATTATCCTTAAAATAGATCTTTGTTTTTACCCCGAAAGGTCCTCCTTTAGGCAGACACGACCAGATTCCATCTCCTATATCTTTTAGAAGAGTTATTTCTACCTTTCCGCCAGTGTTTTTCTTACCCAACAATCTAGCAGGGAATACCTTGGTATTATTTAGAACAAGTACATCTCCTTTCTTTAGGTAGTCTTTAAAATCATAAAAATTTCTATGTTCATAATGCTTGTTTTTCAAAACCATAAGTCTAGATGAGTCACGAGGTGAGGGAGGATTTTGAGAAATACGTTCATTTGGTAAAAAGTAATTAAAAATAGCTCTATCCATAAAGTTAGGTAGCCTAAAAGTTTATAAATAAATATCTTTAGTTATCATCCTCTCCTTATACATTCATAATATGTCAATTAAAATAGACAAAGTATACATAATAAACTAAGAAGGATATAACATGATTTTGGATTATTTTCTTTATTTTTTAATAGGAGGATCCATTGTTAGTCTTACAGTCTTCCTTGCAAAACAAGGTTATCCATTACTTTCTGGTATTGCATTAATATTCCCTAGTTATACATTACTATCATTTTTATTAATAGGGCGTAATGTTGGAAATGCAGCTGTTATTGAGAGTGCAAAATCTGCACTTTTATGTACTTTCATAGCTTGGGTACCGTATGTACTAATTATAATTTATTTGACTCCAAAGTGGGGTTTAAATAACGCATTAATCATAGGTGTATCTATCTTTTTAGTAATCACTCTAATTTGGATTTATCTGAAAGGAAATATTTTTATTTAATAGCCTAAAGGTGAAGACATGAAGTATGGAGAAGTAGAAATAAAAAAATCAGAGCTGCAAGTTTGGGACAATCCAACTCCAGGTAGAGATTATTGTATTGAGATTGTTTTCCCTGAGTTTACTTGTCTTTGCCCTAACTCTGGATACCCTGATTTTGCAACAATAAAGATAATTTACACTCCCGATAAGTACGTGGTAGAACTAAAGTCCCTAAAGCTTTATTTAAATCGTTTTAGAGACCAATACTTAATGCACGAAGCTGCTACAAATAAGATTTATGGCGATCTAAAGAAACTCTTAAAACCACGCTATATTGAAGTTATAGCTGAATTTAATCCAAGAGGAAATGTTAAAACAGTCGTTAAAATATCTACAACAGATGAAAAGAAGGGGCCATAGGGTAGCCTGGTTCATCCTCGTGGCTTTGGGACTTGTTAAAGCAAGCGAAAGAGCCATGGACCCCGGTTCGAATCCGGGTGGCCCCATTATCACACATATAGGATGTATTACGTTGTTTACAATAAAAAACCCTAAATAGAGCATCTATATATCAAAATTTTCTTACGTTAAACTATTAAGGCTACTAAAAAGAAACAGTGAATCAACTATGAACATGCAAAAAGATTATATAAATTTTTAAACTTAATGAAAAAAAATAAAAAAAAGCGTGAGGTGAAATCACAGGATGGTTTCTAAGATTCCGGTGGATGTTGGTCTAATATATGAGGGGGAAAGAATTAGGAAAGGTCAAAATTACGTTGATCTTGCTGGACCTAAAAGTTTTGGAGCTGAATTGGTACAAGTAGCTCCAGCGAAAGAAATTAAGGATGGACTTGTTAAATTAGAAGGACTTGATTTTAAGGGTATGGAAGAAGGCAAAGTTTACCCCTTTGGGGTTCGTATTAATGTAGCCGGCAAGGACATGGAAGAAGATATAGAGGGAGTATTTGAACGTAGAGTTCATGAACTTTCAAATTTTATTCAAGGATATATGCACTTGAATTCTCGCGATATAATCTGGTGTAGAGTAAGCAAAGATGCTGTTAAAAAGGGTCTAAGCTTAAAACATGTGGGTAAGGCTCTGATCGACTTATTTAAAGCCGAATGGTCAATGATATCTAAAATGCAAGTTACACTTTATACAGACCATGAAAAGGTTACTAAATTTAGAGAGGATGCTAGAAAAGTTTATGAAAGACGAGATTCCCGCTTGAGAGGGTTAAAAGATGAAGATGTAGATGTTTTTTATGGCTGTGCACTATGCCAAAGTTTTGCCCCTCGTCATTTATGTACAATAACACCAAGTAGAACTTCTAGCTGTGGGTCCATATCCTGGTTTGAAGGAAAAGCCGCAACTAAAATAGATCCCAAAGGACCAATATTTGAGATACCAAAGGGAGAACTATTGGACGAAGTCAAAGGACAGTATTCTGGACCAGATGAAGTAACTGATGAGAGATCAGGAGGAACAGTAAAAACAGTATATCTCCATAGTATTTTCGATAACCCACATACAAGCTGTGGATGTTTTGAAGCAATTGGTTTCTACATACCTGAAGTTGATGGAATTGGAGTGGTCCATCGTGATCACAGAGGAACAACCCCCTTCGGTATACCTTTTTCAACCATGGCAGGCCAAGTTGGTGGGGGAGTTCAAAGTGATGGATTTGTAGGAATGGCAATAGAATATTTAAGATCTCCAAAGATGCTTCAAGCCGATGGAGGATGGGACCGTATCGTCTGGATTCCAAAGGCTTTAAAGGAAAAAGTAGCAGATTCAATTCCAGAAAAGATAAATGATAAAATAGCAACCGAGGAAGATTCAACTGATTTAGAAAGCCTACAGGATTTTCTAAAAAAATGTGATCATCCGGTAGTAGAAAGATGGAATGGAAACGGTACAGATACACAAGTAGATGAAACAGAATCTACGACCACAGATCAACCTGTAGCAGAACAACCAGTGGCAGAAGCTTCAGAGTTAAAAATGCCAATTCAAGGTTTACCATTCTCTGGAGGGAAGGTTACGGTTGTATTTAAAAATGCCAAGATTTATGCTGAGAAAATCATTATAACAAGAAAGGAGAAACGGAAGTGAACATTGAAGAACTCTTAAAAGATATTGTTGATGCTGAAGAAATTGAGTTAGAAAAAGTAAGCATTGATGGTGACATTGTTTTAGAGATTGATAAATTACTTTCAACATTTAGTCAGCCACAAATAAATCCAGTAATAGCTACACCTACAAAACCCGCCGGTATAAAGGAGGATGTTTACAAATTTTCTCCACCTATACAGGAATATAAAGGAAACGTTGCTGAAATAACTTTAGGTGCGACTAAGGCTGATGGAGGAACTAGACGAAAAGTCGTAAAACTTGGTGGTCAAACAACTCTTTATAGATTTGAAGGAGGTTATAAAAACCCCCCCGTTATCTCTTTTGACGTTTTTGATATGGAAATGTCAAGTTTTCCAAAGACTCTCAGGGAACAATGGGGAGATATTTGGGACGACCCTGCTAGTTGGGCTAAAGAGGCTGTGAAACTTGGAACTGAACTTGTTACTCTGCATTTGGTATCTACGGATCCAAGAGTAAAGGACACTTCTCCTAAAGAGGCCGCTCGTACCGTTGAGGATGTACTTCAGGCTGTAAAGGTTCCTTTGGTTGTGGGAGGAAGTGGCAACCCTGAAAAAGACCCATTATTATTCGAGAAAGTTGCAGCAGCTGCAGAAGGAGAGATGCTTCTTTTAGCAAGTGCTAACCTTGATCTTGATTTCAAGAAAATTGTAGATGTTGCAAAGAAATATAAACACAATGTACTTGCATTTACCTCAATGAATATTACTGATCAACAGTCTCTTAATAGGTTACTTGTGGAAGAAGGGCTTCCGAAAAATCAACTTGTACAAGATCCAACAACAGGGGCATTAGGTTATGGGTTAGATTATACATATTCGATAATTGAACGATTGAAACAGAATGCATTGAAGGGGGAGACAGTACTTCAAAATCCTATATTTTGTGGAGTGACTAATGCATGGGCTGCAAGGGAGGCCTGGATGAATGAACCAAATTGGGGTGCTCGAGAACATCGTGGCCTACTTTGGGAGATTTTCACAGCCCTTACAGTTATTAATGCAGGTGCAGATGGAATGATGATGCTTCATCCAAATTCTGTTAAAATAGTTAAGGGGATTATAGAAGCAGCAACAGAAGATTTGGAAGGTCCGGAAGTAGATTATCAAGATTGGGTAGGGAGTATTTGAATGAATAAGATTTCACCTCTCCAACTTTATAAGCATCTTCCCGGAACAAACTGTCGGGAATGTCAAGAGAGTTCTTGTATGGCCTTTGCATCAACTCTGATTGAGCGATCACACAATATTGAAGATTGTGCCCCTCTAATGAAAGAGGATAAATATAGTGAAAAAAGAGATTCACTTTTTGAGATTCTTACTCCGCCTATCAAAGAAATAAAAATCGGAAATGGAGATAGACAGGTAGTAGTAGGTGGAGAAGAAGTGATGTACCGACATGATCTAACATACTTTAATCCTACAGCGATTTTTATTGACATAGATGATGGAATGGAAAATGGTGCAATTCAAGAGAAGGTAAAAAAAATACAAGAGTTCACTGTAACAAGAATCGGTGAAAAATTGAATTTAGACGGAATTGCAATTAGATCCACAACAAATGATCCTACAAAATTTGGAGAAATTGTATTGAATGTCGTTGAAAACTGTGATCTACCACTAATCTTATGTTCATATAATCCTGAGATCCTTGAGGTTGGTCTTGAGATATCTGCTGATAAAAAACCACTTATTTATGCTGCTAATAAAGAAAATTGGGAATCCATTGTAAATTTAGCCTTGAAATATGATTGTCCAGTTGTTGCATCATCTCCCGGAAATCCTCAAGAATTAGTTGAGCTCGTTCAGAATCTAACTAATAATGGGGTTGAGAAAATTGTTCTTGATATTGGGACATATCCTCAAGGTAAAAAATTTTATAAGATGACTGAAAATCTGGCAATGATGAGGCGATTAGCAATTGAGGATGGTATAAAAAATCTTGGATTTCCTATATTAGGAGTGCCTATGGTTGCCTGGATGCAAGAGAAGGATGAGATTAAAGCAAGTAAGCTCGAAGCTACACTAGCTAGTACTCAATTATTACGGTACTGCGACCTTCTTATATTACATTCTCTAGAGACTTGGGCATTGCTACCACTTTTAACTTTAAGACAGAATATATATACTGATCCGAGGGTCCCAATTAGTGTGGACGCTGGAATTAGAGAGATAGAAAAACCTAACAAAAATTCACCTGTTTTAGTAACTTCCAATTTTGCATTAACGTATTATACTGTCGCCAGTGATTTAGAATCTGCCAAGATACCCTGTTATGTACTTGTTGTCGATACCGATGGACTAGCCGTTGAGGTGGCAATTGCAGGGGGAAAATTGACTGCAAGCGGAATAAATGAGATTTTTGAAGAATCGAATATTATTGATCGTATAGATCACAGGAAACTAATAATCCCCGGTCGTATTGCTCGTCTTAGTGGTGAGATTGAAGATGCTACGGGATTGGAGATACTAGTTGGACCGATAGATTCAGCACGCATTGGAGGATTCTTAGAAAAAAATTGGAGTAATTAAGATGGTAGTTGCAGTTAGTTTCGTTAATACAGTTTTAAGTCATGAAGTAAAGGTGAGAAGAAAACTCTCAATGTTTGAAGGCGTAAGAACAATTATCGAACTTTTTGGAGAGTACGATTTTATGCTGATTATAGACGTTGAGACATTAAGACAAGTTAATTATATTGTTGATCATATTCGAGAGATTGAAGGTGTCAAATCTACCAAAACAATAATTGGTGCCAACACTGACTCTCAGTAAAC
>CAYZUE010000023.1:0-18410 GCA_964481825.1 Candidatus Hydrothermarchaeota archaeon | reverse complement strand
AAAAACCTTTCTAACAATTATTTATAAGGTAAATTGATCTTTCTTTGTATTTAGATATTTAAATTCCTATAAGCCACTTAAATGTTTGATATTACCCATATATATCCCAGGTCTCCCACCCCCTTAAAATGCAATTACTTGAAAATCCATTAACCATTAAGTATAATTCTCTCAACCTAATAAAACCATATTAATATAAATTAAGATTTTTGTTTGCATGGTTCTATGTTATATGAAAAAGAAAGACGGGGGATGGTGAGAAAACTCATCACTAATGGTTTTCTTAAGAGTGAGAGAATCATCCGAGCAATGGATTATATCCCTCGCCATATTTTTTTGATGGAAGAATATATAGGTCTTGGCTATGAAGATTGTCCGTTGTCCATTGGTAAAGGACAGACTATTTCAGCTCCACACATGGTGGCAATTATGTGTGAGTGCCTTGACTTAAAAAAAGGTCAAAAAGTCCTTGAAATTGGTTCTGGATCAGGGTATCACGCATCAATAGTTTCTTCGGTGATAGATGATGGGATGGTTTACTCTATTGAAAGATTACCAGAGCTTGCAACAATTGCAAGGTCTAATATAAAAAAAGTAGGTTGTGACAGAGTTAAGATAATCGTTGGAGATGGAAGTAAAGGTTACAATGATGAGGCACCATTTGATCGAATTTATGTTACGGCTGGGGGAAAGGACATTCCTAATAAGCTGTTAGAACAACTTCTTCCTGACGGTAAACTCTTAATGCCAATTGGGTCTAGGAATACGCAAGATTTGATTCTTGTAGAAAAAAACAAAGGCTCTATTATTAGGAAAAATTTTGGGATGTGTAGGTTTGTTCCCCTTGTTGGCGAATTTGGTTGGATAGAATAATCTTTTTTCCAATGAAAGATTAAGCATAGTCAAAAATAATGCTCATAAATCTAATTAAACTATCCGAAGATATTGGATTTAACTAGGTTTAGATCACTATATAGTGGTTAATACCATTAACTTTTTGTCGAGTTACGTATTTATAGAGCATATTGTAATAAATGAACATATTGATATGTCCTTCTTTTACTCGATATCCCTTCTTTGTGAGTCTGTTGGTTATGTCTTTACCGCGGACGGTCTCACCACTTTCCACTACACTTAGAATTGCCCTAATTTTATTCGCTGTATTTCCAAATTTCTTCAATCTACTATCTCCTTTTTTATTCTTGATTTAATTGCAATGTTCAGTGCAACCCCTAATATTACACTCATAAATCCTATGGTGATGGTCCAGTGTGGTTCGCCCATTTTTATTTGTCTCCAACTTTTTACTATAACAAATAGAGGGCTTATATCTATATTTATATATTTCCTAGTAATTATCATGATAAAAAACAAAAATAAGTATTATTTATCGCCTAATTAGTTCATAATAGTTTATAATAATTTATTTTGACTATTCAAATCCATTTCAAGGTTTTTTTTATTTGAAAAAAAAAATAGATGCTAATTATATTATTTAAATGTTCATTAATGTTCAACTACATCTATTTTGTTAATTGCTTTAAATATATCTTATATTCTCCAAGTTTGCCTCCATAATCTCCTGCAGAAATTTTTAAAAGACCTTTTTCATGTTTAATAGAGTTTATAGACATTTTCATCGCCTTTTTTACAGTTTTAAGGTCTATCCCGTTTATTACTACTTCAGGGATAGATTTCACTCCTAGGGGTACGGCAGAGTCGGTAATAGTATCCTTAAGACCTGGACAGTATAAATGGTTAGTTGTTGGGCCAATTTCGGGGAAATTTGTTTCAACTTTTGATCCTGCAGAACAAATATCAAAGGGTGTTATGATGCCCTCTAGGTCCTCTAAGATACTAACTACTTTTCCTGCTATTCTTAAAGCTGAATCTTGTGAATCACAAAAAAACCATAGGTTGCCACCCATGATTCCTGAATCATAACCAAGATACCTTTCAAGAATAAATTCACCCATCATGAGTGGAACACTAATAACTTTTCTTCCAAACTCCTCTCTCATCACTTCAAAACCGTCACCACAATGACCAACTTTATCTAGAGTATCAATTTTATTCTTAGATTTAGTGGCATTAAAAACTCTCGTAGTTGGCACAACTAGTACGCCTTGTCGAATTCTCCATCCTAATTCGATTTCTAGATTAATGTTTGCATTTTTATTATTATTAACCCAAAGTTGAACTATTGCACCATATCGATTATCAGGAGTTTCTTTTTTATCTAGCCACTTTTCCAACCCCCCTTCAGACTTATTGAATACAGTTGATGGTAAAGCAGTGAAACTTTTCACAGCCTTATCCAACAAATTTTTATTTTTAGCGGTGATAATAATTCTGGAATATAAACCACTGAATGCCTCACAGTATTTATCTTCAATCTCGATTCCATCCTCATAAAACGTTGCCTGCATAGATTGGAGTATTCTATAAGAATTTAAAAAACTTTAGGTAAAATATTTTAATTAAGCTACCAATTTTTTTTTTATGAAGATAATTGCCGTAGGGCATGTAAGTATAGATCATGTTAATTCAGATAATACTTGGGTAGAACAGATAGGTGGAGCAGCTACATACACCGCTATGGCAGCAAAAATTTTTTCTGATGTAGGGATAGTTTCAAGGGTAGGAATTGATTTTCCATCAACTTTTTATCATGCTTTAGAAAAAGCAGGGATTAACATTTCAGGTTTGAAAAAAGTAAAAGGAAAAAGCGCTAATTTTAAAATTCGATATAATGAAAATGGAGTTTCTAAATATGATATCTATAATCTAAATGTGGGTACGCATATACGTCCCGAAGATATTCCAATTAACTACCTTCATTCTGACGCCTTCCACTTGGCACCTATGGCAGCTACTAAACAAGGGCATTTCATTGAATTTTTAAGGGAAAAAACAAAGGCCCAGATATCTATGAACACACATATAGGATATTTTACTAAATATCGGAAGAATATCATGGAATTAATACCAAAGGTAGATATTTTCACAATGAATGAAGAAGAAGCCATGGCTTTGACACAACAAAAAACTCTTAGTCATTCTTTAAACGTTTTAAAGAAAAAAGAACATACATTAGTTATAATTACCACAGGTCCTGGGTTAAGTATAATTCTTGAAAGGGGAGATATCACTGTATCTCATACTCAGAATCAAGCCCAAGTTGTAGATTTAACTGGCTGTGGAGATGCATATGCTGGGGCTTTTATATCAAGCATGCTTCATACTAAAGATTCAACGAAATCAGCGAATATAGCCAGTAGCGTTGCTAGCATAGTTGCGTCTGACTGGAATATACAGGCTATAAAGAATTTAAAATTCAAATCAATTATTACATTTCAAGAATATATAATTGCAAGACAACGGGAGTCAAAAGAACTACAACAATCTATTGAACATTATTTATAGTTTAAAGGATTTAAGGTGATAATTCGAGCGTTATGTAAATCGTTTTATCCCCAATCGTGAATGCCCTAGGCCTTTGCAGTAGAGTGAGGCAAGCCTCGGGCGGGATCCGAACCCGCGACCTTTTCCTTACCAAGGAAACGCTCTACCAAGCTGAGCTACCGAGGCAACCTTATTAAATCTATGGATATATGCAGTTATATCCAAGTTAAATATTGTTGGTTTGTGTAAATTGGGGGGGACAATACTAAAAAAGTTACCCTTACTTATAAATGGGCATCTTTTTTACTCTTAGAAGCGATTTTTACCCAGTGATTTATTTAATACGGCTAAAGCAAGAATTAACTTTGGCCTATCAAAGGTCGTTGTACCAATTTGCCAGTTCTAAACCAATCTTGTGTGGATTGTCTTCTTGAAGAAAATGGATTCCCTGCCCCGTATTTATAGTCTTCAGGTTCTTTAAGTTCTTCTGGCACCATTCTACACTTGATGTTGGAAGCAGGGAGCCTGGCGAGGCATAAAATAACAACTTCTTCAGGGCCGTCTGCTGGAGCCACTGGTTATATGTTTCAACCACTTCAACAACATCGATAGGCTCTCCATCAATCGGGAGCTCATTAGGCCAACGCCAGACTGGCTTACGGCTTTTAACATCCATAAATGGCTCTCTGTATCGATTCATTTCTTCTTCGCTGAGCTTTCTTACTATTGCTCCAGGTAGTACTCGCTCGATAAACATGTTCTTATCCACAATCATATCCCAACCTACTTCAGGTGTTCTAAATCCTTGAAATAACTCTCTTGTTCCCTCACGTAACATCTCCCAGCTTCGAGACATTATAATCGCTTCCATAAACGCCAAGCCTTTAATATTTCTCTCATGACGCATAGCATAGTGGAATCCAAGGGCCGACCCCCAGTCATGCATTACCAGGGTGAGGTTTTTCAGCTTTATTTTTTTTATGAATCCTTCTACGTATTTTATGTGATCAACAAATCGGTACTCAATGTCTGGTTTATCAGACTTGCCCATACCGATTAGATCTAGAGCGATGCACCTAGCTTTAACGCTTAAGTGTGGAATGATATTTCGCCAAAGATAAGAGGAAGTAGGGTTACCATGGAGAAACAGTATCGGATCACCTTCACCTTCATCAATATAATGAAGTCTTGATTCTCTAACATCAATATAATTGGACTTATACGGAAAATCTGCTGATATTTCCTGAACAACCATGACACTTCACTTTCTATTATATTATTTAAAAGGATATGATTAAATTATACTTGATCAAATTAAATATTTTCCAAAAATAGTAAAATTATAAATTCCCGGCTTGGCGCATTAAATAATTTTAAATGTTGACTTTTTGTGCAAAGCTTTGTTCCCGCAATCTATATATATCCAATACTTAAACTTAAGGTACTAATTTAGGAGCTAATAAAATGCGTAAATTTAAAGTGGGGGATCGTTTTATTTGATTTGGAGACTATGCCCGAGGTTTATTTATACGATACCACCCTTAGAGATGGTGCTCAGAGCGAACATATCTCTTTTTCAGTCGAAGATAAGATTAACATAGCTTCCAGGCTCGACAATCTGGGTATACATTATATCGAAGGTGGATGGCCAGGAAGTAATCCTAAAGATTTTGAATTCTTCAAACTTGCAAAAGAGGAGAGGTTCTCATCTAAAATCGTAGCCTTTGGGAGTACTAGGAAGGTTGGGAATAATGTAGAGAATGACCCGAATATAAAAAATATTTTAGAAACTGAGACTCAAAATATTTGTATTTTTGGTAAGAGTTGGGATTTGCATGTTAAAGATGCATTACGGATATCCCTGGAAGATAATCTTAATTTGATTAAAAATTCAGTATCATATTTAAAAGATTTAGGAAAAAATGTTATTTACGATGCAGAGCATTTCTTTGATGCTTATAAATTGAATAAGGAATATGCAATTAAAACTATTGAAACAGCTCAGGATGCAGGTGCTGATGTCATCGTTTTATGTGATACTAATGGTGGGGCAATGCCGTATGAAATCCAAAATGTGATTTCAGAGGTTAATAACATGATTGATACACCTTTAGGTATCCATACCCATAATGATACTGATATGGCAGTAGCAAATACTATTGTAGCTGTAAAAATGGGGGTAACCCAGGTGCAAGGTACTATAAATGGATATGGGGAACGTTGTGGAAATGCTAATATTTGTTCTATAATCCCTAATCTCAAAATCAAACTAGGAATAAATTGCATTAGTGATAACAAGATGAGAAAGCTGACAGAAATATCAAGGTATGTTAGTGAGATAGCAAATCTTAGCCCTCAAGATAATTTGCCATTCGTTGGAAGCAGTGCATTTGCCCATAAAGGTGGTATCCATGTAGATGCAGTGAGAAAGAACCCGGAAACATATGAGCATATAAGCCCTAAATTGATTGGGAATAATAGAAGAATTCTTATATCAGAGCTGTCTGGAAAAAGCAGTATTCTAACGAAAGCAACAGAATATGGTTATGATTTAACAAAAGAATCCACTAAAGCAAAAAAAATTCTAGACAAACTAAAAGACATGGAAAATCAAGGCTACCAGTTCGAAGGTGCTGAAGCAAGCTTTGAGCTATTATTGAAAAAGACGATAGGTACTTATAAGAGTTTTTTTGAATTAGAAGGATTCAAAGTAATTGTTGATACTAAAGGTAATAATGAGGTTATAGCTGAGGCAACAGTTAAGGTGAAAGTAGATAATAAAAAAGAACATACAGCTGCAGAAGGAAATGGACCCGTGAAAGCTCTTGACAATGCATTGAGGAAAGCCCTTGAGCAATTTTATCCTGTACTAAACGAAGTTCATCTTATGGATTATAAAGTAAGAGTGTTGGACGAAAAATCTGGGACAGGTGCGAAAGTTAGAGTATTAGTTCAATCAAGTGATTATAAGAGTTCTTGGGGTACAGTAGGTGTTTCAGAGAATATTATCGAAGCTAGCTTTCTTGCTTTAGCTGACAGTATAGAGTACAAACTTATGAAGGAGAATTAAAATGTTGATGAAAGGCGCTGAAGCTATAGTAAAAGCGATGGAAAGAGAAGGAGTTGAAGTAATATTCGGGATTCCAGGGGGAGCTTCAATACCACTTTATGATGCCATTTATGACTGTGACATCAGGCATATCTTGACAAGACATGAACAAGTAGCAGCTCACGCAGCTGACGGCTATGCGAGAGCAAGTGGAAAGATAGGGGTATGTAGTGCTACTTCAGGTCCAGGAGCTACTAATCTTGTTACAGGGATAGCCAATGCTTATCTTGATTCCGTACCTATTGTAGCGATAACAGGTCAGGTGGGTAGACCTTTCATCGGTAAGGATTCATTCCAGGAAGCTGATACCATTGGCATCACAATGTCCGTCACTAAACATAATTTTCAGCTGATGAACGTCGAAGAAATACCCACAGTTTTTAAGGAAGCCTTTACGATAGCTGGAACCGGCAGACCAGGTCCAGTATTAATCGATATACCTAAGGATATTCAAGAGATGAAAGGAGATTTTGATTTTAACGGGAAGGTTAAGATAGAAGGGTATAGACCTACATTAAAAGGGAATCTAAAGCAGATTAAGAAAGCATCGGAATTATTAGTAAATGCCAAGAGACCTATGATATTCTTGGGAGGTGGGACTATCCTATCTGGAGCTACAGATGAGGTAAGAAAATTTGCCAGAATCCTAGGAGCGCCTGTTGTTACTTCTCTTATGGGAAAAGGAGCATTCCCAGAAAATGATCCTCTTTCTCTAGGAGTTATTGGGATGCATGGTAGAAAAGCAGCCAATTACGCAATATCAGAAGCTGATGTAATCATTGGGATAGGTACAAGATTTTCTGATAGAAGTCTCATGGGCGGCGTTGGAAACATTACGTGTTTTGCCCCGAATACAAAGATAATCCATGTGGATATTGATCCAGCGGAGATCGGTAAAAATGTTAAGGTTGAAGTTCCAATAGTTGGAGATGCAAAGTTCGTATTAAACAATCTCATAAATGTCCTTAAAATCAAAGCTCAAAAAGATAATGAGTGGATAAGGAAAGTTAAAAAATACAGAAAAGAATTCGCACCTAATATGGATTATGATAACCTTCCCCTTAAGCCTCAAAGAGTAATTAAAGAAATAATGAGTATTTTGAGCAAAGATGATATAGTAACTACTGAAGTAGGGCAGTGCCAAATGTGGGCAGAACATTTTCTTACTAGATCCAAACCCAGGACATTTATAACATCCGGAGGTCTAGGTACAATGGGATTTGGATTTCCAGCCGCAATTGGAGCAAAGGTCGCGAAACCTGAAAATAATGTTATAGACATCGCTGGCGATGGAAGTTTTCTAATGACTTGCCAAGACCTGGACACTGTTGTAAAGGAAGACATTCCAGTTGTAATTGCTATATTGGATAATCGCTTTCTAGGGATGGTGAGACAATGGCAAGAACTCTTTTATAATAAGCGTTACTCTTCTGTAAATCTTGGAAAGGTGAATTTTGTAAAACTCGCAGAATCTTTCAATGCTAAAGGGATTAAGGTAACAAAACCAGGGGAGATAGCTCCAGCTGTAAAAGACGCATTTAAGTCAGGAGAAACAACAGTAATTGATATTATAGTTGGTAATGAAGATAATATATTCCCGATGGTTCCTCCGGGAAATTGTCTAAAGGATATGATGGAGGGATAAAATGGAAGAAAATCATATATTAATTGCCATGGTAGAAGATAGGCCTGGAGTCTTGCAACGTATTGCAGGTTTATTTAGAAAAAGAAACTTTAATATTGATAGTATAACCGTGGGACACTCAGAGAAACCAGGAATATCAAGGATAACATTGACAGTCACAGGTGACCTAGTAATTCTAGAGCAAGTGATGAAGCAGTTAAACAAGATTGTTGAAGTGTTAAAGGTTATTGAACTTTATAAGGACAATTCAGTATTGCGAGAGTTAGCTCTCATCAAAATTAAAATAGAAAATGAAGCTAATCGCTCAGAAATTGTATCATATATCAATATTTTTAGGGGTAGAATAATAGATGTTTCTAATAATCTCATTACAGTAGAAATAACTGGGGATAGTTCAAAGGTCGAGGCATTTATAAATATTGTTGGTTCAGATAAAATTAAAGAATTGGCAAGAACAGGTATCACTGCGATGGGCCGAGGCTCATCAAAATAAGAGGATGAAAAAGTGAAGATTTATTATGATGAAGATGTGAGTTTAGAGGTTTTGAAGAACAAAACAATAGCTGTTTTAGGATACGGAATTCAAGGTAGAGCACAGGCACAATGCCTTAAAGATTCTGGAATGGAGGTTATACTAGGTCTAAGAGAAGGGCCTTCATGGGAAAAAGCACAAAATGATGGGATGCGAGTGATGAGCATTCATGAGGCTGCTAAGGCAGGAGATATCATAATGTTACTTACCCCCGATATGACCCAAAAGAAGATTTACAATGATTATATTAAAAAGAATTTGAAAGATGGAGATACTTTATACTTCTCACATGGACTTAATATCACCTATGATTTAATCCAACCTAATAAAAATGTTGATGTAATCATGGTAGCACCGAAGGGTCCCGGGGCAAAACTTCGAGAAGAGTACATTAATGGATTTGGAATACCAGGATTAATAGCTGTACACTACGACTACTCTGGAAAAGCTAGAACTAAAGCCTTAGCTCTAGCAAAGGCTATGCATCTAACAAAAGCAGGTGTTTTTGAGTGCACTTTTGATCAGGAAACTCAGAGTGACCTATTTGGAGAACAAGTAGTCCTTTGTGGAGGTAGTGCGGAACTTATTAAAGCTGGATTTGAGACTTTGGTTGAGGAAGGATATCCACCTGAGGTTGCATATTTTGAGGTATTGCATGAACTTAAATTGATTGTAGATCTAATCCAAAAAGGAGGAATAGAATACATGTGGAGTCGAGTTAGTGAAACAGCAAGGTATGGTGGAAGAACAAGAGGAAAAAAGATTGTAGATTCACATGTAAAGAACCGTATGAAAGACGTTTTGAAAGATATTAAAGATGGCTCATTTGCTCAAGAATGGGTAGAAGAATATAACAAAGGTTTACCTCTCTTTAAAAAAATGCGTGAAAAAGAAAGTGAACATGAGATAGAACTTGTAGGAGAGAAAATAAGGTCTATGTTCTCGACATCCAAACCAAGGATTGAACCTATAAAAACCACTAAATCGAATCCTATTGAAAAAAAAATAATAAAAGATTAATTTGAAATAATCTTGCTCAGTATCTCTTTTGATTTAAGGTAAGCAGGAGCACTATCTGGAATCGTTAAAATACTTTCTTCTCCAAAGTTAAAATCCTCAACAATTGGATCATAAGGGATGGATCCAAGATATTCCATATCAAGTTCTTCCGAAAGTTTTGTTATACGTTCATCGATATTTTGGTTTATAATCCTATTACCCACAACATAATAATTTTTTACCTCACTATCGACCTCTGATGAAACATCCTTAATTCTTTTAATTGTATCAATACCCATTTTTGAAGCATCAGTAATAATGATTAAATCATCAATAGCCGTTGAAGTTTTCCGTGAAATATGCTCAATACCAGCTTCACAATCCATTAGTACGTAACCGTAAGAAAATCCACCTGTTAATACGTTATTCTCAAAACTGCTTTTGAGAAGATGATTTATCAAACAGTAACATCCTTCACTTTCTCCACGACCCATTACTAGAATATCATACTTTTCTTGTTCGTTCATAAGAAGCATAGACTTAAAGTCCTCACTAAATTTCACAGGGTTCATTGTATGACCCTTGTAATCTTTAAGAACATCAGAAATACTGACGAAGTCTTTTATTCCTAATACAGCTGGTAGACATTCATTGGGATCAGAATCTATGAGTAGAATTCCCTTCTCGCCATAACTTATCAATCCCTTAAGAAATAAGGCACCAATGGTTGTCTTACCAGTGCCCCCTTTGCCTGAAAATCCTATAATCTTAGCCATCAGATTGTCCTGTTAGTAACCTCAGCACCGCATTCATCACAATTTACTTTTTCATCACTACCAAACATCTCGACTTCAGATTCACATTTAGGACAAGGGACAAGAATTAGTCGCAAACTATCCGATTCACCTTTAGAACATTCTAGTGTCATATAATCACATTTCAAAAAATAAGTCCTAACAACTAAAAACCTTTTATATTGTACAACTAAGAAAGAAAGATATGAAAGGGTTCTTGCTAGACGTTATTTATGAAACCAGGGACAACAAGGCAGTTATTAAGCTTTTCTTTAAGGGAGAGAAAGATTATTTCATAGGTATTGATAATGAATTTAATCCATATCTCTTCGTCATTCCCGAGGGTGATATAAAACAGGTATCACAGCGTTTAAAACGTATTCTTGAGATTACAGCAGTAAAGGAGCATAATAAAAATTTACATGGGTCAAAGATTACAGTTCTAAAAGTATTTGTTCGGCATCCTCAGGATATTCCTAAGATAAGAGAGGAGATTAAGAACACAAGGGGAGTTGTAAACATTCACGAACATGATATCCTTTATGCCAGGCGCTACCTTATAGATAAAAATTTGGAACCATTCACATGGGTAAGTGTTCATGGAAAGGAAGAGGGTAATGAAATTATAATAGATAAAATATCATCAACTACGGGAGCATTTCCAAAATTAAAAATTTTAGCATTTGATATTGAGGTTTATAACCCTAAGGGGGCGCCTAGAAAAAATATTGATCCTATAACAATGATAAGTTTAGCGTCAAACACTGGGTTACGAAAAGTTCTCACATGGAAAACTCCGACAGATAATCTCGACTATGTAGAGGTTCTAGAGGATGAGATAGCAATATTAAAAGAGTTTTGTGACATAGTAACTAGAGATGAATATGATGTATTAGTTGGGTACAATACTGATAACTTTGATTTCCCATATATTATAGACAGATCTAAGGTGCTACAAATAAGAATGCCAATTGGGAGAGGTGGAACAGACATTAGAATAACAGGAGGGCGGGGAATTAAGAGTGCAAAAGTCATTGGTAGGCCCCATCTAGATTTATATCCAATTATCCGCCGTTCAGTAAAGCTAAACAGTTATGTCCTCGAAAATGTTGTTAAGGATTTATTAAATATCGAAAAAGAGAAAATTCCAGGAGAAAAATTATGGAGATACTGGGATGCTGGGGGTGAAAAACTCTCAAAGTTTTTAAATTACTCCATAGAAGATGCAGATGTAACTCTTAAATTAAGTACTAAATTCCTTCCTTTACAGTATGAACTTACTGGAATTGTAAAACAAACTATTTTTGATGTATCAAGGATGACAGCCGGTCAACTTGTAGAGTGGCTACTCATGAGGGAAGCTTCTCAAGGAGGTGAACTCATACCTAACAGACCTGCAGGTGAGGAGTATATACGGAGAGCAATAGATTCATACACGGGAGGATATGTTAAAGAGCCTAAAAAGGGACTTATTGATGGAATAGCAGTGTTCGATTTTCGCAGCCTATATCCAAGTGTTATAGTAACTCATAATATAGATCCTTCTACATTAATTAAAGGACAGGATAGATCTAAATTATCAGAGGGGTCTTACAGTTTTACAAAGGAACATAGTGGGTTTATACCTTCAATCTTAGAGGGGTTGATATTGCGTAGGTCAGAGATAAAATCTAAAATTAAAGGTTTAAAAAAAAATGGAAATTATCAAATTCTAGATGTGCAACAACAAGCTTTGAAACTTTTAGCAAACAGCTTTTATGGGTATATGGGATATCCTAGGGCAAGGTGGTACAGGAAGGAGTGCGCTGAAAGTGTTACCTCTTTTGCAAGGATGTACATACAGAAGGTTATGAAAATTGCTGAGGAAGATTTCAATTTAGAGGTAGTTTATGGGGATACAGACTCTTTATTTGTTGTAGTTCCCCCAGAAAATAAAAGAATAATTGAACGTTTTCTTGGGAACGTAAACAAAAATCTTCCTGGGGGATTAAAGTTGGAGTATGAAGGTTTTTATACAAGGGGAATTTTTGTTACAAAAAAACGGTATGCTTTAATGAACAAGGAGGATGCCATCACAGTAAAAGGTCTAGAGTTTGTACGTCGAGACTGGGCACCAATTGTTAAGAAGACTCAAGAGAAAGTCCTTCGAGCTCTTTTGAAAGACGCAAACACTCAAAAAGCTGCTAATCTAGTTCGAAAAACTATTACTGCAATAAAAGCTGGAGAAGTTCCCCTAGAGGACTTAACACTTTATACTCAACTAACTAAAAGGATAGATAGGTACAAAAACTTAGAGCCACATGTTGAAGCCGCAAAGAAGCTTCAAAAAAGTGGAAGAGAAGTTACACCAGGGATGATTATTGGCTATGTTATACTTTCTGGGAAAGGTAAGATATCTCATCGAGCTACTCCAGTGGAACTAGCTAATATATCAGATATAGACACTAAATACTATATCGAAAATCAGATAATGCCTGCAGTATTGAGAATTTTAGAATCTATAGGTTACAATAGAGGCTACCTGATAGATGGAATGAAACAGGAGAGTATTAAAAGATGGTTCAACTGATAAAAGGGATTTTCTTTGATATAGATGATACTCTGTATAATAGTACTAAACTGGCCACTATGGCAAGAAGGAATAGCATTCAAGCTATGATTGATACAGGCATTGATCTAAGTGAAGATGTACTTTACTCAAAACTATCTGAGATAATAAAAAAATTTGGGAGTAATTATACTAAGCACTATGATGAACTCCTTAAATCCTTTAATATTGAGTGGAATCCTAGAATAATCGCAGCGGGTGTGGTTGCTTATGAGCATACTAAATCAGGATATTTAAGACCCTTCCCTGGCACAATCCCTACTTTATTAAAGTTACGAAATAATCACAAATTGGCTATAATATCCAATGGATTTACAATGAAGCAGTGGGAAAAGTTGATTGGACTTGGTATCGACCATTTTTTTGATCTTGTAACCACTTCTGAAGACCTTGGTTTTGATAAACCTCAAAAGGAAATTTTTGAGTATTCGATGAAGGAACTCAATTTAAAATCCAAAGAATGTATGATGGTCGGGGATCGACCAGACACAGATATTATGGGAGGAAATATATCAGGAATGATTACAGTACTCGTAAAAACTGGTAAATTTGATAACAAACGCAAAACTAAAGAGGAAAAACCCGATTTTGAAATTAATAGTATTAGTGAACTTCTTACCTTAGTGAAAAAGATTTAAAATGAGAATTTTACAATTGAATCATAGCTATCAGAGGAATCTTCAGAAAGCTTCAGATATTTTGAAGCTTGGCGGAATGATAATCTATCCTACAGATACTCTTTACGCCCTAGGAGGAGATGCCCTCAGCGAAGAATTAATTCAAAAGGTGTTTACCGCAAAAAATCGACCTTTATCAAAACCACTTCCAATAGCTGTTTCAGATATAAGGATGATGGAAAAATTTGCTAAAATCAATAATGATGTAAAAAAAATAGCAGATAAATTTCTTCCAGGGGCGGTTACTCTTATTCTTAAAAAAAAAAAGAAACTTCCAGAATCTCTTACCTCAGGCCTCAATAAAGTAGCTGTTCGTATTCCAGGAAATAAGGCAGCAATTGAACTAATCCGCATTTCAGGAAGGCCTTTGATTACGACAAGTGCTAATTTTACTGGAAATCCACCACCAATATCTATTGAAGAAGTTCCACTTGAACTTGGAGCGGATTTAGCATTGGATCATGGCGTATTAGGGGAAAGAGTGCCTTCAACAATAGTTGATGTTACAGGAAAGCCAAGGATTGTTAGAGAGGGAAAAATAAGTAATAAGAAAATATTATCAGAATTAAGTTAGAGAATGAAAAACATAGAACTTTACAGGAAGGCAGGAAAAATTGCTGCAAATGTGATGGATCAAGGATTAAATGAAATTAAAGAAGGAAAAAAACTAATCGACGTTGCAGAATATGTAGAGAGTTTTATAAATTCCGAGGGTGCTAAACCAGCTTTCCCTTGCACCATATCATTGAATAACGTGGCTGCTCACTATTCTCCACAAGCAGGGGATACATCTACTTTTACCAAAGGTGATATTGTGAAACTAGATATTGGGGTTCATCTAGAAGGATATATTGCCGATATCGCTAAAACAGTTATCGTAAGTGGTGGTAAAAATAAATTGATAAAAGCTTCAGAGAAAGCGCTAGAAGAAGTTCTAGATTTTGTAAAAGCTGGAGTATTAACTAATGAGATTGGAGCAATAGTAGAGAAGACTATAAGTGACTATGGATACTCCCCAATAAGTAACCTTACCGGCCATAAGCTAAGCCAGTGGACCCTTCATGGTGGTATTTTAATTCCAAATGTTGAGACACGTCATGGAGATGAGATTAAAGAGGGGGACGTTTATGCCATCGAACCATTTTCTACCACTGGGAAAGGTCGGGTAAAAGATGATGCTAATGCTATAATTTTTAAATTTTTAGAAGATAAGCCTCAAAGATTAAGGGATGCAAGAACAATATTAAATCACGTTGAAAAGAACTATTCTTCTTTACCATTTGCTGAACGATGGATTTCACATATAGTACCTAAATTTAAACTAAATCAAGCCCTTCGCCAACTAATTTCTTCCAAATCTCTTTATGCCTACCATATTCTTAAGGAAAAAGAAAAAAGTTTAGTAGCACAGACTGAACACACAGTAATAATTAAAAAAGATGGTTGTGAGATTACTACACTGATTTAATTCCCTCTTTGGCCAAGATCCCTTTAGCAGCAAGAATCCCTGTTGCACTTGCCACTATTAAACCTCTTGATACTCCTGCCCCATCACCTGCAACAAATAGATTAGGCACAGATGTCTCCATGCTTCTACCAACTTCCACTCGCATTGCATAAAACTTGATCTCAGGTGCATAAAGTAAAGTAGAGTCAGAAGCAACTCCTGGAATAGTCTTGTCCAATTTATCTAAACCTTCAAGGATATTCGTTACTATCCGATGAGGCATCACCATTGAAACATCGCCTGGGGTCACATTCTTCATAGTTGGAGTAATGTGCCCCCTATTTATTCTATCCCAAGTCGAGCGCCTACCTCTCCTTAAATCTCCAAGACGTTGAATTAAAGGATTTCCACCACCTAAAGTAGTAGCGGTTTTTGCAATAGTTTCACCGTAAATAGTTGAGTTTTCCATTGGTTCAGTAAGCTCTATCTTTGTTAGAAATGCAAAATTAGTATTAATTGATTGTTCATCACGTAGAGAGTGGCCATTAACACCAATGTAATCCTCATAAACTTCTTTAACAACAAATCCTTGATGATTTACACAGAAAGTACGAATTAAATCATCATAAGTTGGGGTAATAATATGGAACTTGGGGTCCCTATTTATGGTACACACAGGTTCCATTACAATTGAAGGAACTTCAACTCGAACTCCTACATCTATAGCTCCATGCCGTATTCGAAGTCCAAGTTTGGTAGCCTGTTCCACAAGCCAAGGTGCTCCACTTCTTCCAGGAGTTGCTAAAATGTATTTACTATTCATGGTTTTATTATTAGAAAGCTTAATTTTAGAATCTAATATGTCTTTAACCGAGGTTTTCATCATGAATTTAACGCCATTATCTAATAGATTTTTTGATATGGATTCAATCACTTGAGGTGTAAAGTCACTACCAATATGTCGTTGTGGAATTTGAATGAACTGAGTCCCTGCTGATGCAGCTAGTCTAGATAGTTCTTTTTCCTCAACTTTTGAAGCCTCGTAAAGTTTATTCGGGGTACCATGATCTAAATATATCTTATCTACATCTTTAATCAGTTGCCAAGCTTCCTTTTTACTGATGAATTCTTCAAGATTTCCACCTATGTCTGGACGTAAATTTAGAGTTCCATCACTAAGTCCACCAGCACCACCAATGCCACACATGATGTTACATGGTTTGCACTTTGTACAAATATCAGTTATTTCCATCGGGCATGTTCGATTTTTTACATCTTTACCCATCTCTACGATGCATACTTTAAGATCGCTTTTGCGGGTTATTTCATATGCAGCGAATAGTCCTGCAGGCCCTGCACCAATAACTATAACATCATAATTCATGTTTCCGGGTTTACTTATATAATCTAATATTTAATCTTACCCCTCATAAAACCTTTTTTCAACAACTTTACCATCTGGTGTTATCTCAGAGAAAATTACCGCTTGAAACCTATATACTTTTGTATTCTTGTCATGCCACGCATCAGGAAAAAGCCCTGCTTTTATACAAGTTTTTGAAATAAATTCCTCTTTATCCCATTCCTCTTCAGTGGCTACCTGTGGTAGCAATAACCCTCTATTAGACCTATTTTCAACTATCAGACCATGTTTGCCTATCTCGATTTCATGAACATATCCAGAAGGCGGTCCTGGAAGAATTTCAGGATTTGTAAGGATACTAACTTCAATTAATATACTATCAAGTTCTTTACGGTGAATGGATGGAAATCTTGGATCATTTGTAGCAGCTGCAATAGCAGCTTGTTCTAAAGAATCTTTCAATGACAGTACTGGTTCAGGATACCCAATACAACCTCGAAGATTATTATTTGGATAAGTATTCAGTGTTACAAATACTCCTACTTTTTTCACGAATTTCTTATTTGACAGATTTAATTGAATACGGTTTTTATTATTTTTGAGATAATTAGTGATTATTTTTCTAGTGCTATTGACTAGACATGTGCCATCCTCTAAAGTGTACATAATATTATCTTTTAAAGAAAATATAACGTTTTGGTACAAGCATTTTTTTATCTATCTTAAAACCGCATTTTGGACATTTTTTTCCAAATTTAGTTGGTTTCCCGAAAAGGTCTTTAGCCTTTATATCATCCAAAAGGTTACTACATATGTAGCACTTTTTTGGTTCCTTATGAGACTTTCTATTCTCAATAGAAACTAAGACTTCTGGCATATTGGCTGCTATACGTTTAACTCTGTCTTGAGATATTGTATAAAACTGATTATTAATCTTTAACATTTTTAATACATGAGCGTGGAGCAATTGTTTGGATCTAATTTCCCTATATTTATTTAATGTTGATAAGATGGATGAGCGAACTTCATCGGCTTTGGGTATCTGATGCATCAATTCTCACTTCTCAAAATGAAATATCTCTATATTAAACTATATTTATTTTTTCAGATGTACTCCGATCAAAATCAAATTAAACTCGGTTAATTATCATAAAACCTTTCTCGGATATTTTAAGTTTAAATATTTATTCCCATACCTTTTAATCTTCCTATCGAAAATTTTGAGTCTAAAAAAAAATCAATATCTTATTTGTTCTTCTACCCGTCTTAACCATTTCAAATAATTGAATCAATTTATTATTTTTCTAGGTTAGCCTTTAATATATCTAAAAACCAACTTATATCATGCTCCTAAAAAACTGTCGAATAGTCGGAACTACTGATATTATTGAAGGAGATATCCTGATAAACGGAGAAAAAATAGTTGGGATAGGTAGTAAGTTTAGCGATACTGACGAGATTGACATCAAGAAAAATTATGTTATCCCAGGTCTGGTTGATATTCATGTTCATATGAGGGATTTTAAAAATAAGCGTAAGGAAGATTTTTATTCTGGTAGTAGGGCAGCTATTGCAGGCGGGGTAACAACATTTATTGATATGCCCAACTCCAATCCTCCTGTTACTGATATCAAGACATACAACAACCGTCTTAGACTGGCATCACAAAAAAGTATTGCTGATTTTGGATTGAATTTTGGAGTTACAAAGGATAATCAAAAATCTGAAATAGAAGTTGAGCCGATGGCATACAAAATTTATATGGACAATACATTGGGAGAAATTGATGAAAAGACAATTGAAGAAACTATTAGGCTTAGGCACAGTGTAG
>CAYZUE010000022.1:0-18478 GCA_964481825.1 Candidatus Hydrothermarchaeota archaeon | reverse complement strand
ATAGTTCATGAATATAATTATGATAGTAATAAGTAACAAATCAAAAAATTTAAAAAATTGTTCAGAATGTAACTTTAGAAAAAATTGTTATATTTGACTAACAAATTAAATAGGATGAAAAAAAACTTGTATTAAGAAAATTTTAAAATATTTGAATGTGGTTAAAACACAATTTATAGAGTATTAATAAACAAAAGTGAAAAAGAAAATGGTAAAAATAAAATCTGGTGAAATTAAAAAAAATTTGAGTAAATTAGAGCTTGTTGAAGTAGATGCATGTGTTGGCTGTGGTGAGTGCCTTAACTGGTGCCCAATTCAAGATGCTACCGGTGACCCTACAATTTCTCCTCCTGCTAAAATAAAACAATTTAGAGATTTTCTACATAGCGATGGCGATGATTTAGTATCAATGATTTTTGGAAAGAAAACCGTAGATATTGATGAAAAAAAATTAGAACACTTTATTGAAGGAGTTTATACTTGTACTACCTGCGGAAACTGTGGGGATGTTTGCGAAACTGGTATTCATACCCAGAGATTATGGTGGACACTTCGGAAGAAGATTGTTGATTTAGGATATTCACCCCCTGGAGCCATTCCAGATTTACTAAAAAATACCAAACAAAATAGGAATATTTACAATCAACCACTAGACGAACGATATAAAATTTATATGCCCCCCGATGTCAAAGTGGCAGAGAACGCAGAAGTTGGATTTTTCGATGGATGTGGACTTGTATACACAGCTGCTCCTATGCCTGAGGGTGATGTACGAATAATGGATGCAGTTACTGATGAGTTCACAATGCTTGATGCAAAAGATGCATGGTGTTGCGGATACCCAATTACTGCGGCAGGTATGTGGGAAATCCAGGAAGAACTAACTAGGAATAATGTTGAAAAATTAGTTGAAAAAGGAGTTCAAAGATTGATTGTTTCCTGTCCTTGTTGCTTAACTCAGATTAGAGCTACTTGGCCTAAGTATTATAAAGGAAAGCTTCCTTTCGAAGTAGAACATATAATTCCCTTCGCTGTAGAAGCTATTGAAGATGGAAAACTTGAGTTTACAAAAAAAGCCAATGAAACAGTTACATTTCACGACCCATGTCAACTGGCTAGGGGGCTTAAAGGTCCACCAGTACATGATGTAGTAAGAACATTCATATCTTATCTCCCAGGTGTAAAATTTGTTGAGATGGAACGCAACAGAGGAAATACTCGGTGCTGTGGAGCCGGCGGGGCTATAAGACTATTTAAAGGTGATACTGCAATGGAAATGGGAAAACTTTTATTCCGTGATGCTGAAGCTACCGGGGCTCAAACCCTATTGATGAACTGTCCCGCATGCTACGCAATGTATGTTCATAGAAGGATTCCTCCTCCAGCCGGGATTGAATGGAAAGCATATAAAACGAAAATCAAGTGCAACGACCTTATGCAATATGCAACTAGACTTTTATAGGTGAGAAGATGGTTCTGTGTAGAGTGAATATAGAAGGAGTAACTGAGGAAGATTTGATTACTATTAATAGTTACTACGTGTTTCCTTTAGAAAAACCAGAGATACATGAAGGATACATAACTATGAATGCTATGGGTGGGGGAGAATTGTGTAAGGGTAAAAATGATTTCAAAGAAAAGTGTCCCGATTGTAGATATCATCCAGAAGTTGTTAAGAAATATTTACGAAAACAGAAAAAATTTAGTTTTAAGGTGAACTAGATTGATGGAATCTATTGGTAGGACCGTATTTTGGAACGTACCTGAAGATGGCATAACTGGGTTTTATATTATTGCCACCTTTACAATTTTACTCTTTGCCTATGGATTTTGGAGTAATATTTCAGCTTGGGCTAAGGGAAAAGATGCGCCGCTCCTTGAATATATGGATGATGACAATGTTTTGGCTGGTAAAGGTAGGGCCGCGATTTTTAAAATGATATTTACTGGTTTCTTTTCGGCTGACTGCTTTACCGCTAAAAGAGTTTTTGAAAGAAGTAAACGGAGAGGAATAATGCTTATTGGAATAATGTGGAGTTTCATTATTTTATTCTTAGGAACAGTCACACTTACTTTAGATTATGATCTTCATCTAGGATTACTAAAAGGTTATAGATATCTCGTATTCTCTCTTATATTAGATATAGCAGGAATTGTATTATTGCTAGGTACAGGTGCGGCTCTCCTTAGACGATATGTTTTCAAACCAGAACGGATATTAACCTATGTGGAAGACGGAACTATCTTAATTCTACTATTTCTAACGGTTTTCCTAGGATTTACCGTAGAAGGATTAAGGATTGCAGCATTATCACCTCCGTTTACAGACTGGTCTCCAGGAGGTGCTGTATTTAAAATAATATTTACTGCAATACTTGGTCAAAATATTGATACTCTTTTATTCGCACATCGTTTATCATGGATACTCCATTTTATTTTTGCTTTTTCATTTATTTCATATATACCATTTTCAAAGCAATTCCACATGTTTGCTGCTCAGATTACTACAAAAGCAGCATCTTCAAGGCGTTATTAACAAATAGATAGTTATTAGGGTTTAAATCAAAGATTTTTAAATGCATTTTAAATAAATAAGTAGGTAGAACAAAGAAATTATATTAAATTGTCACATTTACACTTAATATTAATCTATTGAAAAAATTGTTTAAAAATCAAATTGCAAATGTTAAATTCATATCTAAAAAACTAAAGTTATATAAAAATTTTATCAAAATTGTCATTATGGATAAAAAAAAACTTGAGATACTGTTAGAAAGATGCTTACCTTATACAGAACCTATGTTTCATCTTGAACAATATTCAACACCAACAACCATTGCAGCGGGAATTTTAAATATTGCACATCTCAAGGGCGATATAGAAGGGAAAACAATATATGATTTAGGGTGTGGAAATGGGATTCTATCAATAGGATGCGCACTAATGGGGGCAGATAAAATTACAGGTTATGATATAGATGGAAAGGCATTAGAAGTTGCTAAAAAAAACTCTGAGAAATTTTGTATAGATAACATAATCTGGGTCAAATCCTCCGTAAAAGATATAAGAGGTAAGTGTGACACAGTAATCCAAAATCCGCCTTTTGGTGTTCGCAATGCTAAAGCAGACAGGGCATTCATTACAAAAGCCCTTGAAGTAGCAGATGTTATATACACCATGCATAAAGTAGAGACACGAGAATTTGTCAGTAAATACATTAATAGTAAAGGTGGAAATATCTCAGATGTAATAGATGTTGATTTCGTGTTATCAAAAGTCTACAAATTTCACAAGAAAAATAGAAAAAAGATAAAGGTTAACATTTTTAGAATTGAAAGGAGTGATAATCATGGTTAAGAATGGAGAATTCGTTGTTCCTGGTACGGAAATAGGATTCAGCGAAGAATTTATCCCGGGAGATGGTGCTTATGAAGAGGGAAGTAAGATATATGCTTCCCTTTCTGGAATTTTAATTTTTGACATGGATGAAAAAAAAGTTATGGTAGATGCAAAAACTAGTATTCCTTCAATACCTCAAACAGGGGATCTTATTATTGGAACTGTAGTAGATGTAAAAGCCCAACTTGCAATAGTCAATATTGTTAAAATCAAAGGTAATAATAGAGGTCTCCCAGGCGAGGTAAGGGGCGGTATACATATCTCTAAAATAAGAGATTCCTATGTATCAAATATTGACAAAGAATTGAAGGTTGGAGATGCTATTTATGCAAAGATAACTGATCGAGAGAAATGGCCATTACAACTTTCAACAGCGGATAAAGATTTAGGAGTAATAAAAGCTCTTTGCACTAAATGTACAATGCCCCTTTTACAGGAAAAAGATAAACTAAAGTGCCCTAACTGTGGAAGTATTGAAACTAGAAGATTATCCCCAAAGTATGGTACTGGAGAGATTTAGGAGGATTATTATGGAAGTTAAATTTCTGAGGGATGAAAATACTGAACTTGAAATTGAGATAAAAGGTGAGGATCATACTTTATGTAATGCTCTGACATCAACACTCAGATCTAATAAAAATGTAATAACCGCAGTATATAAGATTGAACATCCTTTACTGGGATATCCAAAAATATACATAAAAACTAAGAACATTAAATTACCGAAAAAAAAAGATAAAGAGATTCCTCTAAAAGAGGTACATGGAATAGGGCCTAAAAGAGAGGAGCAACTAAAAAAATCTGATATTGTAACCGCTAATAAGATCCGAGAAATGGATATTGAAAAAGTTCATGAAACCAGTGGGATTCCAAAGAAAACATTAGAGGGGTATATGAAAACAGCAAATACCCTTGACTATGGTAGAGATACACCTGCTAGACATATTATGAGGGAATCTATTAAGGAACTAACTAAGAATTTTTCAGACATTAAGGTGCTTTTAATAGAGGCATCTTAATGATTGATTTTGAATTAAAAGAACCTTTAGATCTGGCAAGTATTGGTGATAGTTTTATAAACCTAATATACTCCCTAGCCATTTCAAACGCCTTAAATAAACCTCTTGGAATCACAGTATCAAACAGCATCCTTTATCAGTCGATAAAAAAAACTAAGATAAGAGATGCAATTGGAACTAGATCAGATAAACATAAGATTGCAGACTACGTCGAGGGATATATATTTAAAGCATGGGCAGAGGGGAAACTGGATATCAAAGAAGCAGTAGATATATTGGCAAGATGTTTAAGTGGATCCACAGATAGGTTAAAATTAAAAGAAGAATCAATTATAGCATTTACTGAACTATTATTGTTCATTCAAGATAAAAAATCATACGATTTAAAACGGCCACTAATAACTGTAGACTGCATAGTCGAAAAGGGGGGGAAAATCCTCTTAATTAAGAGGAAAAATCATCCTTTTTCTGGTCAATGGGCGTTACCTGGTGGCTTTGTAGAATATGGAGAAAAAGTAATGGATGCCGTGAAAAGAGAGGTAAAAGAAGAAACTAATATCGATACTGAAGTTGAAGAGATTTTAGATGTGTACTCGAATCCTAAAAGAGACCCCCGAGGACATACCATATCAATCTGCTACATTGGAAAGGGTAAAGGGATGGCATTTGGAGATAGTGATGCATCGGATGCAAAGTTTTTTGAATTGTCCGATATAAATTACGATAAATTGGCATTTGATCATAAAAAGATAATAAGAGACTATAGTAGGTTAAAGAATGTCTGAACTATTTTGTGAAAAATGTGGGAGTATGATGCTTCCAAAAGGGAAAGTAATCGTTTGCAGTAGATGTAAAACGAAAAAAGAAATTTTATATAGAGATAACTTCAAATTAGTAAAAAAAAGTGAAAAAAAACAAAAGCTACTCATTGTGGATGAAGAAATTCAAACATTACCAACTGTAAAAACAGAATGTAAAAAGTGCAAAAACACCATTGCAGAGTGGTGGCTTCTGCAAACACGGAAAGCCGACGAGAGTGAAACTCGATTCTTCAGGTGCACCAAGTGTAAATTTACTTGGAGAGAATACAACTAAAGGGATAGAATGGAAAAAAAAAGCCGACAACCTGCTAAATATGTACAAATAGGTGGAATAACCAACAAACACTTTAGAGTAAAAGTGATGGGAACTATTGTTGATGTTTGTGAGTCAGAAAGCTCTGCAGTGATAGATGATGGAACTGGTATTGCAACCATCAGATTAGCTGACTTGGAACAATTTAGGGACATCATACAAGGGGGGCGAGTGCAAATAATTGGAAAAACGATAAAAGAAAATGAGATTGAAGTTGAGATTGTTCAGGATATGAGTAAATTAGATCTTGGTCTTTTTGAACAAGTTAGGTACATTGACGATAAATTACTGAGAGAGGTGTAATAATGTTTAAGGTAGAATTCACTGACCCAAAGTTACTGAAATCTAGTATAGATGCTATTTCTAATATGATTGACGAAGCAGGAATAAGTGTTGATAAAGATGGCATCAGTATTCGTGCGATGGACCCTGCCCATGTTGCTTTAGTGAATTTCAAACTAGGAAAAGAAGCATTTGACAAATTTGAGATAAAAGAACCTTTAATTCTAGGATTGGACCTTGACAGATTAAACGCCATTTTAAAGCGTGCAGGTGCTAATGACAATATAAGTATGGAATTCGCTAAAGATAAAAATGCTATTAATATAAAATTAAAAAATACATCTACTAGAACTTTCAATCAACAATTAATAAAGGTGTCTGATGAGGAATTAAAAGTACCGAACTTAGATTTTCCCAGCACAGTTGAATTAGATCCTAATATTATTAGTGAGGCAATAAAAGATGCTGATATAATTAGTGATCATGTGACTATAAAAGTAGATTCTAAATTCCTTTATATCCTTGCCAAAGGTGATCTTGGGAATGTGGAAGTCAAAGTTCCAAAAGATGAAGCAGTTCAGTTCAAAGCAGAAGATGATTCTCAAAGTATGTTCTCAATAGAATACCTAAAGGATATAATTAAGGCTAGTGATGTTGCAAACTCTGTAAAGATATCCCTTGGAGATAACTTACCTGTAAAGATGGAATTCGTTGCTCCAAATACAAAATTGTGTTTCCTTTTAGCTCCTAGAATTGAAAGTGATTAGAAAATACTAAGGGATAATGAACGAAGAAGTATTGAACCCCTTTTCAGAAGAGGCAATTGAGATTATAAAGAATTCTCCCCTTGTTAAAGACAGAAAGGGTCTTAGCAATATTAAAAAAGATCAAGTAAAAAAAGTTGAAGAATGGATAAAATCGGGAGGAACTAACACTGCTGAAGAGGAAGACATCCTATTTTTTTCCATTTTACTCGCAACAATCGCTTTAAGATTCGGTTCATATTCAAAAGAATCAAAACTAGCAACTGAGATTATTAAGATGATAATTTCAGGGAGGATAGGCAAATTAATTAGTGAAGCTCATAAAAATGATTATGATGAAAATAAGATTATATCAATTTTCTCACAGTTTTTTAATGTTGTAAAAAGTAATGAATTATTAAAAAATTCAGAGGATAATAAGCGTGATTTAAAACGCGCATCTTCAAGTATGAGTGCTGAAAACAGAGTAAAGTATGGAATCCAATTATCTGAAATATTTCCAGCAATTAGTACTCGAAAGTTAAAGCTTAATGAACTTTTAATAATAAATGGACATGCTCATGTGAGCCAACAGAATTTAATTAAAATATCAATATATAAGTTAGAAGCATTGATTACAAAATTTTTAGATAAAGGCAATAAAATCGAATCCAAAAATACTATTCCTGTGTTAAAACCGTTAGAGGATTTAATTTCAAAATGGGCTTCAAATCCCGATGAATACCTTAGAAATCTTCAAAAGAAAATGTATTATGCAGTGAAGTCTAGAACGTTCATTGGGAAAGTTATAAAGGGTGGCAAAGCCTTGAATCCTGATCTCTTTCCGCCTTGTATCGTCCATATACTCGATGGGGTTTCTAGTGGATCAAGAAATTACTCAATAACTGTTCTTCTAACATCGTTTATTTCATATGCAAGAATAGCCCCGATCGGATCAAAAAAAAATTCTCGAATTTCTGAGTATATAGATGACCTTAATGTAATAGAAGAGATATTATCTATAATTTACAGAGCTGCAGGAAGATGTTACCCTCCTTTATTAGACGACCAACCAATGGAAAAGATGAATATCTTATACCACTTAGGTTTTGGACTTGATGGAGATGTTAGACTTGAATTAGCTGGAAATTCTAATTGGTACTTTCCTCCCAACTGTGATAAAATAAGAAGAGAAGCTCCATCGTTATGCAGACAGGATAAACATTGTAAAAGAATAAAAAATCCTCTTAGTTATTATTCAACAAAGATTTTTTCTAAGAAAAAGAATATAAAAAATAAGAAATTGTAGGATATTGAAAGATAATATGTTCCATGCATTAATAATTTTTAGTGGATGGTCTGATTGGAGTGTCATAAAATAGTGGAATTTTTAAAGGCTTCCTGGGAAGAGAGAAAACAATATTACACCGAAGAATGGGACATGACTAATGTTCCTAATTTTATTTTAACCACATTAAAAGATAGAGAGTTTGGTTTTGATCACAATGGGAATGGGCCAAGAGATAGATATAATGAATTTAATTCTCCTCAGGATTTGAAGAATTTTTTACAAAAAAGATGTCCATTTGCAACTTATACAAGTGTATCCTTATACGAAAATCCTAAAAAAAGAAAAAACTGGATTAAAGCTGAACTTGTATTTGATATTGATGCTAAAGATTTGCCCGTTAAAAATTGTGATTGTAAAGGAGGAGAGGTTTGTGAATCCTGCCTAAGCGATTCTAAAGAGTTGCTAATGCTAACTGCTGATGTCCTCAAAGGGGATTTAGGGTTGAAAAAAATAAATTTTATTTATTCTGGGAGAGGATATCATATTAGGGTACTGGATGAGGGAATAATGAAAGAAAATAGTGTTGTAAGAGGAGAAATATTAGACTATGTAAGTGGAAGTGTACTTCCTGAGGGCATTCAATGGAAATGGAATAATGGTTTCCCCCCAATATTCAAAAAAAGGGCTAAAAAATTTATGAAAATGTTATCCGAAGAAAAAATGAGTGAGATAAAAAATATTAACGGAACAAAGGCAAGCAAAGTTAAAGAAAAAATGGATCTGATAATAAGAGAATTTGAAAATGGAGATCTAAGTACCCTTAAAAAAATTTTAAAAAGTAAAGGTACAGAAAGTTTTTTAGAAAATCTTCGAATGTATAATGCGTCTATTTTAGATGGGAAAGTTACGATAGATGTAAAACGAATATTACGACTTCCTTCATCATTACATTCTGCAGTAAGCATGAAGTGTATGGAAGTGAAAAAAATTGAAAAATTCAACCCGCTAAAAGATGCAGTCCCAAAATTCGTAAAGGAGAGAAATATTTAAAATTCTGACTCAACAGGGGCTCCATCAGTTGTTTCAACTGTATATGCATCGAGAATTGAGGTAACTAGAATCTCTCTTGATTCTTTATTAACAGGATGGAAGATATCCTTAAACTCTCCCTTCTTATCTCTTGATGCTGGCATGTTAATCCAAAGACCATTATCACCCTCCATTATTTTTATACCATGAACTGCAAAAGAATTGTCAAAAGTTACGGTAACAAATGCTTTGAGATTTCCAGTACCCTCTATTTTGTATATTCGGATGTCTGTTATATTTGTCATTTTAATTTTCTAGTATATACTTATTATCAAAAGAATTTAAATCTTTCCTATGTATAATTATATATTTCTTAAAATAGGAAGTAAATTAAATGGATGTTAAGATACTAAGAGAAATTAGGCGTAAAGAGAAGAACAGCGCTCCTATGCAGAACATAGGAAAGAATTTTTATCAGGACTTGGAAGTATATTTAAAAGAGATTTTTAATAAAATAAAAAAGTCGGAAGGTAGTGATACAAGGCATCTTGCATCAAGATTAGGAGAATTTGAGAATATTAGAAATATAGTCAATGATATTTACGAAGCGAGAGAAAGAAAAATAGTATTCAATGCACTATACTATGTAAAATCGGGGGATGAAATTGATAAAAAAAATTATGAAAAAATTGAAGAGGAAACACTAGAGAATATGGTAAACATTCTTAGAAGTAATAGAAAAGTTGTAATTGAAAAACTATTCAGGGGTGAAGCGTTAATCCAGAAAGAACCATCTGCAGTTGCAAACAAAAAAAAGGATAAACAAAAAGAAGAGTTTACAACTATACGAATATTAAAAGACCTTCCATCAATAGTAGGAGTTGACGGTAGAGTTTATGGATCATTTAAGATTGAAGATTTAGTAACTTTACCAATAGCTAATGCGGATACATTTATAAACAGGGGAGTTGCTGAAAAAGTTAATTTAGATAGATAATAACAGCTAAATCTACAAAAAGTTTAAAAAGGTTGGATTATTGATTCCCTTGTTACGTTATAAGAGGTATTTTTATGAAGATGCCAGGAGAAAAGAAAACATATTGTCCTACGTGTAAAAAGCATAGCTTACACGAGGTACAAAGACCAAAAAAGCGCAAGGCCAGCGAAATGAAGGCGGGACAACGTCAGTTCAGACGAGTATTGAGTGGTTACGGTGGATTCCCTAGAGCTTTACCCTCGGGATCAAAGCCAACAAAAAAAGTCAGTTTAGTATTAAGGTGCAAGACCTGTAAAAAAGCTCGAACAACCCGTGGATTCAGAGTAAAGGTACTTGAAATAGTGAAGGGATAGAATGAACATTGTTGTTGCACCAAAAAGCAGATTCCTCAAAGTTAAATGCTTGGACTGTAGTAATGAGCAGATTATATTTGGATCCGCTTCTACAAAGGTTAAATGCTTAGTATGTAGCAAAACCTTAGCTGAACCAAGAGGAGGGAAATCCAATATTTTAACCAAGATAATATCAGTTTTGGAGTGATTTTTATCGTAAGAAAAAAACAAACAATGCCAAAAGATAATGACCTTGTTATCTGTACAATAACGAAGGTTTTTGCGCATGGTGCTTTTGCCAATCTAGATGAATATGAAGAAAAGGCAGGATTTGTTCACATATCAGAGATTGCATCTACCTGGGTGAAGAACATCCGAGATTTTGTAAAGGAAGGACAGAAAACAGTAGCAAAAGTATTGAGAGTAGACTCTGTAAAAGGCCATATTGATTTGTCAACCAGGCGGGTAGGGGATGCACAAAAGAAAAATAAGATGCAAGAATGGAAGCGTGCACAAAAAGCTGAAAAATTAATGGAAATGGCATCTAAGGAAATAAATGAATCTTTAGAAGAAGCTTATTCTGAAGTAGGTTTTAAACTAGAGAAAAAATATGGAGAGATATACGAAGGATTCGAGGAGATATCAGTATCCGAAAAAGATGCAATATCTGGATTAGGAATTCCGAAAAAATGGCAGGACCCAATTATTAAATTAGTAAAGGAGAACGTTGTTCCTTCATCAGTAGACATCACGGGTTATATTGATTTGCAATCTTATGAACCAGATGGAATAGACGTAATAAAAAAGTCTCTCTTAATAGCAAGAGAAGTAGGAGAAAAATCAGATAGCATAGACCTAAAGATTACTTATATGAGTTCTCCAAGATATCGTATTAAAGTAGTCGCACCGGATTACAAAGGTGCTGAAGATGCTCTTCGAAAATGTGCTAATCTTGCAATAAGACATTTGGAAAAAAATAATCTAGGAACGGGTAATTTTCTCAGGGAATTAAAGGTGGATAAATGAGGATCCAATACTGCAGCAAATGTAAAATATATACTTTAAAGGAGAAATGTGAAAACTGCTCAACTCTAACAATTAAACCTTCCCCCCCCAAATTTTCTATTCATGACAAGTATGGCAAGTATAGAAGAAGTCTTAAAAGGGCATCATGGAGATTAAAAGGATAATGACTAAATTTGTATTGGAAAAACTACAGGAGCCTACGGTAAATAATCCAATTTTAATCGAAGGATTACCTGGAATTGGACACGTTGGAAGACTAGCTGCCAAACACCTTACAATAGAATTAAAGGCTACTAAGTTCGCTACTATGTATTCCGATACATTTCCTCCCCAAGTTTTAATCAAGGAAGATGGGATAATACAGGAAATGAAAAATGAGTTTTATTTTTGGAAAGCTGATGATCCTTCTAAGAAAGATATTATATTTTTAACTGGCAATACTCAAGCATCTACCCCTGAAGGGCAGTATGCCCTTAGTAATAAAATCTTAGAACTTGCAGTTAATTACGGCGTGGAGAGAATTTATACTCTCGGTGGATTGGGTGTAGGAAGGATAGTTGAGACTCCTAAAGTATTTGGAGCTGTAACTCATGATAAATTGATTCATCCGTTGGAAAAATTAAATGTTATAATGAAACGTGAAGGAGTAGGACAGATAATTGGTATTTCTGGGATGATTCTGGGATTAGCGAAAGTTCAGGGTATAGATGGTATATGCCTAATGGGAGAAACTTCAGGGTATTATCTCGATCCTAATTCCTCAAAAGCTGTCCTAGGCCCTTTGACTAAATTATTAAATCTCAAAGTTGATATGAACAAACTCAGTGAAAAAGCCAAAGCCGCAAAACTAAGGGTTGCAGAAGCTCAAAAAATTGAACGAAAGATGATGGAGAATCTTGGAGTAGTCCAGAAAGAACCATCTGAAGAGCAGATGAGATATATAGGATAACTTGAATTAAATTGTAAATCCTCAAGGATATTTAATATGTCCCTTAGTATCTAAACAATTGATAATAATCTAAATTAGTAATATGGGAAGTTTAATAATTTTGAGAAGTATAAATTTATCTACTTTTTTTTTCAAAACATTTTATTGGTGATTAATTGAAACTTGATTGTGACTTTCATATTCATGGTAGATACTCAATCGGAACTTCAAAAAATATGACTCTTGAGGTAATATCGAAACAAGCATCCCTCAAAGGGCTAGATCTAATTGGAACTGGTGATGCTCTACATAACAGTTGGTTGAAAGAAATTAAATCTTTAAACACATATTCCGATGGGGTATATGAAAGAAACAAGTGTAAATTCATAATAACTCTTGAAATAGAGGATATGAATAGAGTTCATCATCTTATTTTTTTACCGAGTATTGAATCAGGATTAGGATTGAAAGAATCATTCAGTAAGTATTCTACGGATATTAATAAAAATGGGCGACCACATATTAAGTTAAATGGAGAGGCAATAGTTGATTATGTAACAGAGGTCGGGGGGATAGTAGGGCCTTCACATGCATTTGTCCCTTGGACAAGTATTTATAAAGAATTCAACACAATTCGCGATTGTTATGGAGACCATTACAAGCACATACCCTTCATTGAACTTGGTTTAAGTGCAGATACTGAGATGGCTGATTATATTCCTGAATTACAGAAACTTACCTTTTTGTCAAATTCAGATGCTCATTCTCCCTGGCCACATCGGATGGGGCGAGAGTTCAATCGAATTAACATTGCTAACTTATCTTTTGATAATATTGTAAAGGCAATAAAAAATCATAAAGTAGAATTGAATGTAGGTTTAGATCCTCGTTTAGGAAAATACCATCGAACTGCATGTGTAAGGTGTTACTTACCTTATAACCTAGAGGATGCTGAGTCCGCGAAATGGCGGTGCTCCAAATGCAACGGATTAATAAAAAAAGGGGTTAAAGATAGGATTGCAAACTTAAACTCCTTTCCAATATCCAAACATCCAGTTCATAGGCCCAAATATATTAGAATTGCACCTCTAGCAGAAATTCTTTGCTTGACATTGGGTGTTAAGAGTATATACTCTGTAAAGGTTCAAAAGACCTGGAAGCTCCTGATAGAGAGATTCGGTAATGAAATATCAATTCTTATAGACGAAGAAGTTGAAAATATAATGAATGCCGTGGATGAGAAAACAGGAAAAATGATTGAAGCCCTCCGGGAAGATGATTTTAAGATAATTCCAGGAGGGGGCGGGAAGTATGGTGAATTAGTTTTTGAGACCCAAGATAAAAATTTGAAATAAAATAATGCGTAGGATTTGGGGAAAAGATACCAAACCTGAATTGGAACTTAGAAAAGCCTTGAGAAAGATTGGACTTTCCGGCTATAGATTACACTGGAAGAAATCGCCTGGGCGACCTGAAATAGCTTACCCAGGGCAAAAGGTGGCTATCTTCGTACATGGGTTTCTGGCATAGATGCCCTCATTGTAACCTCCTTATCCAAAATCTCATACTAACTTCTGGGAGAAAACGTTCCATAAAAATACTGGAAGAAGACCTCAAAAAACAAAAAGCCACCTAAGAAACTCTACGCAGCCATGAAGATAAGCCAGGGGCCGGATTTGAACCGGCGTAAAGTGGATCTGCAGTCCACCGCCTCGCCTCTAGACTACCCTGGCATGTAATTGGAAATATAGAATAACAAATGTTTTGTAGATATTTACCCAAAGCAAAGTTTTCCAAAGTATATGTATAGTTTATCAAATTAAAATGCTAATTAGATATATTTTTCAATAAATTCAACGATCGTAATAATCCTCTACTCTCACTGTATCATTGGGATGGGGTGTCGAATATTCGAATATCCGCAAATTGTCCAATGCAACAATCGAATGAATTTTATTGGGCTCTATTCTGATTACACTCCCCTTATCAGCACTCTTCTTTTTTCCTTGAAAATTAATAAATCCTTCACCATCCATTATGTGCATAGATTCATCCTTACTTGGATGATAGTGCATTGAAGTGCAAAACCCTTTTTTTATATATAATTCTTTAACTAGATACTTATCATTATTTACAATAGTTTTTTCATAACCCCACGGAGTTTCTAATCTAAAATCAAACTCCTTTCTTACCGTTTCCAAATCTTTAATTCCATCTACACTTCGCCAAAAGCATTTTTCATAGTAATGGCCAACTTTACGTTCTTCAACTAGAACGGGAAATACAGTATGTTCAATGTCATTCTTGTTGTAATTTTGTGTGAAATATGGAAATGCTTCTTTTTTTATATAATAAACTCCTGCATTGATAAACAAGTCAAGAGTAGGCTTTTCTTTGAAATCTGTTATATTCCTATCATTAAATTCGATAATGCCATAAGGACTCTGCATTTTAGTAACTGTTATAACAACTAGATTATCACCTTTTCTTGAGCTATCTATAAGGTTTTTAATATTAATATCTGTTACAACATCACCGTTTCTAACAATAACATCACAATCAATATGTTTCAACGCGTTACTAAGGGCCCAAAGAGTACCCATCGGTTTTTTTTCTGTAAGATACTGGATATTAACACCCTTGTAGGAGTTTCCAAATTGTGATTTAATCTTGTCTCCAAGGTGCCCAATTAGGAGTTTTATATCTTTAATGCCCGCGTATTTTAAATCCATAATTTGTTTATTAAGAATTGAAAAATCTGATTTAAGCTCAAGTAAGGGCTTGGGAGTTGTGTTTGTCAAAGGCAATAAACGTGTCCCATATCCCCCTGCAAAAATAATTCCAACAACACGATCGCTCATTTTACTTCCTATCGAATTTTTTTATAAGTTTACTCTCCTTATTTTTATCTCTTAAAACCGAGGAAAGGCTTAGCAGATATCGACCTTCATCTCCTGCAACAATAACTGGATCATCAAACATTAAGGATTTAATGTCAATTTCATATACGCCATCTTTAACTTGGATATTCCAAATATCATTACTTTCTATTTTAATTTCTTTTGCTTCTCCCTTCTCTTTTAAATCCGAGGCTTCTTTTTCTGAAATGGGGCGGATATAAATGAATAGCTTGTTACCACACTCACAACCATTCAGGATTTCTTCCGACCCTTCTTTGTAGATTTTTTCGCACTTTGTACATTTATGCGGCGTTTCTTCCTACCTCCTTTTGCAAGCATTGATAAATAATCAGGTTCTTTTTTAATGGCCCTAACCATTCGTGTTGGTCCTACAATAGTCAAACCGAATCGTTTACCCGCGATATAACTAGCAATTTTAGACCGTAAATTGTTTGGAGGATTGTCAAGACGATAAAACTCAATTCCATGAAAGTCTTTGGTATTAATCTCCCTCATAGTGGATTCAATAAGTTCCGCCTCTTCATTTGGATTAAGTCCTTCCTCTAAAACTACTATTATATCCTTTTTTATCCTTGCAAGGATAAATGCAACTTTTTCCATCGATCCCATGGGAGATAAAGATTCAGATGACACAAAATCCAGTTGTACTTCCATTTTTCCCTCGCTATGTAAGATGCTCCTGAATTGCATTGTATAGCTGCTCTAGATTTTCTCCAGTAGCAGCAGAAATAGGAACTACAATATGTTGAGGAAAGGCATTTTCAATCTTAGTATTGGAAGATTCTGGAAGATCAATCTTGTTAGCTACAATAATAGTCGGTATGCCTCTGGCTTCAAGATTCCCTATAATAGTTACATTAACTTGCGTATAGGGGTCTTCAGTTGAATCCAACACTACAAGAACAGCATCAACATTATCTAACCATTTAATTGCCTCTATAACTCCCTTTGTTGCCTCTTTTGCACGTTCCTTTGCTCCCTTTTCTCCAATTCCAAACTCAGTAAACTGTTTATAATCAACCTGTGTTGCAATACCTGGCATATCTACAACATTCATTTTAAGCTCCCCATTATTAGTTTTTACTACGATATTCTCGACTTTCTGTACCTGACGAGTCTCGTGAGGAATCTCTGAAACAACTCCTACTTCTTCACCTAGCCAATCTAAAGATATCTTATTAGCAAGAGTAGTTTTACCAGCATTAACCGCACCATAGAATCCTAATTGGATATCTTTTTTGTTGCCAAATATCTTAAGCAACGTTTTATAAAAGTTTTTTAAATTGTCAAGCATGCTAAATATATTTAAAAAGGGGATATACATATAAAATTTACCTAAAAGGACAAAAAAAAAATGCCGTTAAAGATTAGTAAGGATAAACTCCAGTATTCTAGGAATGAAATAATTAACTTTATACAAAGTTATTTTGATGAAAGTGGATTAGAAGGTGCATTAGTTGCTCTTAGTGGCGGTATAGACTCGGCTCTTGTAGCAACACTAGGTTATGAAGCATTGGGAGATAAGCTTAGTGCCTTGATTTTACCTGAAGAGGGTTCAAACCTTGAACGTGATCTCATTGATGCACAACAGTTAGCAGAAAGTCTAGGTATAACATATGAGATTGTACCTATCAATTCAGCTCTTGATAGTTTAAAGAATTGTTATCCTAGAATAGAAAAGCCAAGTGAAAAACAAAAAATTGCCTGGGGGAATGTGAAAGCTAGAGTTAGGATGATTATAAACTATATATCATCTAATTTAGATGATAAACTAGTACTAGGTACTGGAAATAAAACTGAGATACTCCTTGGATACTTTACTAAGCATGGTGATGGGGGGGTCGATATTCTGCCTATAGGTGATTTGTATAAGACCCAGGTCAAACAACTTGCTCAATTTATCGAATTGGACGAGGGAATAATAAACAAGCCCCCTTCTGCTGGACTTTGGGGAGGTCAAACAGATGAAGAGGATTTAGGGGCTAGTTATATAACTCTTGATACTATACTATACAATTTTATAAATGGAAAAAAAACAATTGCAGATATCTCAAATAAATTTAATATTGATGAAGAATTTGTGAAAGATATTTCATCAAAAATTGTAAAAAACAAGCACAAAAGTATTTCCCCCCCAATTATAAAATTGTTTGACTAAAGTCTTTTTTTTATTTTTTTAGCAGTATAATAAACTCCCGGTAATCCGAGTATTTTTCTTGTTAATACATTCCCTTGAAGATACATTGCAATTTTCTCTACTCTATCAGGAATTGGGATTTTTGCATGTAATTTAAGGTCTTCGTAGGAGTCTCCCTGGATTTCTACTTTATTATCAATGTTAGAAAGAAGCGCGATATGTTTTATGGACAACGGATCTAAACCTAACAAATTACAACCTGCTATATCTAGCGAAACAACATCACGAGATGCAAGAAGTAATTCGATATCTGAATGACAATTTGAAGCATCTAGAATGTTTATATCGGGAGGTATTGCTTTCACTAAGTCTACAAGTACCTCATGGATCTTATAATGATACTTAGATTTATTTTTGTCTTGAATTAAACCAAAAATATTCTTAATACCCATAGTTACCCCTGTTAAAGTATGTGTCTTAAGAACTGGAACGTTAATAATTTTTGATTCTGATGCTAACATTGGAAGATTGTAGGTACCGCTAACTCCAGTATGACAGTAGGAATCGACATTTGATAAATTAATAAAATCACATCCAACATCAAAGCTTTCAATTAGCTTCTCAAACTTTTTACCGACTGAGTGGGTTTCTCCAATCACCACATTAGAGGTTCGTTTGGATACAATGTCAACTAGACTTTTTAGAAGGTCTATGTTAGTTGTTACACCATTTTCAAGATGATGCGTACAGAAATTAGGTTTAATAAGGACCTTTTCATTTGGACCAATAATTTTTCTCCAAGATATGTTCCTTAAAATGGTTCTGAGATTCTTTTCTAAATTATGAGATCGTTCTAGGTATACCTCCATAAAAATATCTTTAAACTTATCATCAAAATAATTCCTGCAAAAGTAACAGAGAAATTCCCATCCACACATACAGACAAATATCTAATTAGAAAAATCCCCACTGCTAGGAATTCATCAAAACATGTATAAATGTACCAGTTTTACTATAAAAGTAATAAACATTGTCAGACCTTGATTTTCCGGTATTGGTCAAGTGTGTTTAACAGTGTTTTTACTAAAACACTTTCATAGTGTTTTTTTACTAAAACACTATGAAATTTAACAGTGTTTTATTATTTTTTTTTGTATGTTTTTTTTTACTAAAACACTATGAAATTTAATAGTGTATTATTATTATTTTTGGCACGGCGCGCATGTCGGGACGCCGCTCG
>CAYZUE010000021.1:0-18512 GCA_964481825.1 Candidatus Hydrothermarchaeota archaeon | reverse complement strand
TTTATTATCTTTTAAAAGTTTGTTGGACTTGACATATACTCGGGATATTGATAAGTCATTTTTTCCCTCAACAAGATTTAACCTTCTAAGTCCCCAGATTACAACTGCTAATTGTTTCCCCATATCATTTACATAAAATTGAGTTTCAACTTTATACCCTACAAATCGCATAACTCGGGCTAATGAATCACCAATAATAGAATTTCGCCCATGGCCTATGTGTAAAGGGCCATCAGGATTTGCAGATGTGTGTTCCAATATTATCTTTTCATTTTTATTTCCCCTACCATAGTCTTCATTAAGAATTTTAACTTCTTTTATGAGAGCTCTCACAGTTTTTTTGTAATCTAAGTGAAAATTTAAATGTCCATTAACAACTTTTACATCTTTTATGAGTGTACTAGGTCCAATTCTTATGGATTTATATATCTCATCCACCACATTTTTAGGTGATATTTTTAACTCCGCAGCTATTTCAAAAGCAATTGAAGAGGATAATTCCCCCATACCTTTCGGAGGTTCAACTAGAAGAATCTCCTTTTTGAATTTTAAATCTTTCAGCGCAGCATTTATGGTTTCTTCAATTTCAATTCTGAATCTTTGAAACATGGATAACACCTAAGGTCTAAATCGCAATATTGCTACTATGCCTCCAAAGGCCTTTAGCTGTTGTCCTTCTTCTGTTTCAGTAGATATCACCTCGACATTCGCTCCTTTTTTCTCTGCAAGATTTTCAAAATCATCGAGTGTACTTTTAAATTCATCAATTCCTAAATTTGTTTCATTACATTTTGGGCAATTTTCAACAGATATAACCGCTTGATAATTCTCTATTTTCCTAATAGTGCGAGTATCCCTATATTCACAGTTCCCACAAGATATTGTCGTGCTAAAAGATTCTATTTCTTCAGAAATTAACACAGTTTTCACTGCCCCTATTTTAAGATATTTTTTTACTTCTTTCTCCCCGTACGTGGCTAATCCATGATCTTTAACCACTTCTTTCATAAAACTTTGTACAAGCCCTTTCTCTTTGGTAACTTCCAGATCTTTAAACGTATCAATAGCATTATCAACAAGTTCATGAATTCCAAAATCGTTAGTGTAAGAGGTGTCAACCATCCCAATGTACTTTTTCATTACCTCGTGATGCAAATATCCTTCATTAACAAAAAACTCTTTTGTAGGTCCAGGTCCCCCCACTAATACTCCTTGTAGATCAGGCATATTCCTGAATATATCACTAGCATGACCGCTGATTCTTTTAAAGTATTCATGAGCAGCTATTTCAATTAGTCTTTCGAAGCGGCGTTGGCTTTGTCCACCACGGCCATGTTTTCGGGGAACTGTTGAATTTATCCTTTTAACTATCTCAATATGTTTCCCTTTTAGCAGTCCAATTGTAGCATCTCCTCTATCAACTACAAGAAGTCCATAGGTTCCTTTTTCCTCAAGCATATCCCTAATTGGATCTAGAAAAAAAGTTGAATTGCAGTGGTATGTATATGTAGTTATTTTCTCTGGAGGCTCTATCAGATATACTTCTAGTTTATCTTTAATTCCTCGTGGTATTGTACCGACTAGAAGTGCAAGTCCATTTTCTGGAACAGATTTAATTAATTTTAGTCGTTGCATTATTACATCCAGAGCGGATTGAACGTTCTTTCGGGTTCTTGCGGATTTTATATTCGATGCTTGAGAGTATTCGTCTCTCATTTGTGAAGTAACATCACTTAATTGCTTACTATGGGGTATGTACAAAGTTACTAGTTCAGTGCCTCTTCCTTTTTTTGTTTCAAGAATTTCAAGCTCTTTTTTAAGCTTGTGAATCATAACAGAGTGAGCTTTAGCCATATTTATGCCCAAATAATTTTAATATATGAACGTGAATAGGAATCTATGAAATTGGTCATTGGAATTGGAGGTTCAATCCTTGCATCACCAACTATAAATATTGGTTATATAAAACGTTTCGCAGATTTTCTTATAAAGTTACATAGAGAGCAATATAAACTTATGGTAGTTGTAGGTGGAGGGACTATAGCAAGAGACTATATCCAAGGGGCTCGGAAGTTAGGTGCTAATGATCAGCTATGTGACGAACTTGGCATTGCGTCAACTCGGATTAATGCTATGTTACTGAGCGCTGCATTAGGAAAGTACGTTAACCATCCCATGCCAAAAGTTGTCAAGATTCCACATGATTTATCAAATATTTTGGTTATGGGTGGTACAAAGAATGGTCAAACTACAGATTCAGTGGCAGCCCAAATAGCATTTCAAGTTAAAGCAGATCTCCTTTTGATTGCTTCTAATGTGGATGGTGTTTATGATTGTGATCCAAAAATTAATCCAGAAGCTTCACTTTTTTCAAAACTGAATACTTCTCAACTTCTTCGTATAGTATCTAAACATAAACATACTCCTGGTTATGAAGGTATCATCGATCCATTAGCTGCTCAATTAATACATGATAAGAAGATTAAGACAATAGTAGTTAATGGTAATAATTTAGATAATATGAGAAAATCAATTAAAGGTTTTAGTTATAAAGGAACTCTCATCAATTAGGAGGTTTTAGTTATAAAGAATAAAACATTTTTGAGAATTGAAGGGATGACCTGTAATCACTGTGTTGGAAGAGTAAAAGATGCCATTCTTAGCTTAAAAGGTATTATAAAAGTTGAAATAAATCTGGAAGACCAAACTGGGATTGTTGAACATGTTGATAATATAAACCAAAAAGATATAAAAAAGGCTGTTGAGGAAACCGGATTAGGCTATAAAATAATCAAGGCTAGGGAGTTATGAGGCAATGTATACTTTTTTTTTTTTAAAAACAAGTATAGTACGCTCAATGGAAAAGTTTAAAAAGGAGCAGTGGAACTCATGGTTAAGTCTAGCCATCAATGGTTAAACTTCTTATAATGAAAACCGATGAAATGAGGAGGTTTTGTAATGGCTAAAATGTATGTTAAATTTGATGTTTCAAAGGACCTTGCAGAAAAGGCTTATGAAGCACTAGAATTAGCTAGAAGTACTGGTACAATATGTAAAGGGTCTAATGAAGTAACTAAGTATATCGAGAGATCTCAGGCCAAGTTAGTTATTATGGCTGAAGATGTGGAACCTGAGGAAATCATAGCTCATTTACCCATGCTATGTGAAGAGAGAAAAACGCCTTATACCTATGTTCCCAATAAATTGGAACTTGGTAGGTCTAGTGGGTTAGAAGTTACTACAGCAGCTGCATGTATAGTTACTCCTGGGAAGTCAAAACCACTAATAGAAGAGATAACTAAAGAGATAAGTTCCCTTAAGAAGTGAGATAGATGGTAAAGGAACAAGAAACCAGAGGCTTTCCAGCAGAAGTTATTTCAGTAATTGGAAAGACAGGTATTACAGGCGGAATAGCACAGGTTAAATGCAGAATTCTGGATGGTAGAGATAAAGGTAGGATTATACGTAGAAATGTGAAAGGGCCTATACAAGTAGGAGACACTCTAATACTTATGGAAACAGAGAGGGAGGCTAAGGAACTTAGAGTTCCTTAATACTTGATAAATGGATATTCATGAATGTTCTTTTTGTAAGAATAAGATGGGCATTGGTACAGGTAAAATGGTTGTCAATAGAGATGGTAGTGTATTGTACTTCTGTAGTAGTAAGTGTCAGAAAAATTCAATTAAACTAAAAAGAATTCCTAGGAGGGTAAATTGGATTAGGAAGGCGAAATAATGGATAAAACCTTTTTTATGATAAAACCTGATGCTGTTGCTGAGAATAATATAGGAGGAATTATAAACATTATTGAAAAGTCAAACTTTAAAATAATTGCTCTTAAAATGCTTCTTGTTGAGACTAAACTTGCCACTGAACATTACAAGGAACACGTAAATAAACCGTTCTTTAAAGATTTAGTCGAATTTATAACTAGTGGGCCAAGTGTTGCAATGATATTAGAGGGTCAAGACTGTATACAAAATCTTAGAGACCTTGTTGGAAATACAAATCCCACAAAAGCTGCAAAGGGAACTATTAGAATGAAATTTGGAGTTGATGTAGGTAGAAACGCAGTACATGCATCTGACTCTTCTGAAGCAGCTATTAGGGAAATAGACCTCTTTTTCAATTCAAGTAAAATTTATTAATTCTTTCTTATGGAGAGCAAAATGATTAGGCAACCAATTGTCTCAGTTTTAGGACATGTTGATCATGGTAAAACGACTCTCCTTGATAACTTAAGAGGTACTTCAATAGCTGAAAAGGAATCAGGAGGGATAACCCAGCATATAGGTGCTACTGAATTGCCAATGAATTCTATAAGTAATCTATGTGGAGGACTATTAAGTCAACTTAATGTGGATATAACTATCCCAGGACTTTTATTCATAGATACTCCAGGTCATGAAGCCTTTTCTCAACTTAGAAATCGTGGGGGAGCCTTAGGCGACTTGGCAATCTTAGTAATAGATTTAAACGAAGGTTTTCAACCTCAAACTGAGGAAGCGTTAGATATCTTAAAAAGATGTAAGACCCCATTTCTTGTAGCTGCAAATAAGATCGATAGAATTCCAAACTGGCAGATATATCAGGGATTTCCCTTTGCCCATAGCTTCTTAAAACAGGCTAAAGAGGTGCAACGTTTACTTGACGAAAAAACCTACGAACTTATTGGTTTGTTTTACAAAAAAGGTTTTGAGGCTGAAAGATTCGATAGGATAGAAAAGTTTGAGAAACAGATTGCTATTGTACCTATTAGTGCTAAAACAGGTGAAGGCCTGCCTGAATTATTAATGCTATTAATTGGTTTAACTCAGAAGTTTCTGAAAGGCAAATTAGAAATATCTGTTGAGAGACCTGGAAAAGGAATTATCTTAGAGGTTAAGGAAGAAGTTGGGCATGGAACCACAATCGATGTTATTATCTATGATGGAAATATTAAAACAGGAGATCAAATAGTCGTTGGAGGAAGGAACAATCCAATCTTTACGAAGGTCAGATCTCTTCTAAAACCAATGCCTATGGTCGAGATTCGGGATCCTAAATCAAAATTTAACTCAGTTAAAAATATCCACGCTTCAAGTGGGGTAAAAATTTCTGGAAAGAGTTTAGGGGGTGCTGTAGCTGGCTCATCGATATATGTTGTTGAAAATATTAAAGAATCTACAGAAGAAGTAGAGAAAGATTTGGCTGATATTAAGATTGAAACAAAAACCGTCGGAGTTATTATAAAGACTGATACTCTGGGATCACTTGAAGCGCTGGTAAAGATGCTTGGTCAAGAAGAGATTCCTATCAGACTTGCCCAAGTTGGAGATATATCCCGCAGAGATGTGATAGAAGCTGAAACTGTCTTAAGTGAATCAGAATATAGGGCAGTTATTCTAGGTTTCAACGTAAAAACTCTAAAAGATGCAGATAAACGATCAAAGAGTACAGGTGTTTGTATTATCACTAGTAATGTAATATATAAATTAGTAAACGATTATCAACTTTGGGTTTTAGAACAAAAAGAAAAAGAACTTAAATATGAATTCAAGAATCTAACCAAACCCGCGAAAATAGAGGTACTTCCAGGATGTACATTTAGAGTTAGTCGCCCAGCAATAATTGGAATTGAGGTCTTAAAGGGCATAATTAAAACAAAGGTAAAATTAATTAATTCAGATGGTAAATCAATTGGTATAGTTAAAGGACTTCAGGAAAGAAATGAGAACATATCTCAAGCGAATATGGGTAAACAGGTGGCGATGGCTGTAGAAGGTCCCACAGTCGGAAGGCAAATAAATGAAGGAGACATTTTATATACCGATATGTTAGAATCAGAGATAATCCATCTTGAATCCAGATATAAAGAAAATCTAGGACAAGATGAGATGGAAGTTTTGGAAGAGTTAAAAAAAATTAAAAGAAAAGAAAATCCAACCTTTGGTAGGAGGTAAAATGCAAAAAGTAGTTATATCGGATCCCAAAAGTGGAAAGGCATACAGCATTGAACTTGACGAAATTAAATCTAAGATTATTCAAGGACACAAAATAAACAAAGTTTTAGATGCGTCCCCACTCGGACTTAACGGCTATGAAATTAAAATAACAGGGGGAAGCGATAAAGATGGATTCCCTCTACGGCATGATTTAAAAGGTAAAGTCCGGCCTAGATTACTTTTATCGAAAGGCCCTGGATACCATCCTATTGAACATGGTATTCGCAGGAGAAAGAGGGTACGTGGGAATGTAATAACCCCTGAAATTGTTCAGGTTAATACAAAAATCGTAAAGAATGGAAAGAAAAGCATTGAAGAATTACTAGGAAAGGAAGAGGTATCTTCTAAGAAGGAAGCTTCGGTGGAGAAAAAATCACCTGTTAAGGTAGAATCTAATAAAGAGAAAAAACCAGTTAAAACTGTTGATAAAGGAGAGGACTGATTGCAGGCAGAGGTTAACATAGGGATGGTAGGTCATGTAGATCATGGTAAGACTACCTTAACTCAATCATTATCAGGGGAATGGACGGATAGACATAGCGAAGAGATAAAGCGAGGGATAAGTATAAGATTAGGATATGCAAGTTGTGCATTTCGCAAATGTTCCAAGTGTAAGGGAACAATTGCATTTACGACGAAAAAAAAATGCATTCATTGTAAGTCCAGTACCACCCTTCTTCATGAAATCTCATTCGTAGACTCTCCAGGACATGAGACATTGATGGCGACCATGTTAAGTGGAGCAGCCTTGATGGATGGGGCTATTTTGGTAATTGCTGCGAATGAACCATGTCCTCAACCTCAGACAAAAGAACATTTAATGGCTCTTAATATTACTGGAGTAAAGAATATCATAATAGTCCAAAATAAAATTGATTTAGTTTCAAGAGAAAAAGCTAATGAACACTTTGATCAAATTGTTAAATTTATAAGCGGGACTATAGCGGAGGATGCAAGTATTATCCCTATTGCAGCACAACATAACGCAAATATTGATGTTCTTATTCATGAAATAGAGAAAGTTGTTCAATCTGTAATACGGAATCTGGATAAACCTCCTAAAATGTATATTGCACGATCCTTTGATGTTAATAAGCCAGGTACTTTGCCTGAGGATTTGGAAGGGGGTGTAGTTGGGGGAGGTCTAGTTGAGGGGCAACTTAAAGACGGACAACTTGTTGAAATTTATCCAGGTGTAAAAACTAAAGCAGAGAATCAAGAATTGTGGAAACCTCTAAAAACTGTTATCACTTCACTTATTATAGGAAAGAAAAAATCAAAAAAGGCACATCCAGGAGGTTTAATTGGAATTGGTACAAAACTTGATCCTAGCTTAGCTAAATCTGATGGATTATCTGGTATGATTTTAGGGTTACCAGGTACTCTACCTCCAGTTGTCCATGCTTTAACTTTTAAAGTACATCTTTTACAAAGAGTAGTAGGTACAAAGGAGGAGTTAGATGTTGATGACATTAGGACAAACGAGCCTCTGATGTTAAGTATTGGAACTGCTACAACAATTGGCATGGTTACTAGTACAAAAGAAGATGAAGTTTCTGTCAATCTAAAGCTTCCAGTTTGTGCAGATAACGGTACTAGAGCTGCTGTCAGTAGAAGAATAGGTGCAAGGTGGCGGTTAATTGGTTATGGCATCATCATATAGGGTGATTCTAGACACGAATTTCATCTTGGCCCCATTTAAATTACAAATTGATATATTTAGCGAACTTGAACGAATCCTTAAATTTAAATATGAGGTGTTTGTTACTGATGGAGTAATATCTGAACTTAGGAATATAAAAAATATGAACGCTCGAGGAGCTCTATCCTTATTAGAGGATATAGAAATTATCCCGACTACCGAGAAATATGTGGATGATGCGCTTCTAAATATTGCATCGAAAAATACGATAATTTGTACAAATGATAAGATTTTAATAAAAAAGTTGAAAAAGAAAGGTTCGCCTGTGATTTACATAAGACAAAAGAAGTATTTAGAATTAAACGGGTATCTTAGATAAGGAGAATATGAAATGGAAATAGTGTTTATAGCTATAATAGCAAGTTTAATTGCGCTGTTATTTTCAGCCTACCTTATACGAGGAGTGTTGAAATATGAGTCCGGGACTGGGGATATGATAAAGATTTCTGAAGCCATACGAGAAGGAGCTATGGCGTATTTAAATAGACAGTATAAGACTATTGCAATATTTGCAATTGTTTTAACAGTAATATTAGCTATTGCTATTAACTGGCAGACGGGTGTTTCATTTATTGTAGGGGCAGTGTTCTCCGCTGCAGCTGGCTATATTGGAATGAATATATCTGTCAGAACTAATGTTAGAACTGCAAATGCTGCAAGAAAAGGAGGTTTAAAAGAAGCCCTCCCTCTCGCGTTTAGAGGTGGTGCGGTAACGGGGATGGCTGTAGTTGGATTGGGCTTGTTAGGAGTTTCTGTTTTATATTATTTTTTTAATGATCCCTTTTTAATTGTTGGATTCGGATTTGGGGGTAGTTTAATAAGTCTTTTTGCTAGGATCGGGGGCGGCATATATACTAAAGCTGCGGATGTCGGTGCAGATCTTGTAGGCAAAGTTGAGGCAGGAATTCCTGAAGACGATCCAAGAAATCCCGCAGTAATAGCCGATAACGTAGGAGATAATGTTGGGGATTGTGCCGGAATGGGTGCAGATTTATTCGAAACTTATGCGGTTACAGCTATAGGGGCGATGCTACTTGGTGCAATTCTCATAGGTAGTGAAACAGCTGTTTTATATCCTATTGCTTTAGGTGCAGCCGCTATTATTGCCAGTATAATTGGAATTTTTTCAGTCAGATATACGGGAGGAGATATAATGAGGACTCTTTATAAAGGGGCTATTACTGCAGGTTTAGTATCTGCTATTCTATTCTATTTTATAACAGATTATATGGTGACAAATTCTGATGGATTCAAAAATTTTTCTGTACTTGATCTTTATATCCCAACTCTCATAGGCTTGGGCATAACAATAGCCCTTATAGTAATAACAGAATATTATACATCTACGAAATATCCTCCCGTATTAGGTATAGCCAAGTCTTCTAAAACTGGAGCTGCTACTAATATCATAACTGGGTTAGCAGTAGGCTATAAAAGTACAACTCTCCCTGTTCTTGTTGTTGTTGCTGGTATATTGGGTTCCTATAGTTTTGCAGGTTTATATGGTATTGCAATTGCAGCTATGGCAATGCTTTCCGTTACAGGTATTATTGTTGCCCTTGACTCATTTGGCCCAATTACCGATAATGCAGGAGGTATAGCGGAAATGGCTAACCTGGATTCAAAAACCAGAAAAGTTACGGATGCACTTGATGCTGTAGGAAACACCACTAAAGCTGTAACAAAAGGCTATGCAATTGGAAGTGCTGGTTTGGCAGCACTTGCTTTGTTTGCAGCTTACGTGCAAGAGCTTAGCAGTTTAGGTGCTATCAAAGTCGAAGATTTCTTACTTACTAGTCCAAGTGTGATTGGGGGGCTTTTGATAGGTGGTTTAATTCCCTTCCTTTTTGCAGCTATTACTATGGAAGCTGTAGGCATTACGGCTCATCAAGTGGTAGAAGAAGTGAGACGCCAATTTCGAGAAATACCCGGGATTATGGAGGGTGAGGCAGATCCAGATTATGCTAGATGTGTTGATATAGTGACCATTGGAGCTCTTAAAAAGATGACTATCCCAGGTCTGCTTGCTATAGTATCACCTTTGCTTGTAGGATTTATATTAGGCCCAATAGCCCTAGGTGGCTTATTGATTGGCTGTATAATCTCTGGTCTGCTTTTAGCTCTTACAATGTCTAATGGTGGTGGAGCTTGGGACAACGCTAAAAAATATATTGAGGATGGTAATTATGGTGGTAAGGGGAGTAGTGCTCACAAGGCTGCAATAGTGGGGGATACTGTAGGCGACCCTTATAAGGACACAGCTGGACCAGCAATTAATCCTTTAATCAAAGCAATGAATACAATTGCCATAATTTTCGCGCCATTGTTTGCAATTGTTGCATAGAAAATCTTTATTAATAAATACGCAGAAGACATCATTATAATGAAGGAGGAATAAAAATATTTAGAACAGTTATTTTAGAAGATTTAATCAGAGTTCCGCCAGAGAGATTTAACGAACCTTTGGAAGAAGTAATAATGGACATTCTTAAATCAGGTTATGAATACCAAGATAGACAAGAGGGAAGTTACGAAGGTCGTTTAGACAAAGATATAGGGGTTATCCTAGCCATAACTAAGGTCATTGATATTAGTGATGGATCAGTAATCCCAGGTGATGGTGCAGCTTATCATAAAACAGCATTTGAAACTTTGACATTTAAACCCGAGCTTCAGGAAGTCTTAGACGGCGAGGTTATTGAAATAGTTGAGTTTGGAGCGTTTGTTCGTTTTGGACCTTTAGATGGATTAATCCATGTATCGCAAATTACTGATGACTATATAGTTTATGATGGTAAGAGAGGTGCCTTGTTAGGTAAAACGTCTAATAAAGCTTTAGAAGTTGGTGATAGAATTAGAGCTAGAGTTGTGGCAGTTAGTTTAAATCCTGATAAGTCCAAGGATAGTAAGATAAATCTAACTATGAGACAGCCAGGTTTAGGAAAGGACGAGTGGCTGGAAGAACAAAAAAATAAGAATAAGAATAAGAGTGAGAATGGGAATAGGAATAAATCAGATAAAAAATGATCAATAATCATGTCTCAATATATTTAAATAAACATTTCCTGGTGTAAAATGAAAGAAAGAGCATGTAAAGAGTGTAAAAGGATAACAAAACTCGATGTTTGTATTAATTGCAAATCTCCCACTTCTACTGACTGGTTAGGCTATGTTTGTATAATTGATACAGAAAATTCAGAGGTATCACGTAAATTAAAAATTGACTCTACAGGTAAATTTGCTTTGAGGGTAAAATGAAGGATTTAATAGTACCCCCTGAATTGAGAGGCATACTTAAAATGCCCTTTGGAGAACTTTATGCAGGAAGTGGATTAATCCCTGCAAATAAAGTAAAATCCTTGCTTAAAGGTGAGAAGCTCATCATTGTTGGGGATATTACTCTTAAAAACATGTTAGCAGTTGGTATTAAACCAAATCTGGCCATAGTTGATTTAAAATCAAAACGAGATCAGATGATAGAAACTAAACTAAATGGGATTATTTTAAATGCTTTGAATCCTCCTGGAAGTATAACTATTGACCTTTGGGATAAAATTCATGAGGCTTTAGATGGAAATAATACTACAATTATTGTTGATGGAGAAGAAGACCTAGCTGTAATTCCTTGTATAATTGAAGCTGATTGGAATACGGTTATTCTTTATGGTCAGCCAGATGAAGGCATTGTCTACATACATGTGGATGAAGAAACTAAATTTGAAACAGCAATGATACTTAAAGTCTTGCTTAGCAATGCTACTGAGTTTGGAGGTAATTTTGATGAAAATTGAGATAATTGATAAAATAGAAAATCCGCTATTAAATAGACGAGAATTAAGTTTTAAGATCTTCCATAAATCCGTAACTCCGTCAAGGAACGAGGTAAGAAATAAGTTAATCTCTGTTTTAAACCTAAAAAAAGAAACAGTTATTTTAGGATCTGTTAAATCAAAGTTTGGACTTAAAGAGAGTTTGGGAATTGCACGAGTTTATAAATCCGAGGATCGAGCTCGTCAAGTAGAGAGTAAGTTTTTGATTGAGAAGAATTTTAAAGAGAAAAAACCTAATATCAAATCTTCTAAGAAGGAAGCTTCGGTGGAGAAAAAATCACCTGTTAAGGTAGAATCTAATAAAGAGAAAAAACCTAATATCAAATCTTCTAAGAAGGAAGCTTCGGTGGAGAAAAAATCACCTGTTAAGGTAGAATCTAATAAAGAGAAAAAACCTAATATCAAATCTTCTAAGAAGGAAGATTCGGTGGAGAAAAAATCATGAGTAAAAAATGGACTCACTATAAGTTATCAGAAAAAGGGATTGAGCGGCTTAAGACCTTTTGCCAACGGTGCGGTGATGGGGTGTTTATGGCAGATCATAAAGATAGATTATCCTGTGGAAGCTGTGGTTATACAGTATGGAAGGAGAAATAATTAGTCTAGGCATAGAGGGCACAGCTGATACTCTAGGCGTTGGAATTATTTCATCATCAGGCAAAATTTTAAGTAATGTAGTAAAAAATCAGCCACTTACAACAGGTATCCATCCGAGAGAAGCTGCTCAGCATCACGCTGAAAATATGCACTTAACAGTTAGAAAAGCCCTTCAAATTTCTGGAATTAATCTAAAAGAAGTAGATTTAATATCATTCTCTCGTGGCCCAGGTTTAGGCCCGTGCCTTCGTATCGCAGCTGTTTCTGCAAGAACCCTTGCTTTAATGTGTAAATTGCCAATTCTAGGAGTAAATCATTGTATAGCACATATTGAAATTGGTCGTCTTTTAACTGGATCTATTGACCCTTTAACCCTATATGTTTCAGGAGGAAATACTCAGATAATTGCTTTTGAAGCTGGAAAATATCGTATATTCGGTGAGACTCTGGATATTGCTGTTGGTAATTGCATCGATCAGTTCGCTAGATCAATGAATTTAGGCAATCCCGGAGGCCCTGTTGTTGAAAAGCTTGCAAAAGAAGGAGATTATTTTAATCTGCCATATGTTGTCAAAGGGATGGATTTATCTTTTTCAGGTATATTAACTGCAGCTATTGAATCTACAAAAAAACACAGAATTGAAGACGTTTGTTGTAGCCTTCAAGAAACAATATTTACCATGTTGGTAGAGGTTACTGAACGAGCATTAGCTCATGGTGAAAAAAACGAGGTAATGTTGGTTGGAGGGGTGGCAGCAAATAAACGATTACAAGAAATGTTATCAATGATGACTCAGGATCATGGAGTGCAATTTTATGTTCCTAATAAAGAGGTTCTAGGAGATAATGGGGTGATGATTGCTTGGTTAGGCATCCTTATGCATAATGCAGGTATTACTCAAAAAATTGAAGATACTACCGTTTTACAGCGGTATCGTGCAGATGATACCGAGGTTGGTTGGCGTTGACAACTGAGATGATTGGGAAGGGTGCAGAGGCAAATGTATACCTGTATGGTAAAATAATAAAAAAAGAACGTATTTCGAAATCTTATAGGATCAAGGAACTTGATACCTCTCTTAGACTGAAAAGGACAAAACGTGAAGCCAAGCTTATGTCATTAGCACGAAGAGCAGGTGTTCCAACACCTATTATTTCAGATGTTGATATAATATCCTGTACTATTGAAATGAATTTTATAAACGGTAAGAAAATTAATAAACTCCTACCGATTGTATCAAAAAATGAACGCAGAGAACTATGTAGTAAAATTGGCAATCATACCGGAAAACTTCATTCTAATAATATAATCCATGGTGACTTAACTACCTCAAATATGATTAAATATAAAAATAAGATTTACTTTATAGATTTTGGTTTAGGGGATGTTAGTGTATCCCTTGAAGATAAAGGAGTAGACTTACTTTTATTTAAGAAAGCTTTACATTCAACGCATTTCAAATTTAAAAAGGAATGTTGGAATGGATTCATTGAAGGATACTCTAAGGTTTATAAAGACCACAATAATGTCCTCGTAAGACTCCAAGAAATTGAAAAGAGAGGACGATACTTCGTTGAGAGATAGAAAACGTCTAAAATTCTTATGAAAATTAATAGTGTTATTTAATTTTATAAATGAAAGTTGAGATTAATGAACGTTTAATTCTACTTTGGGATTTAAAAATCACCTATAGGAAATACAGTCTTGTGAAATTGGACATTCACTACATAAAGGCTTTAATGGTCTACATATCTGTTGTCCAAATTTAACAAATATTTCATTGAGTTCCAACCAATATTCCTCTGGAATAATCTTACAAAGCTCTTCCTCTGTTCTCTCTGGAGTTTTTGTCTTCACTAATCCCAGGCGATTAGAGATACGATGTACATGAATATCCACTGGAATCGCTTTCTGTCTGAATCCGTAAACAAGGACACAATTTGCTGTCTTTCTACCTACACCAGGTAACTGAAGGAGATCATGTATATTATCTGGTACTTTATTATTGTATTTTTTCATAATAATCTCAGCAACCTCTTTTATTCTCATAGATTTAACCCTGTAAAAACCAGAAGGCTTAATCAACTTTTCAATCTCCTCAATTGGTGCTGTGGCTAATTCTTTAGGAGTTTTATATTTAGAAAAGAGCTGATTAGAGGCTTTTAATGTGTTCTCATCACGGGTTCTCTGTGATAGTATAGTAGAAATTAAAACAACAAATGGTGAGCCCCCAAAATGCTCAAGAACCGTAATTCCACGTAACTTGCTTATTAATTCTTTAAAGTTCTCTATTTTGATATGATCCATCTATGTATTAACTCCGTTAGGTATATAATCATTATTTTATATGGGTCGTTGTTTCCATTTAACAGAACAGCCCCGTGAGGGTAAAAACGTATTATTAATTTTCTCGTCAGATAGCAAGGCCTTAATGGTCTCATCCATGTCATGTCTAGTAGGTATTTGATCGGGACTTAACGCATTATCTAAGCGACCATGATATACAAGTTTTAAATCTTTATCAAATAAAAATGGGTCAGGAGTACAAACTGCACCATAAGCTTTAGCTACATCTTGGGTAGAATCTCGAAGATAATGGAATCTAAACTCTTTCCTTCTTGCAATTCTAACCATGTTTTCATAACTATCTTCAGGGTAATTATCAGATTCATTTGGATTTATTCCAATCACTGCAAGTCCTTTTTCAGAATATTTACTATTAAGTATCTTTATGGTTTCCAACTTTGCCTTAACGTAGGGGCAATGGTTACACATGAATATTATAAGAGACGCATTTACACCTCGAAGTTCCTTAAGAGAATGCATCTCTCTATCAACACCTTTTAGAGTAAAATCAGGAGCATTTTCACCTATTTTCAGTTTTGGATTAGAGTCAATCAAAGTCATAATATCCTTAATATCATTTATTCTATTTTAATTCTTTTGAAAAAGGAAAAGGCTAAATAGCTTTCTCAAGTAATCCTTCAAGGATGAAATATCATTTCCTTACTTCTAACAAGGATAAATTTGTTGAAGCAAATAATCTATTTGTTGAGCATAGTTTAAAGCTTAATAGAATAACAAAAAGCTACGATGAAATTCAAGCTGACAACTTAATGGACGTTGTGATATCTGCTATAAAGGGCATTGTAAAACCTGGTGTATTTATAGAGGATTCTGGTCTTTTCATTAACGCCTTAGCTGGATTTCCAGGAGTATATTCCAGTTATGTTTATAAAACACTAGGAAATGTGGGTATACTTAAACTTCTAAATAATATAGATGATAGAAGTGCAATATTTGAATCTGTTATCGCTTATAAGGGTAAAAAAGAGGTAAAGATATTTAAAGGCAGTGTGAAAGGTAATATATCTCGTAAAATTAAAGGTTCTAATGGATTTGGTTACGATCCTATATTTATACCCCTGGGTTATGATGAGACTTTCGCAGAAAATTATGCAGTTAAAAGAGGGATGTCACATAGGAACGCAAGTATTACGAGGCTGATTGGTTATTTAAAGGAGGATTTGTAATGGCAAGGATGCATTCAAGGAAAAGAGGTAAATCTAAGTCTAAACGACCTTACCGAACAACTATCCCAGAATGGGTTGAGATCGACAAGAAAGAAATTGAGGAGATTGTAATTAACTTAAGTAAGAAAGGGGCATCTGCAAGTAAAATAGGTGTCGTCTTAAGAGATCAACATGGTATCCCAAGCACGAAACTTATGACTGAAAAGAGGATATCACAAATTCTAGATGAGAATAATATGTCTCCAGATCTTCCTGAGGATTTGATGAATCTAATAAGTACATCTGTTGCTCTAGATAGACATCGCACTAATAACCCTAAGGATATGACTGCAAAGCGGGGAATGCAGCTGGTGAATTCCAAAATAAATAGATTGGCGAAGTACTATAAGCGGGAAGGCCGGATTCCTTCAGATTGGAAATATAATCTAGAAAATGCAAAATTATTGGTTAGATAACGGAGTAAAATATGGTTTCTAATGCTACTAGAGAAATTTTTAAGGAATTTAATGAAGCTGCGCAGGTATTTAGAGATCTACCTTTAGATAAAAAAACGATTAAGGTTATAACTCATAATGATGCGGATGGTATAACAGCAGGGGCAGTTCTCCATAAAGCTCTTTGCCGAGAAAGACTTCCGGTCCATACTAGATGTTTGAAACAACTAGAGTCTAATTCTGTTAGAGACATAGCAAAGGAAAATCCTGAAATAATCATTTTTTCAGATCTAGGAAGTGGAAAACTCAATGAAATAAAAAATCATCTTCCTGAAAAAACAAAAGTCTTTGTTCTAGATCATCATCAGCCTCAAAAGGCAGTGTGTAACGGTCTGATACAAGTGAATCCTCATAATCATGGTATTGATGGAGCCAGGGAAGTTAGTGGTTCTGGAATGGCATATCTTTTCGCAAGGGCATTAAATCAGAATAATAAAGACTTAGCAGGACTTGCTTTAGTCGGTGCTATAGGAGATATCCAAGATTCAAGTGGTAAACTTATAGGTATAAATCGGGAGATCTTAAAAGATGCCACGGATGTAGGAATGATTCGAACAGATCAAGATTTGCGTCTTTACGGGAGACAAACTCGTCCGTTATACAAAGCACTGGAATATACTACAGAACCATTCATACCTGGATTAAGTGGTAGTGAAGATGCATGTATAAATTTTTTAGATAACTTGGACATCCCAATTAAGGAAAATAATGAATTAATAATGCTTGCAGATTTAGACAACGACAAAAGAAAACGACTAACTAATGCTATAATAATGAGGATGGTTGAGAATAAAGTACCTTCTAAATTTGCTGACAATATAGTCGGGGAGGCATATACTCTTCTGAATGAAGAGAGGCGAACTCCTCTTAGGGACACTAAAGAGTTTGCAACCCTTCTAAATGGATGTGGTAGAAATGAACAATATAGTATCGGTATGGCGATAGTCTTAGGTGAACGTTCAAAACTTTTTTCCAAGTCTTTAAATTTACTAAAAGATCACAAAAGCTATATTGCAAAGTGTTATACTTGGATTAAAGAAAATCATGAGAGAATCAAAGATGATGAAGTTCTTTACTACTTCCACGCAAAGGAAGATATTAATGATAATGTCATAGGTACCGTTGCTTCAATGGTACTCAACTCTCGAGTCCTTAATCCTATTAAGCCTATTATCGCATTTTCATTAACAACTGAAGGTGATGTCAAGATTTCTTCTCGAGGAACTAAGGAACTAATAGATGAGGGTCTAAATTTAGGCAAAGCAATGAAGTTTGCGTCTGAGAAAGTTGGTGGAGAGGGCGGGGGCCATAATATCGCTGCTGGTGCAAAGATTGGGGAGGGTAATGAGGAAGGGTTTTTAAAATATGCCAAGATAGAGATTAGGAGACAACTATCTGTATGAAGATTGTATCCGATATTAAGTTTTATTATAATTCTAAAGTAACAGCAGAAAAAATAGCTCATTTATTAGAAATAGATAATAATTCAGCATCCAGAACTTTTAATTTAAAAACATTTGCCAAAGGAAAAACTGTAAATACAGTGTTACAACATGAAAAATTAAGTACTTCGCTTTCTTCTATCGACGATATCCTTTTCACAGAAAGATTAATAACAGATATTCTGCCACTTTTAAAAAGATAAGCATGCTTGATATTACCCTAATAAGGGACAATCCTGAAATAATCAAAGATGATCTAAAAAAACGGGGGAGTAGTAATAAAATTGAACTGGTAGATACTCTCTTAGTTTTAGATAAAAAAAGAAGGGTATTAATTACCTCCGAAAACAATCTTCGGAGAAGACGGAATCAGATCTCAGGGGAGATAGGGCGAATGAAAAAAGAGGGTTCTGATTTAACCGAAAAGTTAAACGAGGCAAAAGAGACTCCAAGTAAAATAAAGAGTATTAGAAAGGAAATTGTAGAAGTAGAAAGAGAGATAGATTGTATCCTTTATAGTTTACCAAATACTTTGCATCCATCAGTACCTATGGGAGAAGGAGAAGAAGGTAATAAGTTAGTTAGACATTGGGGTAAAAAACGAATTTTTAATTTCAAACATAAGGATCATATTGATTTGGGACTCGATCTGAATTTAATTGATATAGAAAGTGCGGGAAAAGCAGCAGGTACTCGATTCTATTATCTAAAAAATGAATTAGTACTATTAAACTACGCTTTAGTAAAGTTTGCTTTAGATTTTATGGTTAAAAAGGGATTTTCTCTCTATCAACCTCCATACATGCTTCGGCGGAAAGGAATCGAAAACTCTACTGATTTAGCAGATTTCGAAGATGTAATTTATAAAATTGAAAAAGAGGATTTATATCTCATCCCTACTTCTGAGTTTGCCCTTCTCGCACTTA
>CAYZUE010000020.1:0-18622 GCA_964481825.1 Candidatus Hydrothermarchaeota archaeon | reverse complement strand
CTTTAAGTCGGGATTCAGGTCGATAAATAGTTTTAATTTTATTATTAGGAATGTATTGATTGTTGTTGTCAAGGTAGAAGGGATAATATTTTTTAAGATACTTTATCGATTGTTGAGTTGAGGTTACTTTGGTATATTTTTTTTTATCTTTACTCCTTTCACCATTTAAGGAAGGGAAATACCGCAAATATGCATGAATCCTTTCTTTTGATAGTGAAGGGGATACCACTGCAAATATAAGCCCTTCGTGGGTTTCAACGAAATCTCTAATTCTAATCATAATTTTTAAAAAAAAAAATTAATGTTCAGTTATTTTTCCAAAAAGACCTTATTTTCAATCGCTCTAAATCTTTTATCTAATAACAACCAACATTCTTCAGTTTCTTTATCAATACTATCTAACCGTTCTTCGAGTTTTTTGTTACGTTCTTTTAATTGTTCTATTTCATCCATAAGATCCATTGTTAGCATACATCTATCCTCCTGAAAAAATATTGCTTTTTAAATTACAAACTATTTAATAAAACAAAAATAGTAACTTATAAAATATTTTAGTTAATTTATATACGTTATAATTAAGTATTTTTTAATCTATATGAATCCTCATTTATATCTTTAAAAAAATTAAGCTATTAAAATAAACTTAAAAAGAATATGAAAAAATTAAGCGATAACGTTTCTTTAAAAAGTGTTAGTGTTACTAAAAAATACCAGGAACAAACTAAACATACAATTGCAAAACTGAATGCTACCCCTTTCTATCTAGACTGGATGAATCAACCAAATCCGTTTAGGAAATATGTTGACACTCCCATTGTTAAACTTCCTCTTCCAAAGACAAATTTTAAAAATTCATGGCCATCAATAACACAAGATCCCATCCCATTTGATCTAGAATCCCTATCTACCATACTATATCATAGTGTTGCTATATCAGCTTGGAAACAAGATCTCAATTACGGTTCTAAATGGTCATTAAGAGTGAATCCCTCATCTGGAAACCTTCATGCTGAAGAAATATACATAATTGCCCAAGGTATCCTAGGCCTAGATGATGGAATATATCATTTTAATGTGAAGGAATTTTATTTAGAAAAACGGATTATTGGAAGTGATAATCTCTGGATAGCAACAAATTATTTAAGTCAGACTGATGCCCCATTAAAAATTTTGATCACAACTATTGTCTGGAGAGAGGCCTGGAAATATAGGAAACGGGCATTTAGATATTGTTTATTAGATGCAGGACACGTAGAGGCCGCCTTAAGAACTGCAGGGACACAGGTAGGGTGGATTTCAAATGCATGCAGGACTTTCGATGATGAATCCATGACTTCCCTTTTTGGATTATCAAACTTAGATGAAGTCCCTTTATCCCTTATTGAGTTTGGCAATAAAATTCGGAAAATCAAACCGTATAACTTAAAACCAATACGGGCTTTGGGTAGTCCAAACAAGTTATCTGAAACAGTTATCCATTATCCTGAGATAGATGAGGTAATTAGTGCGACCAAGTTGGCGACGAAAACGGAGCCTCCAATAGAAGATTTATTTATTCCTCCACAAAAACCCTCATCATTCCTTTCCAAAAAATGGACGAATTTGGTTCGAAATCGTCGTTCAGGTATTCAGTATGATGGCTCTAGCAGTTGTAAAGTAGAAGATGTTGAATGGATGATTAGATTATCTTTGAAACAGTCTGGATATTGGACAAAAGATAAAGTAGAGAGAGAGTGGGTAGATCTTTTTGTTTACGCCCACCATATAGACGGTTTAGTACCGGGTATATACCGTTACGAATCAAATTCAAGATTCAAGATGTATAAAGAGGGAGATGTTCGTAATCTTGCCAAGAAACTCTCTCTAAATCAATCAATAGCATCTAATAGCGTCTTTACTATTTCGATGGTAGTTAATTATAACAAAATCTTAGAATTTTTTGGTGAAAGAGGTTTTAGACTTGTTTATCAATCAGCTGGAAGGGTGGGGCATGCCTTGTATTTAGCGGCTGAATCTGTAGGTTTGAATGCCACAGGTATTGGAGCCTTTTTTGATTCGGATGTACTTCAGACGCTTTCACTTGATGACAACTGGATTGTAGTCTACCATTTTACTATTGGAAAATCAATACCTGACCTGCGTGTGCGCCAGTTACCTGGATATGATTTTGAGAGAGAGATTATCAAATGATTAGATTGCTAAAATTTAATAATAAATGATTACTCACAGGAAATTTATTTCAGTTTTTTAAATTAATGGAATCAAGTTTTATCCTAATCTAGTGTGATTTTAATTATTTTACCCCAAAATATTTAAATTTTATAATAATATTTAAATCTATGCAATTTGATATTGTCGTCTTGGAAACAAAGTTAATTGAATACCTACCGAGTATCATAATCAGCATATTAATATTATCTACTGGTATTATTGCTGCTCATACTATCAAGAAGGCAATACATAAAGTGGGAACAAAAGTAGCAAGTAAGACTAAATCCAATATAGATGATGTAGTATTCGACTATCTTGGAACGGGCGTTTCATACATTATTTTTGGTGTTACATTAATCCTTGCCGGAAATCAATTCGGCTTAAATAGTATGGGACTGGTTACTGGTATTTTAATATTGTTTTTATCAAGACCATTGACTAAAATTGTGAAAATTTTATTGGATAAAATTGAAAATCAAATGCTGAAAAAATCCAAAGATGATAATCAGAGAGTAATGTTCCCTCTTATAAATAAGACAATAATTGTTACAATATACATATTTACCATAATCTTAGCATTAGGCCAAGTAGGAATCGAAGTTCTTCCACTCGTAGCGGGTATGGGAATTGCAGGATTGGCTATTGGTCTTGCAGCAAAAAACACTTTATCAAATATGATCGCAGGAATTTTCATTATAATAGATAAGCCATTCAAATTAGGTGACAGAATTGAGATATGGAATGCTCCAAAAAACACAGCTACCTGGGGAGATGTTGTTGATATTGGATTACGGAATACTAGGATAAAAACTACAGATAACATAATTATGGTTATTCCAAACTCTGAAATTGCAAAGAGGGATATAGTAAATTATAGTACCATGCCTAATGGTATTAGAGTCCGTATCCCTTTAGGTATTGCATATGAAGCTGATTTAAAAGAAGCATCTAACATACTTCTTGGGATAGCAAAGAAAACAAATGGTGTATCGGAGAAACCTGTTCCCCGAGTTGTAGTAAAAAAATTCGGAGAATCTAGCGTAGACCTTGAACTCAGAGTTTGGATTAAAGATGCAAAAATACGACGACGAATCACTTCAGGTATAGGTACAAAAATTAAAAAAGAATTTGATGCTAATGATATTGATATACCCTATCCTACTCGCTCTATAATTGTACAAGGGGAAAAATTATCCTAAACACCACAGCTCATCACCTACATAATGGATGTTTTTTACACATTTTCCATTTTTTTTACTGGATAATTCTGGTCCGCTACATAAAGTCTGACCAATTGCTAAAGCCTTACCATATTTTTCTTCAATAATAACTACATATTCCCCAACATTAAGTTTAGGGTCATAATTTACAATCCCAGGCCTCATTATGTCAGCACCATTTGTAATAAACGGAATAGCGCCAGTATCTACAGTGACAAACCTTCGTTTATTATCTAGTAAAAGGGCACCTCTAACAGTAGGGAAAAAACCGTGGGTTGTTTTAAAAATTAATAGACTACCATTTATAAGTATAAACCCAGTTTCGTAATTTACTTCTAAAACTTCTACTTTGAATTGATCTTGAATTAATTTTTCATATTCTTCTGATATAGCGGAAAGGTCACTATGTATTTTAGTAATAAGGTCCTTTCTAGCAAAGTACCTCCTATGGACTTTCATTAAAAAAAAAGTGAACCGACAACTTTAAATAGGTTCTCCTAAAAAAAAAGTATTTTATAAATAGAATGTGAAAAAATGGCACAAAAACCCTTAGATTTATTGCATAGTTCTTTAGAATCACAGGTTTTAGTAACCTTAAAAGGTGGTACGGAATTTAGAGGAACTCTTAAAGGTTATGATATCCATATGAACGTTGTTCTAAAAAATGCAGATGAACTCAAGGGGGGTAATGCAGTAAGAAGACTTGGTATGGTTATAATAAGAGGAGATAATGTTGTAGTTATTTCTCCCTAATTTTATTTTAATGTGAACTATTTTATTTTATAACAAAGTATTAAAAGGGATTGGGAATAAGGCTGTAATAATAAAGGATATATAAATGACGAAAGGAACACCCTCACTAGGAAAGAGAAACAAACGGTTACATATCAGATGTAGACGTTGCGGAAGAAACTCCTTTCATTGTAAGCATAAAAAATGTGCAGCATGTGGTTTTGGAAAAACTAAAAAACTACGAGGATATGCGTGGCAACAAAAAAAGATAAATAAAACAAGAATAGTCTAGAGGAGTACGATTTCTTGAAGGAAAAATGCGGGGTGGTCGGGATTAGCGCCAATTCCGAAACTGACGTATCTACTTCAATTTTTTATGGACTATATGCCTTACAACATCGTGGACAAGAATCGTGTGGAATTACAACAATCGATGATCAAGTTTATACTGAAAAAGGCATGGGATTAGTTCCTGATTTTTTCAACTATAAGAAACTAAAAAAATTAAAAGGAACAATGGGTATTGGACATGTTCGTTACTCCACAACAGGTGGATCAGATATTGAATGTGCTCAGCCATTTGTAATTAGTCACTCGACAGGAACACTTGCTATATCCCATAATGGAAATATCATAAACACTAATGAACTTAAGAAAAATCTTGAAAGTTCAGGAGACGCTTTTATTTCTTCAAGTGATACAGAAATCATTGCTCATCTCATTGTTAAATTCTTAGCTAAGGGAATGAGTATTGTATCTGCAATAACAGAGGTAATGAAAAAACTAATTGGTTCTTATTCACTAACAATACTCACAGATAATGAAGTAATTGGTGTGCGGGACCCTTTGGGTATTCGTCCATTGTGTCTTGGTGGAACTAATGGGACAAACGTCCTTGCTTCTGAGAGTGTGGTATTTGATGTATTAAACATGCAATTTAAAAGGGATATTAAACCGGGAGAAATAATTGTTATAACTAAAAGAGGGATAAAGAGTTACAGACCTTACAAACTTAATAAACAGGCTAATTGTATGTTTGAATACGTATATTTTGCTAGACCTGATTCTATTTTAAATGGGAAATCAACCTACAAAGTAAGAGAGAAAATCGGTGCGCTTTTGGGAGAGGATGATAGCATAAAAGCTGACTATATCTCTCCAATACCTGATGCATCCATACCCTCTGCGCTAGGTTATTCTAAAGCACGAAATATCCCGTATATTGAAAGCTTGATTAGAAATCGTTATGTAGGAAGAACCTTCATCATACCAGATCAAAAAGCTAGGGAAATAGCTGTTAAATTAAAACTAAATCCTGTTTTACCTAATATTAAAGGAAAAAGAGTAATTCTATTTGATGATAGTATAGTTCGTGGAACTACTTCTAAAAGAATAATAAATTTACTTAAAGACTCTGGTGTTAAAAAAGTGCATATGCGAGTAGGTTGTCCACCTATAACTTCCTTATGTAAACTAGGAATTGACATGCCAACTGATAAAGAACTAATAGCCAATAAAAATAGTATTGATGAAATAAGAAAACGTATAGGTGCTGATTCTCTAAAATACTTAAGTTTAAACAGCTTGATAAAAGCTATAGGGATGGATAAAAATAAGTTATGTGTGGGTTGCCTAACTGGTAAATATCCAATAGAAATATTAAAATATGAACAGAAGCTTCTCCCTACATTCTATAAAGAAGAAAATTAATTCATATACTATACAACCAAATTTGATAACCATGGGCCCGTAGCTCAGATGGAAGATCACTCGCTTGGCATGCGAGAGGCCCCGGGTTCAAATCCCGGCGGGTCCATTACTCAATTTATTTACAAAGGGATAAGTTATCAAATAGAATTAAAAAAAAATGTGAATAGGAAGTACAAAGTTTTTTATTAAATTGAGTTATTTATAAATTTAATATAATGAAGTTGATATTTTTAGGTAATGGCGGGGGGAGATGGATTACTATCACCCAAAGACTAAGAACATGTGGTTTCAGAATACATGCCAATTCAAATATTCATATTGATCCAGGACCAGGAACCTTAGTTAGTTTAAAAAGAAATCGAGTATCCCCCATGAAAACTGACGCAGTTTTAGTTAGCCATTGTCACCCAGATCATTATAATGACGCTGAAGTAATGATTGAAGCCATGACGAAAGGCATGACTAGAAATCGAGGTTTTTTTGGAGGAAGCATGAGTGTTCTAAAAGGTGTTCAGAATCTGGGACCAGCAATCTCTAATTACCATAAATCAAAGCTTAACCAATTAACTTTATTACAACCTGGGAAGATTTTAACAATAGATGGTTTAAAGATTAAAGGATTGAAGACTAAACATTCGGATCCAAGCTGTGTTGGACTAAAGTTTTACTTAGAAGATGGCATAGTAACTTACACAGCAGACACAGAATATTTTGAAGGAATTGAAGAAGAATATTCTAATTCTAAAGTGATAATATTCAATGTGATGCGACCAAAGAGTGATAAAATCCCTTGGCATCTTTGCGTTGATGATGCTATTAAAATAACAAAGAAAGTTAAGCCAGAACTTGCAATATTGCACCATTTTGGGATGAAGATGATTGGAGTTGAAAAATCAGAAGCATTAAGAATGGAAAAAAAAACTGGTATTAAAACTATTACATCACAAGAAGGCCTACGGGTATTTCTAAAAAATAAAAAAATTGAAGTATGAGGTGTCAATTATATCTAAGCCTATTTTAAAGGAAAAACGTTGGAACGTTGATTTAGAAAAAACGATTTATACCTTATGGAAGGAGAAGAAGGTTTATAATTTTAATAAAGATTTAAATAAACCCATATTTTCTATTGATACACCCCCACCATATGTGAATACTCCTATACATATTGGACAAGCAACTACATATGTGCTGATGGATATGTTTGCTCGTTATAAAAGGATGAAAGGTTATAATGTATTGTTTCCACTTGGATTAGATAAAAATGGTTTACCAATTGAAATGGCTGTTGAAAAAAGGTTTAAGATAAAACTAACAGATGTACCCCGCAATAATTTTATTGAAAAATGTAATATAGTTTTAGAAGAAAGCAGCCTTGCTTCAACAGAATCATTTCTAAGATTAGGAATAAGCTTTAACTCATGGAATCTGGGAAATAAATTAGGAGATATCTATCAAACAGATTCACCTGAGTATCGAGCTTTAACTCAGAGAACATTTATTGAATTGTGGGAGAAGGGCCTCATCTATGAAGCTGAACGAATCAATAATTATTGCCCGGGATGTAGAACAACAATTGCAGACGCTGAAATTGAATATGTAGAATTTCCTACCACCTTTAACAGAATAATATTTAAAGTAAAAGAATCTGGAGAAAAGTTAATAGTTGGCACTACCCGACCTGAATTACTTTGCACTTGTGGAATGGTTATTTTTAACCCGAAAGATAAAAGATATAAACATTTAGAGGGTTCAAAAGTTATATCACCAATTTACGGAAATGAAATTCCAATCAGTTCTCATCCAATGGCAGAAATGGAAAAAGGAACTGGTTTAGTTATGATGTGTTCTGCAGGTGATACTAGTGATATACGTTTTTTCAGAGAAATGGACCTAAATCCTATAATTGCTATAGATGAAGATGGTAAAATGAATTCTAATTCTGGTTTCCTTAAAGGTTTAAGTGTCATTAATGCCAGGAAGAAAATTATTGAAAAACTTGAAAAACAAGGACTTCTCGAAACTCAGACTAACATCATGCATCGTACCCCAATATGTGACCGCAGTAAAGATCCAATAGAATTTATATCAATGCCTGAGTATTATGTCAAACAGGTAAAATTCAAACGGGAAATGGTAAAAATAGCCGAGAAAATAAACTTTTATGACCCATCTTCTAAACAAATTCTATTAAATTGGATCAACTCTGTTAGTATCGATTGGCCTATTTCTAGAAGACGGTATTATGCCACGGAAATACCTTTATGGTACTGCAATAAATGTGATGAAAAATTTGTTCCTGAAAAAGGAGGTTATTATATTCCTTGGAAAGATACACCACCTATAAAAAAATGTCCTAAATGTAACGGAACTAAATTCAGAGGAGAGGAACGTGTATTAGATACTTGGTTCGATAGTTCAAATTCTCCATTATATAATCTAAAGTACTCTGATAATGCAGAATTCTTTAAGAATAACCAGCCATGTAATCTTCGACCTCAGGGGAAAGAAATTATCAGAACATGGCTGTACTACACTTTATTAAAAGGATTTCTTCTTACTGGAAAAGGGATATTTAATGATGTTTGGATTAACTATCACATAGTAGATAATAAAGGAAAAAAAATGTCTAAATCAAAAGGAAATGTTATAAGTCCAACAGATATCCTTGATAAATTTGGAGCTGAATCATTCCGACTATGGACTGCTATAGAAGGGAATTTAGATAAAACTGATATGCGATGCTCATCTGATCGAATTGATGGAGCTGGAAAAACCATTACTAAAATTTGGAATATATCCCGATTTGTATCCATGTTTCCCTATACTAAGGAGGAGTATACACTTACTCCTTTAGACCAATGGATTCTTTATGAAGTTAACGAACTAGTTAAATATTCTGAAAAAAAATACGAAAATTACAACTTCCATGATCCTTCCATAAGACTAAAGAATTTCATATGGGAAATATTTGCATCTTCTTATATCGAACTTGTAAAAAATCGTTTATACAATTCAAATAATTCATTTAATTTAAAAAAACATATGGGGGCGGTTTTTACAATTAATTATTGTTTGGATATTATCCTTAAACTAATAAGCCCTGTCCTCCCTATGTTAAGTTATAAGATATACACAGATCTTAGAAACGTGGACATAAACTTTATAGAATTTCCAAAAGTAGATGAATTTGAAAGTGAATTCTCAATTCTAGATATACAAGATTTGAACAAGTATATATGGAAAGCAAAAAAAGACAGACAATTAAGCCTCAAAGATGAAATCAAATCTGCCACTTTACCAAAAAAGTATAAAAAAATTGCAGAAGATATTGTAGGTACTCATAAAATCAGAAACCTGTACTTTGGCGAAGAAATTATCCTTGAATTTTAATAATTATAATTTAAGAAATCTTATTAACTTTTTTAGAATGGTGTCGTAATAATTGTACAGATATTGGTATACTTTATCTGTTCCTATTTTAATATAATATAACATGATCGGTTTCTTAATCAATCCTATTGCAGGACTGGGAGGCACAGTAGGATTGAAGGGAACAGATGGTAATACTTATAAAAAAGCTCTAGAATTAGGAGGCACACCATTGGCTGCACAAAGAGCAAGGGTAGCTTTATCAGATTGTTATACTTTAAACGAGGAATACCTTACTTGTTCAGGTACGATGGGTGAAGATGTCCTAAGAGATCTGAAATTAAAATATAAAATTATCCATAAAAATAAAAAAAAAACTACTGCTAAAGATACAAAAAAAGCCTGTATTGCTTTCCTAAAAATGGGAGTGGATTTAATTTTATTCAGTGGAGGGGATGGAACTGCAAAGGATATAGTAAGCGTAGTTAAAAAAAGAGTACCCATCCTTGGTATTCCATCAGGAGTTAAAATGCATTCATCAATATTTGCGATTAATCCGAATACAGTTAAAGACCTCTTGTGTAATTTTCACAACATGGAGCTATCAGAGGGAGAAATACTTGATGTAGATGAAAAATCATATCAAGCAGATCACTTTAATGTTCAACTTTTTGGATATGCCATTACGCTTAAAGCACCTTATAGAGTTCAAGGTAGAAAAAATACTTTTTATGAGGTCCCAGAGGATAGATCTAAGGAAGAGATTGCTAAATTTGTTTTGGAATTTATGGAAGATAAAACCACCTATATATTAAGCGCAGGTACAACTATTAAGAAAATTTGTGATTTAATCGGAGTAGAAAAAACTCTTTTAGGTGTTGATGTCTTAAAAAACGGAAAAGTTATTGCAAAGGATACAAATGAAAAACAGCTATTAAAAATTGTAGAACAAAGTTCGGAGGTGGTAATCATTGTAAGTCCAATTGGATCACAAGGATTCATATTTGGTAGGGGAAATCAGCAGATAAGTTCGAAAGTTATAAAAAAAGTTGGAATATCCAATATTATTATTCTATCTACTCCCCATAAGTTGAGCCAAACCCCTCATCTATTTGTTGACACTGGAGACCTGGAAATAGATAAAAAACTTAGCGGTAAAAAGAGGATTATAACAAGTTATAGAATGACAACTTTGAGAATTATTAAAAGTCCATAGATAAAAAGGTATATATTCCCCCCCTGACTAAAAAAATAATATTAAGGAGGATTCTCACATGGCAGACAATAAAATTTTATTAGACGAAAATGAAATTCCAAAAAGATGGTATAATATATCAAAAGATTTACCAGTACCGTTATCACCTGTTATTCATCCGGGCACCAAAGAGCCAATTGGCCCCCAAGATTTGGCTCCATTGTTCCCTATGGAACTTATTAAACAGGAAGTAAGTCAGAAAAGATGGATCAAAATTCCTGAAGAAGTAAGAGATATCTACACTATTTGGAGACCTTCGCCATTATACAGGGCTAGTAGACTTGAAAAGGTTCTTAAAACGCCAGCAAAAATTTATTATAAATATGAGGGAGTTTCACCACCTGGTAGTCATAAACCAAACACTGCAGTAGCTCAAGCTTATTATAACATGAAAGAAGGAGTTGAAAGAATTTCCACAGAAACAGGTGCTGGTCAGTGGGGATCTGCCATCAGTTTTGCTACTAACCTATTTGATCTTGCATGCAGTATTTATATGGTTAAAGTAAGTTATCAACAAAAACCATATCGTAGAAATTTAATGAATGTTTGGGGAGCTGAAGTTAATCCTAGCCCATCTACAAAAACGCAGGCTGGTAAAAAGATACTTGAAGAAAATCCCGAAACAACAGGCAGTTTGGGTATAGCTATATCTGAGGCTGTTGAAGATGCTGCAACTCATGATGACACTAAATATTCTCTAGGATCAGTTTTGAATCATGTCCTATTACATCAAACAATAATTGGACTTGAATCAAAAAAACAACTAGCTAAAGTTGATGAGTACCCTGATATAGTTGTAAGTAGTTGTGGAGGGGGAAGTAATTTCGCGGGTATTAGTTTTCCATTTATTTATGATAAATTGAAAGGAGATCGAAAAGATTTGAAAGCTACAGCTGTTGAACCTTTAGCATGTCCAACTTTAACTAAAGGTATTTATGCATATGATTTTGGAGATACTGCAATGTTAACGCCTTTGATTAAAATGTATACTATTGGTCATGATTTTGTACCGCCGGGCATTCATGCCGGTGGACTCAGATATCATGGTGATTCACCACTAATAAGTTTATTGTACGATGAAGGGGTAATAAATGCAAAAGCTTACTATCAAACCGAAGTATTTGAAGCTGCTTCCGTTTTTGGAAAGGCCGAAGGGATTATTCCTGCACCTGAAACTGCACATGCAATAAAAAATGTAATTGATGAAGCATTAAAGTGTAAGAAAACAGGCGAAGAAAAAACTATTTTGTTTAATTTGAGTGGACATGGACATTTTGATATGGGTGCTTACGATGCTTATTATAATAATAAATTGGAAGATTATGAATATCCTGCAGATCTCGTAAAAAAAGCACTGGCTAAAATTCCACAATTATAAATCTGATAACAAAACTGAATTCATGTGGGGGAAACTTTTATACTGTAGTATATAATGTATAATAGAGTATGTATGATATATTTTTCCAAAAAAAAAGTAAATTGCTATTATTATCTCTTTCAAAAGGGACTATAAAATATGTTTCTGAAATATCGATTGAGATAAAAACTACATACGCTCATACATTTAACCTAATAAAGTATATGGAAAATGATGGAATTTTAAAAACGAAAAAAAAAGGTAGAATAAAATTTGTAAAATTAACTTCAAAGGGATTGCAATTAGCAGATCTTGTTGAAAAATTTGATACTATTTTAAAAGAGAAATCTAAAAAGAAGAAGAAAAAATTAGTGGTAAATAAATCTACCATAAATAAAGTTTCAAAAACTGAAGAAAAGTTACGAAGATATACACAGTCTGTAAATGAGATATACAATAAAATAGATACTAAATTATCTCAGGATGATTTGAGTAAATTAGCCAGATTGACTGGAAGATATCACTCATTGATAAAAAAATTGAGACCGAAAGACAGGAGATGTAAAAGACTGAAAAAAGAAATCTTAGCGTTAATTGAAGCAAATAAAATTAAATTACATGATGTACGGGGCAGCCAATGACCTTAGAAAAAAAGAAAGAAGAAAAAGTAGTAATATATACTAGGGTTTCAACCGAAGACCAAGCTAAAGAAGGATTTTCTCTTGATGCACAACGTAGAAGATTAGAAAGTTATTGTGAAGCTAGAAATTGGAAGATTATAGAGAGATATATTGATGAGGGATATTCTGGAAGAAATATAAAAAGACCAGCATATAGTAAGATGATTAATGAGTTAAAAACTTGGGATATATTATTAGTAATGAAAATGGACCGAATCCACCGAAATTCAAGAAATTTTATGGAAATGATGGATTTAATAAGAGTTAATAATAAAGAATTTGTGAGCATGACTGAAAGTCTAGACACAAGTACAGCTATGGGGAGATTTGTTGTTGATATAATCCAACGTATTGCACAACTTGAAAGTGAACAGATAGGTGAAAGAGTTTATTTTGGTATGGAACAAAAAGCACAGACTCCCGTCAAGAATCTAGATTCTGAAAGAAGCCCATACCTTGGATTTGCACATCCCTATGGATATGATTATAGAGATGGAAAATTAACTATTAATGAAAAAGAAATTGAGATAGTAAAAAGGATATTTAGTAATTATTTAGCAGGATCTTCGATAAAAGAGTTAGTTAACAAATTAAACGAAGAAGTTGTAGAAACTAAAAATAAAAGATTTTGGCAAAAAGAAACAATTGCAAAGATATTAAAAAATCCTTTATATTGTGGATATAATAGATGGAATGGGATTATTAAAAAGAGTTCTCATCTTGCTATTGTGGATATAGAGACATTTAATGATGTTCAGTCTGAGATAGTAAGTCGAATAAAGGTTCCAACACAAAAATATCGTCCTTTGGTCATACGAGAGCCTTAATATGATTAATTTTTGATTTTTTTAGTCCACCACGGACATCCGTGATAGACTAAAAAGTAAAAAAATAGGTTAATTCGTTAAAAAGCCGTGCAAATAATGGTAGATCTGTGTAAAATGGTCATTTATGTTGAAGAGGATGTTATAATATTGAATAAAAAAAAAAAATATTAAAATTTTTGTATAACTAATAAAATTGTTTTTCTGAAAAAAAAAGTTTTCTTATTTTAGTTTTAAGGAGTTTTCTATTAATACTACATGATTTACTATTCATTAATTATTTACGGGTTTAAAAGATAAATAATCTAGAATTAATTACAATTCGTTTCTAATAAAGTTTGCATTATTCAAACAATATTGTAAATTTTCTCTTTTTTTATAATATAAAATATGATATATATCATGAAATATGTATTGTAACATATATATTATACAATATAATAAATTTTTAATAATGTTTGCAAATTTATTGAACTGAATGAAGTTTTCAAGGCGGGAAGAGTATTAACAGATAAAATTTAAGATACAGAAAAATAAACCATTTAAGTGGCCGAGGTAGCCTAGTCTGGTAAGGCGCCAGATTCGAAATCTGGTTCTCATTAGAGAACGTAGGTTCAAATCCTGCCCTCGGCGTTTTTATTATTAACTAAAATTGCCTAGGAAAAGCTGGAATTAAGAGTCGTTTTGTTATCTCTTTTGAAAGAAAACCAGCATTTTGAATTCGATAAATATACGTTATGACAACACGCGGATCACTCTGTTTTACGTACTTAATTAACCCATCAAAATCAGAATGTGAACTTAAAGGAATAATAAATTCACCACTATTTCGTCTAATCATGGAACTATTAAAATGCCATCCACTAAGGAGTATTTTAATATTTGTATTATCGAATGTTCTTTTTGTATTAAAATGATGTAAAGATATATATTCCCCAGAATTTTGCATAATTTCTATTCCTTCATCTTCATCAGACGCGAAATACTTCCCCACCTTCATTCCATGACGTTCTGTTACTTGAGTTATAGTATGAATCTTATTAGGCATTATTGCAGGTACAGTAATACCACTATTTCTGAGTATAGCTAAAGCTTCTTGAATTTTGCCATGATATCCATAAATATCAACAGGATTTCCATCCTCTAAACATTCTTTTACTAGAGATACCAATTCGCCCTCTATTTCTTCTCTAACAGGCCTATTATGAGAAGGGTTTCCATACGTTGCTTCGATAACCAAACCGTCAGCAGGAATTACCTCAGCATTGGGAAGTCTGAAATCTCCTGTATAAGCTAATCTTAATCCTTGTTCATCCTCAACGAGAACCTGTGTAGACCCAATGATATGTCCAGCATCATAAAAGGTGATAACCTCATTATTAAGATTTAAGGATTCCCCATATTCCAGAGTAAATGTATCTTTATTAATTAACGGGCCTTTAAGGATGCTGAGTATATCTTTTGTTGCAGATGTCATAATAACACCATCACAGGAAGAAATACTCTTTCTAAGTCCCCTTAGATGATCAGCATGGATATGGGTAACTACACGATAATTTCGATCAGCATGGGCATCACATACAACGTTATCTCCTAGTAACACTGCCCCTCCAGTATCTACACCAACTTTCATGCTCTAGAGTATTATTTATAAAATATTATAAAGGTATGTAAAAAAATAAATTATATTTAAAATAGACTTATTTTCTAATATAAACTGTTCCTTTAGAGTGCATTTCTGCCATGTCACCTTTAAATTTTAAAAAGGGACCATTAAATTTGGCTCCATTGATATTCAGATTTGATTCATCGCCTTCTAACTTGAAGCTTGGAAGCATCTCTGTTTTCCCATTTACAAGTATAGTTCCTCCAACCATTTGAGCGCCAACACGTTTGTCTGCATCACCTTCAATTATGATTAATCCTTTAGTCATATGTATCCCAATAAATGGTCCACAATTTCCTTTAATATGGATTTTTCCGCCAACCATAAATTCTCCAGTTTCACTCCCTACATTACCGTCAACGGTAATTTCACCTCCCCGCATACCTCTCCAGTCACCACGATAGGACGCCCCAAGATAATTTCCTGCATTACCTTTAATAATAAAGTGTCCTCCCCGCATTCGCTGACCTGAAAAAGATCCAATATCACCCTCAACGACAATGGTACCACCCTTCATTTCGGCCCCAACATACATACCAGCATTACCTTTAATTAAAATTTCTCCTCCACTCATACCTTGTCCAATCCTTTTTACAAGAGAAACATCTCCCTGGATTATTATCTTAATATCGGATATTCTTTGACCAACAGTTCCTTTAATATCAAAAAAATCACCTAGAGTCAATTTTTCATTACCACAGAATACACTAAGATTATTGATCTCTTTTATTTTCTTATTAGCAAAAAAGTCTGGACTAATAGTATCAGCTTCTAAACCAATTTTTGGCAGTTCTTCAGGAATTAAAACTATTTCTTTCATAATATCATCTTTTATTATGCGTTTGTTTTTAAAACTGTTGGACGAGTTATGTAATCCTCAGATACAGGATAATTAGCTAAATTTATTGAATAATACCTCTTAAAGTAGTAATCTATGTCTTTATATACCTCTTTCTCAATATTTTTAGGAGTGACTGAATCTATCCAATAGGTTCTTCCATCAATTACCTTTGTAATCTTTCTATCTCGTACTACTATCTTTCCGTCTTTAATTGTAAGGTATGCCATTGAAAACTTATCTTTAATCAATTTGTGCTCATTGTTTGGATCGATTTTATCGGGATTTAAATCATAAACTGCAATATCTGCATGAGCCCCAACACCAAGATGCCCTTTGTTCTTATCTAGTCCTAATGCCTTTGCTTGGCCTGCCCTAGTAAAAATGGCAACGTCATAAAAATCATATTCTCTTTCTAACGTTGGAAGAATGCTTCGTTTATTAACTGCTTTATTAACCCCGGATAAAGTTTGATTCCTTAACTTAGAAGACATAAGAGATGCTATAATCTCGGGATATTTAGTAAATGGTCCTCCATTTGGATGATCTGTAGCTAAAAATACTTTCCATGGATCTTTAATTAATAGAGGCAGCTCTAGACCAATTGCCCATTGAATCGAGGTTGTAGCCATTTTTGGAGAGTATATCATAGGTGTTACACCTGGTGACGTCTCTAACTCAACGTTACGATTCGCCCACTTTAACCCCGTGATTGATTGAAGATAATACTCCAATGGCCCGTCTGCGGACATAGTAGTAGTATCCCCAAAGATTATATTTCCAGTATCAACGGTGATATTATCTAATTTATTAATTGCATTCGCAATTTTGTCTGATTTAGATTCCAATGAATTCCATGAATCCCCTCCATATGAATTAAATTGTATATGGGTAATATGAAGAGTTTGTCTTTGACGTTGAGATTTAATACCTTTTGGAACCTTGAGCGTATCTAAGGTAGTTGTATAATTCCCTGGTCTACCAAGATTGTTGGCATGTAAATGAACTGAGTGTGGAAGAGCCAACTTCTCATTGACCTTAACCATCCCTTCTATAATTTCTCTTGGTGTAATTTTAAAATGTGGAACTTCATCATCAAGATTACGGCAATTCCTACCCCATGCCCAGGCCTCCGTACCACCTGGATTAGTTAATTTTATAGCAAATCCTTTAGTAGCTTTGAGAAGCCATGACACATATGCAGCACACTTTTCGATATCTCCCTCTCTCAAGTATTTGAGAATAAACCAATTACCATCACAGAGAGTATATCCGCCCTTATCAACCATGGGTAAATCGTTTAGTTCTTCATGAGTATGGCGGGCCATAAGAGGAGGCATTGCTGGAGTAAATACCGTTGTATACCCCATCATAGAATATAGATAACCCGTCATAAATGTGGAAGGTGTTGAATACCCACTTCCAGATCGGGTAATATTTGTCTTGGGCATTACAAATCGTTCATGATCTTCTGGTCTAAAAGCCCTACCTATATTTGGCTTTCCACCTGCCACATGAGAATGAATCTCAAGACCTCCAGGCATGATTATTTTATTAGAAACATCAACTACTTTTGCATTTTTATTTTTTAAATCATCAACGATGAAACCATCTTCAATAAAAATGGTGGATTTGTCCCCCTTAATTCCATTTATTGGATCAAATACAAACCCGTTTTTGAGTATAAGGCTCAAAAACAAACACCTCACTTAATTTTACCATACATTTTATTAAGAAGTTCTTTAACACCTAAAACTTTTTCATCTTTAGCAAGGCTTACAGAAGCCTTAACGCCTTTTAACGTAGGCATGCCTGTAGAAGATGTATCGAACCCTGTAATAACATTGGCCCAAGGACCCAGAGGTATAAATATTAATCCTTCTTTAAGAGTCTCTCTTGTTCCCTTTGCTTTAACAAAAACTTCCCCATCTTGAGTTGAAATTCTAACAGTGTCACCCTCCTGAGCACCTAATTTTTTCAGATCATCAGAGCAAAATTCACATATTCCAGTGGCCTCTTTATATCCTTCATTATCTTTACCAGTCTCAATTGCAACCCCTTGAGATATAGTCCGCCCTGTTATAAGATTTACTTCGATATCCATACTCCTGTGGAAAAAAATTAACATGAAAAAAATGTGGTTAATATTAACTTATATAAACTATTAGATCTTTCATCTAATGCTATAGAATTTCAAATATCTAGCAATGGACGCGCCGGGATTTGAACCCGGGTTTTAGGGTCCGAAGCCCTATAGCCTATCCGCTAGCTGACGCGTCCTTGGGGGAACTGATTATTATTAATTGTAATCCTTATTACTTAAAAATGGAGGACCTGCAAGACGGAAGGGGAAAGAAGAGAGTCGGAGGTGTTAACACGGCGTCTTACAGGCAGTTATGTCTTGCGTTGAGGAATATTAAAAATTCAGTTTACAAATTTGTTTTAGATAAGAATTTGAAGGATGTTAAGATGAAGCTGCACAGGACCACTAAGGGCAAATATTATGTCCTTTTACCAAGGGATTTGGTGAGAGTAATAAAGTGGAGAAAAGGGGATGAGATAGAGATTATCCTCAGCTCTGAGATCGAGCCTAAGAAGGATGACATCATCTTAAGAAGGAAATGAAACCCTCCAGCTCCATTATCGTAGGCAGACCTGCCCTGGCCCCCATCTCTGCTATGCAAAGGGAGGCGAGTTTATTGCCGATTCTACCGCAGTGGATTAAAGGATAGTCCGCAAGAAGACCGTACAGGAACCCCG